>DATFXL010000012.1:0-11308 GCA_035316025.1 Acidimicrobiia bacterium
TCGCCGAACACCGAAGCAAGTCCGCGCGCGATCGCCGTGTCGAGAGTGTGCTCGGACAAGCGGCCGAAGATTCCAAGGCCGCGATACGCGGAGTGGACGACGGCGGCGCCCGTCTCGGCGGAGGAAACGCCAGCGCGAGGCATCAGCGCGCCGTGCCCGATCACTCGGCCGTCATGAACTGCGATCGTCGACAGCAACCCGCCCGAGGCGAGCACCTCCATCAAGTACTGAGGCCGGTAGAAGTCGGCGTGTACGTAGCTCAGGTGGTAGCTCTCGTAGAGCAGCTGGGCGATCGCCTCGGCGTCCTGAGGCGTCGCGGCCCTCACCTCGATCGCGTCAGAAGCGTCTGCGCCCGTCGGTGCACGCCTGGGCGCAGCCTCGATGTGGTGCCACCGCGCCGATCCATCACCACCTGACCGTATGGTTACCGACGCTGTCAGCCGCTTCCCGTTCGCACCGAGATTTGTGAGCAGCACATCGCGGGCGTCACGAGGAAGCGCCGCGAGCCCCTCCGGCAGCGGCCCGAATCCGCCACCGGCGCTCGTCAGCGGCAGGCCCCAGTCGTGCACGGCGACCTGAACCGAACCGTCGCCCGCCTCGAGCGTCACCTCGATCTCGCCGAGGTCGTCGTCAGGGTACGCGTTGTCGAGCGTGAAGCTGACGAGTTGCCCGACGACGGCGGCAAGGCGCTGCTCGTCTTCGGCGGCGATTCCTGCGGCTCGCGCGAACGCAGGAACCATTGAAAGCACCAGAGACGGCGCGCTCGCATCGCTGAGAACAGCGATCCTTACCCTCGACACGGCAACAAGTGATGGTAGACCCCGAGTTCGGGCCGCGCATGGGAGGCGTTCGGCTTCGGCGCCCGTGTAGTGCTGGTCGACTGAGAGGTCTGGGGCCCCTAGGTTCGTGCTGGCTAGGCGCCAGGGAAGCGACTGCACAGCGCACCGTGACAAGGAGGCCACCGAATGCGCCATTTTCGAGTTGCCCTGTACGACGTGACGTCGGGCTCGGCCGCCGAGGTCATCGAGATCGCCCGGGCTGGGTTCCTGCCGATCTTCGAGGCCCAACCGGGCTTCGTGCGTTACGAAGTCGGCGAGCTCGACAACGGAGGCATCGCCTCGTTCAGCATCTGGGAGACAGCTGAGGAAGCGCTGCGAGCGGTCGAGCTTGCAGCTGACTTCGTCAGAGACAACCTCTCGACTCGCGTACGACTTCGTGACGAGCACACGGGTGATGTCGCATGGGACGACCCCACGTAGCGCATCCCGACCGCGCATCTTCGACGCGCGGTCGCTAGTCGGACATCGAGAGCCGATGAGTGCCGCGCACCGCGGCAAGCGTGGCGGACTCGATTCGTGACCGATCGAAGGCACACAGCCCCGTGACGGGATTCTCCGCGAGGAAGCGCTCCGCGACCTCTTCCCATCCGAGCCACGCCTGCAAGCGGTCGGGAGTATCGACGAGACTGCTGTTGTCTGCCGCGACACGTATCCCCGTGTAGCCCTCCGAGAGCGCCTCGGCCAAGGCGGCAGCGAACGTGTCCCGCTGGGATGTAGGTACCACCATCCTGGTGTCGCCGTAGATCTCGGTGACGCTGGCGATCACGAGTGCGCGTCGGTCCACGAGATGTTTCGGCCATTGCTCGACGACCGGGTCGTCGGCAACGAACATCTGCCGTTCGCCGCGAGCTGCGCCGGCGGCCAGAAACGTCGTGGCACCGCTCTCGAAGCGCGAGACACCGGAATAGACCCACCCGACATGGCCCGACGGCCAGGAGTCGTGCCGCCCGCGCGCTCGCACGCCTGCCCTCGTCATGGCGAGGAGCGTACCGCCACGGCATCGCCGAGTGCGCACGGCCATGCGAAAAGGAGGTCACGACATCGAGATCCTTGGCTCGGCGGCGGAACGCTGGCTTGCCGTCCGGTTCGCGCGAGCCGCACTCATGCTCGAGTCATCTCCGCCCCGTCATCGTCGACGCTGGAAGGAGGTGGCCATGGCGACCGATCCCCACCCCACCGCCCTCCCGCACGGCGAGCCCACCGACGTCTGGTTCGAGGAGACACGGCGAGCCGAGCACGATCTGGTGCGCGGAATCGTTATCGGCATCGCCGTCGCAGTTCCCGCGTGTGTCGTGATGTTCATGGCCGCGGTCGGCTTCGACGCGAGCTACGAGTCCGTCCCGCTGGGCGGACCTCTCGCGATGGGCGCGGCCGTGGGAACGCTCGCGGGTCTGTTCTTCGGCGCGTGGCTGGGCTTCGTGTTCAAGGGCCACGCGTTCGACGAGCTCGACCGGAAGGCAGCCGGCCACGAGGACGGGACCGCTCAGCAGTCGTAGTCGCCGTCGAACCCGAGGCCGGGTACTGGGCCTTGGCCACGGGGCCGCCGATAAAGGAATAGGTGGAGTCGCAGAAGCCGGGCACCCGCGTTAGGAACCCGTTAATGACGGTTCACGTCGTGGCTGCGCTCGTGTAAAGGATCACTGGTGGACCGAGAAGTGTTCGTCCTGCGCTGGCCCGAAGAGGTGGACGCGGTCGAGCGCCTCAGGCACCTGGGGATCCCTCGCCTGCTGCTCGTAGAGCCCGGCGTCGCGCCTCCGAACGGGACGAGCTGTGTCGAGGACTGGGTCCGACTCCCCGCAGACGACGTGGACTTGCGTGTCCGCCTGGCTGCACTGGCCGAACGCGCCGCCCGCCACCCGCCCGCACCGATCGTCGAGGACCACGGCTGCCTCTCTCATCGAGGCGTGACCGTGATCCTTCCGCCGGTCGACGAACGGGTGGCACGTGCCCTCGTCGAGCACTTCGGCCTGCCGGTGACCGTCGAGGAGCTTCGGGCGCGCGCGTGGCCGGACGGCGGGAGCAACACTGCGCTCCGCGTGCACATCTCGCGACTGCGCCGCAGGCTAGAACCGCTGGGGCTCGCGATCACGAGCGTGCGCGGACGTGGCTACCTCATCCGCGACCCAGAAACCGTGGACGCCATGTCGGCGACCGCCGTCTAGATCGCGTCGCGGCCGCGTTCGTTCGTTCGAAAGTTGACGCCGAGGTCACGGAGAGCCTCGGCAACGTCGTCCAGCTTGTGCGGCTTCATGATGGCAACGATCGCTCTCACACTTCTGAAACAAATGCGCTCGCGACCGCGATGTCCGGCCGTGGGACGGCTAGAGCAGGTTCCCCGCGAAGTGGATGGCCAGGCCGACCAAGCCGCCCACCACGGTCCCGTTGATGCGGATGAACTGCAGATCGGGGCCGAGCAGGAGCTCGAGCTTGCGTGACGTCTCCTCGGCATCCCAGCGGGCGAGTGTCCCGCTTACGAGGCCAGCGATCTCGGCGTGGAAGTTCTCCCCCACGTAACGGATCCCCCACTCGACGACGTCGTCAACCTTGCCGGCGAGCGCCGGATCGCCGCTGACGCGCCGGCCGGCGGCGACGATGGCGTCGGTGAGGCGCGCCCGCAGCTCGGAGTCGGGGTCGGCGGCCTGGGAGCGCAAGGCGGCCTTGGCGTCGATCCACAGGGATGCGAGCCACTGCCGCAGCTGCGGGTGGTCGAGCAACTCGAACTTGAGCTGTTCACCGCGCTCCCGGTACTCCGGCGAGTGCTGCAACCGGTCCGCGACGTCCCGGATCCAGTCGTCCAGTCGCGACCGGAGCTCGTGGCCAGTGTCGGTATTGACCCGGTCGAAGAAGCTGCACATGCCGTCGAGGAGCCGGTCGAAGATGCGGTTGTCGATCGCCGATGGCACCCACCACGGTGTCTCCTGCTCGAAGCGGGTACGCAGCGTTTCGCGGTTCTCGTCGAGGAAGCGTCCTGCCCCGCGCAACACGACGTCGAGAAGCTCCTGATGACGACCTTCTTCGGTGGCAGCGAGCAGCGCCTTGCCCGCCAGCGGCGCGAGTGGGACGTTCTCGAGACCGCGCCGGAGCTGCTCGTGCAGCACATCCTGCACGTCCTCTTCGCGCATCGTGTCGGCGAGCTCGACGGCGACGTCGGCGGCGTGCTGGGCGACAACCTCCGCGTGTTCGCGGTCGGCGAGCCACGCGCCGAGACGCTCGGCGATGTGCGCTTCACGAAGGCGCGCGCTCATGGTGTCGGGGCTGAGGAAGTTCTCCTGCACGAAGGCGCCAAGCGTCTGGCCGAACTTGTCTTTTCGTTCGATGATGACGGCGCTGTGCGGGATCGGCACGCCGAGCGGGTGGCGGAACACCGCGGTCACCGCGAACCAGTCCGCGATTCCGCCGACGAGCGACGCCGCCACGGCCGCCTGGAGGTACCCGGTCCAGCCCGAAGCGTCCCCGAATACGGTGACGAGGACGAATGCGACGGCCATGACGACGAGAAGCCCGGTCGCACGCCACTTCATGGCGCGCAGCCGCTGCTGCCGCTGTGCCTCTTCGCGGACGGGCGGCGGGGCGGAGCCGGCAACCGCTCGCGTCGGCGCCGCGTCGGCGAGGCGAGCACTCTCGTCTGTCTGCGTCTGGAGCGAGGTCATTGCGACAGTGTCGCGAGCGGACTGTCGTCGAGGTGGTCGAGCAGGACGCTCACCGGCCGCAACGAGCCCATCCCGACGAGACGGCGGATCGCCGCCAACCTGTTCTCGACGAGCGTGCCGTCGACGTCCACGAGCACTCCGGCTTCGGCCATCCTCTCTGGTTACCCGCCTGCGACTGCCGTCACTCTCCTCGCGGCGAGAAGATCACGGGCACGACACAGCGTCACGGCAGCGAAGACGGCCATGAACGGCATCACAGGGACGTGGAAGCGGGGGTCGCCGAAGAAGATCAGGGGTTGCACGGCGAGCGCGAGTCCCGCGAGGAGGAAGAACAGCCGCCACGGACGATGCCGGGTCATGAACGCGGGCACGCCGAGCACGCTCAAGACCAACGCCAGGAAGAAGGCGACGTCGGCGACGATCTCCAGTGCCCGCCGCAAGGCCGACGGGATGAAGTGGTTGCTGCCATACGACTCCGACGCCGCCAAGCCGTCGTAATCGTTCTCGAGCGAGTGGTAGGCGCGCAGCACCACGAGCTTCGCCTCGGTGGCGGGGTGCGCTCTCACGAAGTGGGCCGCACGCCGCACGTTCGTATTGTTCACCTCGACCTCCCGCTCGGCCGTCGTCGCTCCCGTTGCCCGAACCGTGCACGCATCGCTCGACTGGAACCCTCCCGTCGCACCCGGATGGCGGCTCATGCACAGGTTGTCGCCCAGGTTCGTCGAGATCGCGACGAAGGAACCGGTCTCGCGTGTGTTTCTGACCGTCCATGGAGCCAGGACAACTGCTACGGCGCCGGCCGCGACGACCACCGCTCGGAGGACGTTTCGCCAGCCGGCGCCGGCCACGGCGAGCACGACGATCAGCACGGGCAGGAACGCGAGCGAGATCGGCCGAACCAGCGCTGACAACCCGACGATCGCGCCGAAGGCGGCCAGCCGGCGCCAACCAACCCGTTGCGCGTCGGCAGGCAAGGCCACGAGGAGTAGCACGGCCGCGAGGGCGAGGAAGACGAAGAGTGTCTCGGTGAGGATGACGGCAGTGTGGAAGATCAGATTGGGCCAGAGGGCAACGGCAGCCGCGGCAACGAGACCAACACGATTGTCGAAGAGTCGCCGGCCGATCTCGAAGATCAGCCACACGGTGCCGACCCCGAGCACAAGGTTGAACAGTCCAGCCGTCAACGGAACGTTCTCGTGGATCGGCGCCAGGCGGACAAACCACATAACGGCTCCGAGCGCGCCGACGTATCCCACCGGGTAGTAGGTGGTCGCCTCGCCATTGGCGGCGGTGAATCCGTGCCCGTCAGCGATCCGCGTCGCGAAGACCTCATAGAGGCTCGGATCGTGGAACCCGCGAGGCTCGCGTGCGGCGTACAGCACCCAAGCCAGGCGCAGCACCGTCGCCGCGAGCATGATTACGAGCAGCCACCGCCGCTCGCCCGCAGTGCACGACGGGGCCGGCCCGAGCCGGCGATACGCCCGCTCGATCACCCGCCGACGTGCCGGCACGAGCCTCGGCCGCGGTCAGCCCGTGACGCGGGACACCGCAGTCACCGCCCTCGGCCGGCGCCCGGACCGCGCCGCCGACGACGCATTGATGTGCCCAAGGTCGAACCGCGGCTTCCTGCTCATCCCGATCCCCCCGTCGTCGGGCTCCCGCCGAGCACCTCGAGGAAATCGACGGTCTCACTCGCCGGCGGTTCCTCCACGTGCACCCGTGCGCCCAGGTCGAAGTACTCGAACGCGACGGACCCCTTGGCCGTGGACGGCGATGCTGCGATGTGCAACCGCACTTTGCGGAGACGACCCTTCCCGTCGATCCAGACGTCGGCAGGAATGTTGTCGGAACCGAAGGCGGCGACGCTGTTTCGTACCTCGGCCTGCTCGTTCTCCGGCGCGTTGTCGACGGCCTGCTGGGCGTCGATCGTGACGCGGTACCGCGTGGTGCCCGTCCCACGCATCCGCTCACTGCCGACGCGCTTCACGTCTTTCACTCCCCGCAGCGCGTCGACACCGCCCCTGGGGTTGCTCTGACCGACCGCGCCTTCACCGCCGAACACCTGAGGGTCGAGCTTCAGCCACTTCTTGCCGGCCAGCTGGGGCATCGAAGCGGAGTCGCCGCCCTCGAGCGCATCGAGGCTCAGGTACATCACGCCCCCGATGAGGAGGACCTTCACCTTGCCTCGGCCCTGGAGGCCGATCGACGCGACGTCGACCGAGTACTCGCCGGTCTGGTTCTTGAAGTCGACCGAGCCGTCGAAGGTGACCCGGCCGCCACCGCCGGCGGTGGCCGTCGTGCCGCGGAACTTCGCACTCCCCGACTTGGCCAGCTCGTCCCCGGACTTCATGACCCGCTCGAGGTCGCTGCTGCTGTCGCGGGCCGCGGCCACGCCGGTCGATGCCGTCGTCAGCGTGGCCATCGTGATGACCACAGCTGCGAACGCGACACCTACTCGGCTCAGGCTCTTCATCGGTCCTCCCGTTCCGCAGGGCCCGGCGCTCGATCAGCGGGCCGCCGGCGCCCTGTGCGGACGACCTCGACGAGCGCGTCGGCGGCGAGCAATGCGACCGCGAGCCAGCCGAGCACGTGCACCCGATCGAAGAACGTCGGCCACTCGAACACTGGTGGATACTTGTTGAGCGTCTGCTCTGCTAGCACGTAGAGCGCGGCAAGGCCCAACGCGATGGGCGCGCCGATGGCGAGCGCGGCGCGCCAGCGCGCCCGGAGCAGAGCGGCTAGCACGAGCAGGCCGACGAGCAGCCCCGGCAACGGCTTGATCAGCACGGCGGCAACGAGCCCGGCGCCGATCGCAGTGGCCGCGACGACGAGGCCGCGCGGGCGGGCGCCGGCGGCCACGAAAGGCCAGCGGAAGACCGGCGGCTCGTCGACTGTGCCGGTCGCTCCCGATGTCTGTACCGCCAGCGCGCGGTGACGGCGCGTCAGCAGACCGAGCGCGAGGGCGATGCACAGCAACATCGAGACACCCGAGATCGCCAACGCGATCCACACCGTGCGTTGTGGCGTCCACGTGAGCGTGACGTCCAACGTGCGGCCGCCCTTGGGGTCGATGCGCCAGCCGTTGGCGTAGCCGTTGACGAGCTTGCCTTCGCCGAGGTCATGCCCGTCGACGGAGGCGACCCAGCCGCGGTTGTGGCTCTGACCGAGCACGAGCCAGAACGGGGCAGCGGCCCCGGTGACGCGCAGCTTCATGCTCGTGCGTCCCGACGAGACGGTCTCGACCTTGGGTGCACTGGTCGTCGGGGCGGCGGGCGTTACAGCGCCGCGTGCGCCGAGGTCCAGTGGCGCACCCCCGGCTTCGGAGCCGAGGACCATGCCGTCGAGGTCGATGCCGGTGTCGACTCCGAGCGCCGACCGCAGGACGTGTTGCCCGCGGTCGAGCGCCACCGGCGTCGACGACGCCGTCCCCGTCGCCGGGTCGCACTGTTCGACGGCGAGCGGTTTGCCCGCGGTCGCGTCGGCGGTCGCGCCGGTCACCCGGACCGGGAGCGGTATGCCATCGATGGTGAGCAGGTCGGCGCGGCATGCGCCCACGAGCGAGTCGCTCACCTGCGGCCGCTGCACGCCCGGGATGCCCAGTTCGGCGAGCGCCGCCGGCGTGACGATCGGGCTGTTCGAGTAGTACTCACGTGTCGTCACTTCGCGTACCGCCTCGATGGTGACGCGCACGTTCCTCGCCGTGATCGGCTCGAACGACACCGTGACGGGCGTGGTCCCGTTCTCGGCGCGCTGGTCTGCGATGGGCGGCACATCGACTGTGCGGGTCTGCCCGTCGGCGTCGATGCGCAGGCGCGTAGGAACGGAGTGGCGGCCGTCGGCGACGACCTGCAGGTCGAGATGGTCGAACGTGACCGGTTGGGCGGCGTCGACCTCGAGCCATTGTCCAACCGGCGTGGCGAAGGGCGTCGTCCAGGAGGTGGACGGGTCGCCGTCGATCGCGGACGAGGCCCGGGCCTGCAAATCACCAGGAAGGCGCGCGGAGGACAAGGCCGTGACCCCGCCGGCGTCCGCGCCGGGGATGCCGACGAGTTGGTCGACGAGCTGGTCCGGCGCCGCGGTGGAGAGGCGCGCCGTTCCGGCCACGGCGAACTGCCGTGTCGCGGGCACGGCGAACGCGCGCACGAGGTTGCGCTCGTCCTCGGAGTACCGGGGCGGCACGAGGATCGTGCGCGATCGGCTCATCGAGTAGACGAGGCGATGGTCGAGAGAGTTGCGGCCGACGTCGCGCGTGAGGTCGACGGGCATGCGCGTGACCTCCTCCACGCGCACGTCCTGCGCGTCAGGCGCCTGGTCACGAATGCGGATCTCGGAGAAGCCGACGCCACTCACACCGCTGTAGCTCGCCCGCTTGCCGAGGTTCGTCTCGTCGATCGTGATGTCGAACGACTTCACGGTACGACGTGGGAACGTCAGGGTTTGCCCGGCGTCCGTGCGGGACTCGTCGCCGAGATCCGCGGTCATCTCGTGTCCGTCGCCGAAGCGCATCGTGGCCTTGGTGATCCAGCGGTTGCGATCGCCGTAGAGGGGCTGCACGAGGTTGATGTGGTCGGTCGTGACGGGCTTGTCGAGCGTGACCCGGATGTGCTCGCCCTCGACGGGGCCGAAGTCGCCAACCTTCCAGGCTGTACGGAGATCGCCGTCCATCGCGCGCGCGGGGCGGTCCTCGGGGGTGTACGAGATGTTGTTGCCGTAGGCGGATGCCTCCACGGTGGCCCCGCGCTGTTCCGTGACGGTGGACGAGTTGTCGCCCGCGCCGGGGAACACGTCCAGTCGGGCGTCGGACGGGTCGTGCACGAGGGGCTTCTCGCCCGGCCGTTCCGTGTACCCCACGTTCTCGCGCACGGTGCTCCAGCGCCGGGCCCGACGCCGGTTGGAGTCCGTGACGACGAGCTCGGCGCCGTCGGCGTCGGTCGCCTTGCGCAGCTCGGCGGGATGGCCGGCGTCGGACGCCGAGTACTGGACGATGGCCTTGCCATCGAGCATGCCCAGGCCCGCGAGGTCGACGAGCCCGTCACCCCCGCCGGCGACGACCAGCGACCCGCTCCCCGGCTGGGCCCGCACGATCGGGGGCGCGCTCTCGACGGGGTAGACGGCCACCGGAGGTGGGTCGGGTGTCCCGGCCGGGATCGTCAGCGCCTTCTCGTCCAACAAAGGGAAGTCGAGCGGAGGCCCGAGGCTCGTTCCGTACCCCGTCGGCGGCCCGATCCCGGCCGGCGGTGGGGTGAGGAGCTGCTCCATCTGCTTCGGGCGCACCAGGTTGTAGCGGTCGACCTGCAGGTCGTTGCGCACGAGGATGTCACCCGCGCTCATCAGCCGGGCGATGGGCGCGATCGCGTTCGGGTCGAGCAGTCCTTCCTGCATCCGCCCGTCGAGTGCGTTGAGGAGATCGTTCGTCTCCGGCGTGCCGTACGGGATGAGCTCACGGGCCACGTACGGCCGGTCCATCAGCCCCGGTGTGATCGGGTCGACCGTGTTGCCCCACCGGTAGGACGCGAAATCCGATCCCGGGACCTCGAGGACGCGCGTGTCGTGCGGTTGCCCGTCGACGGCTGAGATCGCCCGCGTCCAGTAGTTCGGGATGGTCTCGGGGCGCTGAAGGTTCTTTCCGTAGTAGTCGCCGTTCCAGAGGGCCGGCAGCGCCGCGATCACGATCGCGCCGACGATTCCTACGACGGCGAGGGCGTAGCGGTGGAGGTTGCGTCGGTCGAGCCAGCGCACGAATGCCGACACGCCCGCGCCCAGCAGCACGGCCGCGCCTAGCGCGACGAGCGGCACTGCCCGCCCGACACTTCGCAGAGCCAGACCGGCATTCGAGCTGTCGGCGAAGGCCTTGAGCAGCGCGCCGAACGGCGACGGGTCGTCGAACGGGTGCGCGCCGACCGCGATCGCCACACCGACGACCATCAGGACGGCGAAGTAGAACCGGTGGCGCCAGCGGATGAACGCCGCTGCCAGGAGGGCCAGCGTCGGGACCGCGTAGCTGGCGACGATGAGCGGGCGATTCTGCGTGTAGTGGACGCTCGCTTCGATCCAGTTGCCGAGCTTGTCGCCGCCGTAGAAGAACCAGTAGCCGAGGCCGCGCAGCACCTCGGGGGCGACTCCGGCGGTCGCGACGGTTTTGACTGTCTCTGTGTACTTGAGAATGTCGATGCCGTAGCTGCCCTGTGCCCAGAGGCCGGCGATCCACCACAACGACGCGCCGAGCGTGAGGACACCCATGCGCCCGAGAGTGAGCGCGGCCCGCTTCCAGTCCACCTCACGCGTGATCCAGACCGCGTACGGCACCCAGAGCAGCGGCACGATGAGCGCGAACACGAGCGCGGTCGCGTTCACGCTACCGACGATCTGCACGACGATGGCGAACGCGGCGGGATATCGCCATCCGCCCTTGCGCAACGCGCGCACCGTCAGGCCGAGCATCCACCCGAGTCCCGCCCACGGCAGCAGGATCACCGAGATGCGGGCCGAGTAGTGGAGGACGTACGGGCTGAGCATGTACGCGAGCGCCGCGACTACCGCGCCCGGACCGCGCATGTCGATCGTGCGAAGGAGATAGAGGACGCCGAGCCCGGCGAAGAACACGAGGCTTCCGAGCCACAGCCGTTGCGCGACCCAGCTCGGGATGCCCACGTTCTCGAGGACCCAGTAGTAGGGCCCCATCGGGAAGAGGTAGCCGATGTTCTGGTGGGTGACCGTGCCCAGCCCGATGTTCGGGTCCCACATGGAGGGCGCCCGCTCGAGGAGCCGCGTCGGGTCCAGGTACAGGTACTGCTTGGTGTCGGCGGCGACCTTGCCCGG
>DATFXL010000013.1:0-43087 GCA_035316025.1 Acidimicrobiia bacterium
ACGGCCAGGATGAAGCACGCACTCGCCTGCTGCGGCACGCCCCGCACACCGATGTTGAACCACACGGGCGAGTTGAACGCGGCGCGCTGGTGCACGAGGACGTACTTCAGCTCGTCGCGGAAGATCTCAGCTTCGTCGTCGTCGACGAAGTAGCCGTCGCGGACGCCCCAGTCGGCGATGGTGTCAGCGATGCGATCGATGACCTGGCGCAGCGACGACTCCCGCTCGGGGGTGCCGAGAGTGCCCCGGAAGTACTTCTGGGCGACGATATTGGTCGCGTTCTGCGACCAGCTGACCGGGAACTCGACGTCGGGCTGGAAGAAGGCGTCCGTGCCGTCGCGGTAGTTGGGGATGCGGGCTTCACGAAGCTCCCACTCGAGGGTGTCGTACGGATGCGTGCCCGCCTCGGTGAAGTACCGGCGGATCCCGATCCCTATCTGCTCCGGCGCCATCGCCATCGACCGTCTCCCCCTTGTTTCCGCTCTTGGTTTCTCGCTCTTGCCTCGGGTCTTGTTCGCGCCCTGGATCCGGCCGCGTCACCGCTGACCCCAAGATATAGCGGTCGCCGATGCGATCACCACGACATGCGGAGGCTCATTACACCACCGTAATTACGGCCGTGTCAACGGTGGCGGCACCGGGGGCGGTGGCGTCACCGCAGGTCAGACGGCAGAGCGGAAGATTCCGCTGGTGAATTCGCGCACAAGGCCGGGGATCAGCGGGACGGAGCGGGGTGGCGCTTCGGCTCGGTCGACTTCTGGAGCACGGCCACCTCGCGCTCGAAGTCGGTGACGTCCTCGAAGCCCTTGTAGACGGACGCGAACCGCAGGTACGAGACGGGGTCGAGCACCCGGAGCCGCTCGAGCACCGCCAGCCCGACCCGCTCGCTGGCGACCTCGGCACTCTCGGCACGCAGCTCGTCCTCGATCTCGGCCGCGATCGTCTCCACGGCACCCTCGGGCACCGGACGGTGCGTCACCGCCCGCTGGATGCCGGCCTCGACCTTCGCCCGGTCGAAGGGCTCTCTCGTGCCGCCTCGCTTCACGACCATCAACGGAAGCTCCTCGAGGCGCTCGTACGTGGTGAAGCGCCGGCCGCACGCGAGGCACTCGCGCCGGCGCCGGATGGCGGCGCCGTCCTCGGCGGGGCGCGAGTCGACGACCTTGTCGTCCGGGGTCTGGCAATACGGGCAACGCACCGCCCTACGGTATCCAGCCATGTCGCGGCCGGGGCGGCGTCACCGCGGCCGGGGAAGCGAGTTCGGATTACCGCAGGTCATAGAGCACCGCGTGAACGGCCGGAGTGCATCCCCGCATCCCTGCGCGTGTTGGGGCGGTCATGCGGACGGTTTGCGAGCTGGTCTTCCGTCCTTGATGTCCGTGACTCGGTCGAGTCCCGTGAGTTCGAGCACTCTGCGCACTTCGGGTGCCGGCGAGTGGATCACAAGGCGGGTACCGAGCAGCTCGGCGGTGTTGTACGCGTGAACGATCGCGCGTGCTCCCGTCGAGTCGACGAACGTGACGAGGGTCAGGTTGAGGCAGAGCTCGTCGCATTGCCCGTCGAGCGCCTCGCCGGCTGCGCTCTCGAAGACGGGAGCGGTGGAAACATCCAACTCCCGTCACGAACAGGGTGCGGCTCGACCCGTCGTCGCGCACGACGGTCGTCAACAGGTCCAGATCCACGGCCGACCCCTTTCCCCGCCCAAAGGCTGAACATCCGCACCACCGCCAGAGCGAAGGCTCAACCGACCCGGCCGACAAAGACCCGCCGTCTGCTCCCACACGCCGCAGCCCGCCGAAACGACTCAGCCGCGCACGCCCCAGTTTTATCGATACCTACCCGAAGAGAGACTGCGTTGCGTTACAGCCTCTCCCCCTCCCGAGCGTCGCCGAAGGGCGGAGTGGGGGCGTTCACCGCGCCGCTTCCCTTACCCGGGCCGGGTGATCACCTCGCCGGGCACGAGCGGCGCGCCGCGGCGCGCGGCGGCGAGCGCGTCGACGAGGGGGCGCGGGTCACGGCCCGGCTCGAAGTGCGCCGCGATCGACCACAGCGAGTCGCCCGGTTGCACGACATATGGGGACGTGGCCGGGCGGCGCTCGGGGACTGCGAGGGGTGAGCCCCCGAGCGCGGCACCCGCCTTCCCCGCCATCACCAGCGCCGCCAGCCCGATCGCGACGGCGACGGCGCGCCGGCGCCAGTAGGTGGCGGCCGAGGATCGGCGCCCGCGCCGGGCGACGGAGCGGGGCCCGGCCCGCCGGACCGTGCGAGTAACGGCGGGCTCCATCTCGAACCTCGGGGTGGTCATGGCGGCGGCCATCCCACGTACCTCCTTCTCTCTTTCTTTCTCTCTCGCTCGCTCTCTCTTGCTCTCTCTCGCTCTCTTCTCGCTCCCGCCGGCTCGGTTCTCGCTCTCTCGCTGGATCGCGCACCCCGGCCGGTTTCCGTCCCCCGTAGCGAACCACGAGGGTGTGACAGTTACGCCTGACGACTGCGCCGGGGAGCAGGCCGCTCCCCGGCGTGGCTCGACCCACCCGGGAGATCCAACTCGGTGGGCCGAACGCCTGTTCGCATCCAACCACGAACACGCGTTCCGGGTCAAGGCCGGATTCGAACAGATGTTTGCCCCGAACGCCTGATCGTGTTACCGTGCGTGAAGGCGTCTCAGAAGGCGTCGCGACCCCTGCCGGACCCGTTCGGGCCCGTTCGAACGTTGGAGGCCGAGCCATGACCGACCTGACCGCCCGACAGCGCCAGGTGCTCGAGTTCATCGACGCCGAGGTGCGCGGCCGCGGCTATCCCCCGAGCGTCCGGGAGATCGGCGAGGCCGTCGGCCTGTCGTCGAGCTCGACGGTCCACGCCCACCTCGCCGCCCTGCAGGACAAGGGCTACCTCGTCCGCGACCCGACGAAGCCGCGCGCCATCGAGGTGCGCTTCGAGCCCGGCTCGGGCGCGGCGGTCGAGCGCCGGCCCGTGCGCAACATCCCGCTCGTCGGCGACGTCGCCGCCGGGACGGGCGTCCTCGCAGCCGAGAACGTGGAGGAGCTCCTCCCACTGCCCGAGGACTTCACCGGCCGGGGTCAGCTCTTCATGGTGCGGGTGCGGGGCGACTCGATGATCGACGTGGGCATCTTCGACGGCGACCATGTCGTCGTCCGCCAGCAGAACACCGCCGAGCCGGGCGAGATCGTGGTCGCCGGCATCCCGGGCGAGGAGGCGACGGTGAAGACCTTCGCCCGCCGGCGGGGCAAGATCGTGCTCAAGCCGGCGAACGAGGACATGGACGAGCTCGTCTACGACGCCGGCGACGTCGTCATCTACGGCCGCGTCGTCACGGTGCTCCGCAAGCTCTGAGCGGTACCGCTCAGGCGGCGACCCCGAGGAACTGCGCGAGCGCGGCGTAGCACTGCTCGAGCGACGCCCGGGTCACACGCTCGTTGGCGGTGTGCGCCACCTCGGGATCGCCGGGGCCGAAGTTCACCGCCGGCACGCCCCGGGACGCGAACCGGGCGACGTCGGTCCAGCCGAGCTTCGGCTCGACGTCGACGCCAAGCGTGTCGACGAACTCCGCCACGAAGGGGTGGTCGAGGTTGGGTGGAGCCGCCGGCGATGCGTTCAGGAGCTCGATCTCATCCGCGCCAGCCAGCAGGTGCTGCACCTGAGCGCGCGCCTCGTCGACGGAGTAAAGGGGGGCGAAGCGCCGGTTGACCACGAGCGTGCACGAGTCGGGCACCACGTTGTTGGCCACACCGCCGTCGATGCGCACGACCTGGAGCGACTCGCGATACGGGAGACCGTCGACCGTCACCGTGTCGGACTCGTGCGCCGCCAGCCGGTGCAGTACCTCGGCGGCGGCGTGGATGGCGTTACTCCCCTGCCACGGCCGCGCCGAGTGCGCTCGCTCGCCGTCGAAGTAGGCGCGAACGTGCAGCGTGCCCTGGCATCCGGCCTCGACACGTCCACCCGTTGGCTCGAGCAGCACGGCGAAGTCGCCCGCCAGCAGCTCGGGCTGCTCGCCGAACACCCACCGGAGCCCGTTGAACTCGTCGGCGATCTCTTCGCTCTCGTAGAAGAACAGCGTGCAGTCGACACGGGGCTCACGACCGACGGAGATCTCCTCGGCGAGGCGAAGGAGCACCGCCAGGCCACCCTTCATGTCGGCCGACCCCAGCCCGTGCAGCACGTCGCCGTCGAAGCGGGGGGTCTCGTTACCGTTGCCCGGCACGGTGTCAAGGTGACCTCCGAGCAGGACACGCCGATCGCGGCCGAGCTCGGTGCGCACGATCACGTTGTTCGCGACGCGGGCCAGCGCGAGACCGGGGGCACGCTCGGCGAGGCGGCTCTCGACTCGGTCGGCGAGCTCTCGCTCGTCGTGACTGACCGACGGAACCGCGACCACTGCTGCGGTCAACATGAGCAGGTCGTCCGCCGGCGCGGCGAGCAGATCAGGAAGTGACGCCGTGCTCACGCAGGATCTCGTTGAGCTTCGCCTTGTCGGCCCGTTCGCCCGGTTCGAGGCGTCGCAGGATCAAGGCGCACGGGAGCCCGAACTCGCCGCCCGGGAACTCACGCTTGCGGATCGCCTGCACGACGATGCACCAAGCCGGCACGACGCCGCGCCCGACCTCCTCCCCCGTCTCGGCGTCAATCACGGGGATGGCCGGGTTCAGGATGACGCCCTCCCCGAGCACACTGCCCTGTCCGACGCGCGCGCCCTGCGTGATCATGCAGCGACTGCCGACCGTCGCGTCGTCCTCGACGATCACGGGCGCAGCCTGCGGCGGCTCGAGGACGCCGCCGATGCCAACGCCCCCCGCGAGGTGCACGCGCTCCCCGATCTGGCCGCACGAGCCCACGGTCGCCCACGTGTCGACCATGGTGTCGGCGCCGACACGGGCGCCGATGTTCACGTAGGACGGCATCAGGATCACGCCCGGCGCGAGGTAGGAGCCCCACCGGGCGGAACCGCCGGGGACGACACGCACCCGCGCCGACGCGTAGTCGTGCTTGAGCGGGAGCTTGTCGTGGTACTCGAACGGCCCGGCTTCGACAACGGCGAGGTCCT
This sequence comes from Acidimicrobiia bacterium, assembly GCA_035316025.1. Classification (GTDB taxonomy): domain Bacteria; phylum Actinomycetota; class Acidimicrobiia; order IMCC26256; family JACDBD01; genus JALZAA01. The sequence continues at coordinate 5,063 of DATFXL010000013.1, forward strand.
CGAGCCGGAACAGCAGGAGGATCGCCTGCTTCAACCACTCGTGGACGACCGCCTCGCCGTCGACCACCTCGGCGACGCGCGCCTCACCCCGGTCGAGCAGATCGATGGCGTCGTGCACCACGGTGCGCGCCTCCGGTCGCGGCATGACAGCGTCGAGGTCGTCGCGCCCGTCCCACAGGCGCGTCACCTGCTCCGCGAGGTCGCTCACACGCGCTCCTTCGTGGTGAGACGGTCGAACGCGAGGGCGAGGCGCTCGTCGGGCTGCGTGAGGGAGAGCCGCACATGGGCGGCGCCGCCCGGCCCGTAGAGATCGCCCGGCGCGACGAGGAGGCCGCTCTCGGCGAGGCGGCGGGCGGTCGCCCACCCGCTCTCGGCCGCCTCGGCGCCCCGCAACCACAGATAGAAGGTCGACGGTCCGCCGTCGTGTGCAAGGCCGAACGCGCCCAGCGCGTCGAGCGCGTCCGCCCGGCGACGGGCATACCGCGCCCGCTGCTCGTCGACATGGAGGTCGTCACCGAGCGCGGCGGTGGCGGCGGCCTGCACGGGCGTCGGCGTCATCAAACCGGCGTGCTTGCGAACCTCGCCGAGGTAGCTGACGAGCGCGGCGTCGCCGGCGACGAACCCGGCCCGCAGGCCAGCCATGTTGGACCGCTTCGACAGCGAGTGGACCGCGAGCGCCTCGTCGTGACGGTGCGCCAGGATCGTCGCCGGCGCGGCCGGCGCGCCGGTGGCGCCGCAGGTGAACTCGGCGTAGCACTCGTCGCTGGCCACGATCGCACCCCGGCTCCGGGCCCAGTCGGCGACGGCGCGGAGATGGTCGCTCCCTCCTGACGAACCGGTCGGATTGCCCGGCTCGTTCACCCACACGAGAAGTGCGCGCTCTGCGTCGTCCTCGGCGACACGGGACAAGTCGAGGAGCCACCGCTCGTCGAGCGGAACTGGAACCGCCCGCAGGCCGGCGAGTCGGGCGCCCATCTCGTAGGTCGGGTACGCGACGTCCGGGTAGAGCACGCTGTCGCGCGACGGATCGCGCAGCGCAAGCACCCGCGGCAGCGACGCAACCAGCTCCTTGGTGCCGACGCACGCCACGACCGCGTCCGGCGCGACGGGCACGCCGAAACGCCGGCCGATCCACCCGGCCGCCGCCTCGCGGTACGCGGGCGCGCCGATGGCGGCGGGATACCCGGTGGCGGAGGCAGCGGCGTCGGTGAGCGCGCGCCGCGCGACCTCGGGCATCGGATCGACCGGAGTTCCCACCGAACAGTCGACGATGCCGCCGGGAACGGCTGCCGCGGTCGCGCTGAGCTCGGCGAGGCGATCGTGTGGGTACGGCGGAGGTACGAACCCTGTCGCGGCCACGAATCCATCCTATGGGCGCGGTTGCGGGCTATCCGGGCCCGTTCGCGGAGCTCGTCGGCTCCCCGTCGGCCACGACGAACTCGCGGAAGCGCCGCACCCCGGATTCGGGGATGCGAGCGCGGACGCGGGTCTCCCGGTCGCCGTGCACCTCGACGAGCACGTCCCCTTCGCGATGCAACGCGGCGACGACGTCGCCCCGCTCGTAGGGGACGGCGAGCTCCACGACGGGATCGAGCGCCCGCAGGCGGGCGGCCATGGCCTCCTCGAGCTTCGGGACACCCTCGCCCGTTGCCGCCGACACCGCCACCGCCTCGGCGTGGGCCGACAGCAGGTCGTCGACGACGCTCGGATCGGCGAGGTCGATCTTGTTGACCGCAAGCAGCTCGGGGCGGTCGGCGGCCCCGATGTCACGCAGGACGGCCCGTACGGCCTCGACCTGCTGCTCGGCGTCGGGGGCGCCGGCGTCGACGACGTGGACGAGCGTGTCGACCTGGGCGACCTCCTCCAACGTCGAGCGGAACGCCTCCACGAGCTGGTGCGGCAAGCGGCGGACGAACCCGACCGTGTCGCTGAGGAGCGCGATCTCGCCGCCGGGAAGCTGCAGGCGACGCGTTGTCGGATCGAGCGTCGAGAACAGCCGGTCCTCGACGAGGGCGTCGGCGCGTGTCAGCCGGTTCAGCAAGGTCGACTTGCCGGCGTTCGTGTACCCGACGAGCGACACCGTCGGGAGCTCGCGCCGCCGGCGGGCCTTGCGCTGGGTAGCGCGGGTCTTGGCGAGACGCTCGAGCTCGGCTTCGAGCTTGTTCATGCGGCGCTGGATGCGGCGCCGATCGACCTCGAGCTGGGTCTCGCCCGGGCCGCGGGTGCCGATGCCGCCCGCCTGCTGGCTCAGCTCGGTGCCCCGGCCTCGCAGCCGCGGCAGCCGGTAGCGCAGCTGGGCCAGCTCCACCTGGACCATGCCCTCCTGGCTGCGGGCGTGCTGGGCGAAGATGTCGAGGATCAGGGCCACACGGTCGACGACGTCGCGCGCGAACTTCTTCTCCAGGTTGCGTTGCTGCGCCGGCGTCAGCTCGTCGTCGAACACGAAGACGTCGACGTCGAGCGCGTCGGCGAGGCCACGCAGCTCGTCGGCCTTCCCGGCGCCGATGTACGTGGCGGGATCGGGTGCATTGCGCCGCTGCAGCACGGACTCGACGGGATCGGCGCCGGCGGTGTCCGTGAGCTGGGCGAGCTCGGACAGGCTCGCTTCGGCCTCGTCGAGCGACCGGGTGCCGGTGCCCGTACCGATCAGGAGCGCTCGTTGCTCGACGACACCGAAGTCGACCTCGGTCGCGGTGAGGCGACGACGCTGGCGGCCTTCGCGGTTGCTCACCCGAGGGTCACCTCCGTGTCGAACACGTGCGTGACAGGGCCGCGCAGCCGGATCGTCTCGCCGAGGTCGACTTCGTGCACGCCGCCCGGGACTCGGACGTTCACGTGGTTGCCGACGAGCCCGCGCCGGTGGGCAACGGCAGCCGACGCGCACACGCCGGTGCCGCACGACAGCGTCTCGCCGACGCCGCGCTCCCACACCCGCATGCTGAGCTCGTCCTCGGCGCCGACGGCGACGAACTCGACGTTGGTGCGATTCGGAAAGCGGGCGTCGGTCTCCAGATGCGGGCCGTGCTGGGTGACGCGCGTCGTCCCCGGGTCGTCGACGAGCAGCACGAGGTGGGGGTTCCCCATGCCGGCGGCGTCGCCGTGGTAGGTGACGCCGTGGAACGTGACCTCGAGGTCGAACGCGCTCGGGGCGTCGAGCGGAATGTCGGCCGGCTCGTACGTCACCCGGCCCATGTCGACGGTAGCGCCGACGAGCTCGCCCGTCCCCCGGTCGACGTCGAGCTCCACCTCCCGGCGTCCGCCGCCGGTGTCCACGACGAGGCGCTTCCCGTCGCCGAGACCCTCGCGGACCGCGACCCAGGAGAGACAGCCGATCCCGTTCCCGCTCATCTCGGCCGACCCGCCGTCGGCGTTGCGCAGCTCCATCGTGCAATCGGCGCCGTCCCGGCCCGGGAGGAGCGTGATGAGCCCGTCGGCGCCGATCCCCCGGTGGCGGTCGCACAGGCGCGCGGCAACCGCGGCATCGGGCCCCAGGCCGTCCGGTGCCGTCGTCACGAGGAAGTCGTTGCCGGCGCCATGGAGCTTCGAGAGCCGGAGGGGTCCGGTCATGCGTCCCAGGTTGCCAGCAGCGTAGGCAGGACGGCGCACGGATTGTCGACGGCTCCGAGCCACGTGATCCGGGGGTCGCGCCGGAACCACATGCGCTGGCGGCGGGCGAAGGAGCGCGTCCGCCGGACTGCGGTCTCGAAGGCATCGTCCGGCGATGTCCCCTCCGAGAGCGCGGCGATGAGCTCCCGGTAGCCGATGGCCTGCGCTGCGGTGCGCGAGATGCGCGTCCCGTCGAGCAGCCGCTGCACCTCTTCGACGAGGCCGGCGTGGCGCATCGCCGCGAACCGAGCCGCGATGCGGGCATTCAGCGCGCCGCGTGGGATCCACACGCCGACGATTCGCACCGCGAACGCCGTCGAGCCGAACTGGTCGACCCCGGGCCCGGAGGAGGAGAACGGCTTGCCGGTGAGTCTGATCACCTCGAGCGCCCGCACGATCCGCCGCGCGTTGTGCGGGTCGATCTTCGTCGTCGCCTCGGGATCCCGCCGCCGCAGCTCGTCGTAGGCGGCGCCCACGCCGCCGGGCTCGGCCGTCCACGCCTCGAGCTCGGCCCGTAGATCGGGGTCCTCGGCGGGGAAGCGGAGGTCGTCGACGACGGCCTGCAGGTACAGGCCGGTCCCACCGACGAGGAGGGCGCGCTTGCCGCGCCCTTCGATTTCGGCGACGGCGGCACGGGCTGCGACCTGGTGGCGGACCGCCGACCAATCCTCGGCCGGTTCGGCGACGTCGATCACGTGATGCGGGACGGCAGCGCGCTCGGCCGGCGACGGTTTGGCCGTGCCGACGTCGAGGCCGCGGTACACCTGCATCGAGTCCAGCGAGACGATCTCGACGTCGCCCAACGCGTGCGCGGCACCCAGCGCCAGCGCCGACTTCCCCGATGCCGTGGGACCGACCAGGGCGAGGTGCGTGACCGTGACTAGACCACCGCCAGCGGGATCCGGGTTCGGCTGCCGCGGGCGGGCGCGACGACTTTCACGGTCTCGCCGCGCAGCCAATGCGGCGCGGCGTGCGTGATGCGGACGTCGACGAGCGCCCCCGGTTGGGCGGCGGCATCGGCGGCCGCGAAGTGGACGAGCTTGTTCTGGCGCGTGCGACCGGACACGACCGTCGAGTCCTTCTTCGACGGCCCGTCCACGAGCACCTCCTCGACCTTGCCGAGGCGCGCCTCGTGGCGACGGAGCGCGTTCCGCTCCACCACTTCAACCAGCCGGTGCATCCGGTCCTGGGTGACGTCGACAGGGACGCGCTCGTCGGTCATGTCGGCCGCGGGCGTACCAGGGCGGGGTGAGAACACGAACGTGTAAGCGGCGTCGTACTCCGCCTCGTCGACCACGTCGAGCGTCCGGCGGAAGTCCTCCTCGGTCTCGCCGGGGAAGCCGACGATGAGGTCTGTGGTCACGGCGAGATCCCGGATCGCGGCGCGGGCGGCGGCGAGCTTCTGGAGGTAGCGCTCGGCGCTGTAGCCGCGGTGCATGCGGGCCAAGGTGCGGTCGCTGCCCGCCTGAAGGGGCAGGTGCAGGTGCTCGCACACTGCGTCGGACTCGACCATCGCCGCGATCGTCTCGGGCCGGAGATCCTTCGGATGCGGCGACGTGTACCGGATGCGGCGGATCCCGCCCACGGCGTCGACCGCCCGCAGAAGATCGGCGAAACGTGGCGAGTACTGGCCGGCGCCGAGGTCCCGGCCGTACGAGTTCACGTTCTGCCCGAGCAGGGTGACCTCGGTGACGCCGTCGGCGGCGAGCTCCTCGACCTCGCGCACGATGTCACCCAGGCGTCGGCTCACCTCGCGGCCGCGGACGATCGGGACGATGCAGAACGTGCACGAGTTGTCGCAGCCAATCTGGATCGTGACCCAGGCCGAGTGAGCGACGTCTCGTCGGGCGGGCAAGGCCGACGGGTACGCCTCGTGCTCCTCCAGGATCTCGACAATCGAACCTTCGAGTCGCGCCCGCTCCAGTAGCGACGGCGCGTGGGCGAGGTTGTGGGTGCCGAAGACGACGTCGACGTGGGCGGCGCGCTCCATGATGAGCTCGCGGTCCTTCTGGGCCAGGCAACCTCCGACAGCGATCTGAATGTCAGGTCGTCGCTCCTTGAGCTCCTTCGCCCGTCCGAGGTGGCCGTAGAGCTTGTTGTCGGCGTTCTCGCGCACGCAGCAGGTGTTGAACACGACCACGTCGGCCTGCTCGACGTCGTCGGTGGGCTGCATGCCCTCGGCGGCGAACAGCCCCGCGATCCGCTCGGAGTCGTGCTCGTTCATCTGACATCCGAACGTCCGGATGAAGAAGCGACGGGGCTCGGTCATCCCGAACAGTCTACGGACGCCGCCGGCGGCGGCACCTTGTCGCCGACGCTCGCAAGGGCTTGCCCGACACCGGCCGCGTGACATACAGAACGGTGGTGGCCGTCGATTTCGAGCTCCGCACGCCGCGCCTCCTCCTCCGTCGATGGCGAAACGACGACCGGGAGCCCTTCGCCGCGCTCAACGCCGACCCGGTGGTGATGGAGCACTTCCCGAAGCCGCTGGACCGTGTCCAGAGCAACACTCTCGTCGACCGCATCGAACTGGGGCTCGAGGAGCGCGGGTGGGGGCTGTGGGCGGTGGAGGTGCCGGGCGATGCCTCGTTCGTCGGATTCGTCGGGCTCAACCCGGCGACGTTCGATGCCCCGTTCACGCCCGCCGTCGAGGTCGGCTGGCGCCTCGCTCGTGAGCACTGGGGTCACGGCTACGCGACCGAGGGCGCCCGGGCCGCGCTCGACTTCGGCTTCACGACGCTCGCGCTCGACGAGATCGTCTCGTTCACGACGCACGGGAACACCCGCTCGCGTCGGGTCATGGAACGCCTCGGGATGCGTCACGACGCCGCCGACGACTTCGACAACCCGAACGTCCCGCCGAGCGACCCGCTCCGCCCCCACGTGCTGTACAGACTCGACCGCGCGCGCTGGCCGCGCGCCGGGTCGCGGTAGGGCCCCATCGTGCACGTCTCCCCTGCCGAGCTCGCCGTTCTCGCGCTGGTCGCCGCCACCGGCGGGGCGGTGCAAGGATCGATGGGCTTCGGGCAGAACCTCGTGCTCGTGCCCGTCGTCGCGTTGGTGGTGCCGGAAGCCGTGCCCGGCGCGCTCGTGACGCTGGGCATCCCGATCACGTTGATCATGGTCGTGCGCGAGCGGCACGGCGTCGACCGTTCCGGTCTCGGATGGATCGTCCTCGGTCGCGTCCCCGGCACGGTCGTCGGCGTGGTGATCGTGGCGCTGGTCTCGGGCGACCTCCTCGCCACCCTGGCGGGCTCAGCGGTGCTCGCGGGCGTCGCGCTCAGTCTGCTGGCGGGCCATGTGCCCGTGAACCGGGAGACGGCGACCACCGCTGGCGCGACGGCCGGGGTCCTCGGCACGACGGCCGCCATCGACGGGCCGCCGCTGGCTCTCCTCTACCAACGCCACCCGGGCGCCACGATCCGGTCCACGCTCGCCGGCGCGTTCCTCGTCGGCGCGGTCATGTCGTTCGTGGCACTTGCTGCCGCCGGCGAGGTGCACGGCTGGCAGCTCCTCCTCGCGCTTACGCTCGCCCCCGCGGTCCTCGTCGGGCTCGCCGGCAGCACGCTCCTGATCCGCTGGGTCGGCGAGCGCAGCCTGCGCCCGGCCGTCCTGATCCTCGTCACGATCGCCGGCGTGGCGGCGATCGTGCGAGGCGTGTCCTAGTCAGAGAGGTGGTGTGGGGGGCGGTCCAGGGCCGCCCCCCACACGCCTGCCTCCGGCGTTTCGTGGTGGTCCCTCAGGAATCGATCCCGAGGGTCTCCGCCGACTCCCCGGCGCGCTTGCCGTTGATGGACTTGCCGGACTTGCCGGCACCCTCGCCGTTCCCATCGGCCTTGCCGTTGCCCCTGCTGTTGGCTGGCCGGGCGGCGTCCTCCGGCTGCTCGGGCTGGTCGGGCTGGTCGCTCGAGGCGGGGTCGATGCCGACGGCGTCCTTGATCTTCTCGCTGATCTCGAACATCAGGTCGAGGTTCTCGGTCAGGAACTGCTTCGCCTTCTCGCGGCCCTGGCCGAGCTGCTCACCTTCGTAGGTGAACCACGCTCCCGACTTCTTGATGATGCCGAGATCGATGCCGACGTCGAGCAGCGAGCCCTCCCGACTGATGCCCTTGCCGTACATGATGTCGAACTCGGCCTGACGGAACGGCGGGGCCACCTTGTTCTTCGCCACCTTGACCCGGGCCCGGTTACCGATGACCTCGGTGCCGTCCTTGATCGCCTCGACCCGCCGGATGTCGAGCCGCACCGTCGAGTAGAACTTCAACGCCCGGCCGCCCGGTGTGGTCTCGGGACTGCCGAACATCACGCCGATCTTCTCCCGCAGCTGGTTGATGAAGATGCAGATCGTGCGCGACCGGTTGAGGTTGGCCGTGAGCTTGCGCAGCGCCTGGCTCATGAGCCGGGCCTGGAGACCGACGTGCGCGTCGCCCATCTCACCTTCGATCTCGGCGCGCGGCACCAAGGCGGCCACCGAGTCGATCACGAGCACGTCGAGCGCGCCGGAGCGGATGAGCATGTCGGCGATCTCGAGCGCCTGCTCACCGGTGTCGGGCTGACTGATCAGCAGATCGTCGACGTTGACGCCGATCGCCGACGCGTACACCGGGTCCATGGCGTGCTCGGCGTCGACGTACGCGCACACCCCACCGTTGCGCTGCGCCTCGGCCACCACGTGCATGGCCAGCGTGGATTTCCCCGACGCCTCCGGACCGAAGATCTCGACCACTCGCCCCCTCGGCAGACCGCCGATACCGAGCGCGATGTCGAGCGCGAGCGCGCCGGTGGGCACGGCGGCGACGCCGACATTGCCGTGCTCCCCCAGCCGCATGATCGAGCCCTTGCCGAACTGCTTCTCGATCTGGCTGACCGCCATCTCGAGGGCTTTGTCGTCGCGTTCCACGATGGAACCCTCCGTCTCTTCTCTTGCATCGCTCTCTGGATGCGGTTCGGACCGGGGAAGTGCCGTGAGGGGAACCTACGGCAGGGGTATGACAGCTACCTCTGATGCCGTCCGGCATCGGTACCTCGGGTGGACGCGACACCCGAATGACACGCCTGTAACTTAGCCCGAACACCCGTTCGGTGCAAGGGTTTCGCGAGAGCGCTCAGCTCAGCGGGATGCGCGCCCGGGCCGTGTACTCCGAACCGCCCCGTCCCGGCTTGCTCCGGAAGAGCACGACCTCCTCCGCCATCCACGCCCGCCCGACCGGCCCCGCCCCGAGCGCGGCGACGACCGCGCGCAGGTCGGCGGGCGCCTTGAGCCGGGCGAGGGTGAGGTGAGCGTGGTACGGGCGCGCCTCGGGCGGGTGGCCGATCGGTGCGAGGAGTGAGCCCATCGCCGCCGCCAGCTGCACGAGCAGCGGGTTGCCTTCGCGCACACCCAGCCACAGCACCCGGCCCCGCCGCTCGGTCGGGAATGCGCCGGCCGCGCCGAGCTGCACCGGCGCGCCTCGTACGGCGAGCGGCTCCAGGGCGCCGGCGACGGCGGCGAAGTCGACCTTGTTGCCGAGGAACTGCAAGGTCAGGTGCCACTGCGGGCGCGAGGTGCGCCGAGCGGTGGTCGGCACGTCGATCGACGCCGCGACGGCGTCGACGGCGTCCAGCACGTCGTCGGGCGGGACCACGGCAACGAAGGCCCGGCCCACCACGGGCTCGGTCATCCCATCGACAGCAGCTTCGTGCGCAGCAGGTTCAGGAGCGAGATCGTCGCGAACTGCCGCACCATCTCGCGCTGACCAGGCAACCGGGTGCCGACGGCCTCGGAGGGCTCGTCGCCGACGGCCAGCCCGAAGAACACCGTGCCGGCGGGCTGGCCGTCCTGCTCCTCCGGGCCCGCGACGCCGGTCACACCCAGGCCGACGTCGGCGTCGAACGTGCGCCGCGCGGCCTCGGCCAGCTGGCGGGCGCATTCGCCGCTCACGACGTGCTCGGCCGTCACGCCGAGCACCAACCGCTTTGCGTCCGACATATAGGCCACCACGCTGCCCTTCAGCACGTCGCTCGTGCCGGGGACGCTCACCAGGCGCGACGCCACCAGCCCTCCGGTGATCGACTCCGCAAGGCCGAGGGTCAAGCCTCGCTTGCGGAGCTGGTCGAGGACGACCGTCTCCATCGTCTCGTCGTCGACGCCGAACACGAGCTCGCCGAGGATCTCGCGCAGCGCCTTCTCCTCGGGCTCGATGAGCGCGCGCGCCTCCTCGAACGTCGACGCCTTCGCGGTGATACGCACCACCAATCCCTCGATCCCCCGGGCAAGGAACGCGATGGTCGGGTTCGTCTGGGCGTCGACGCGGTCGGCGATCATCTCGGCCAACCCGGACTCGGAGGTTCCCCACGTCTTGAGCGAGCGCGACACGATCACGGCCTGCTGGCCCCACCGGGCGAGCAGGTCGGGCAGCACGTGCTCGCTCATCATGAGCTGCATCTCGTACGGGACGCCGGGCACCGCGTAGACGACCGTCTCGCCGACGGGCGCCTTGATTCCGGGGGCGGTGCCGACCGCGTTCGAGATCGGCTCCGCGCCAACCGGCACGTCGCACTGACGCAGGTTGTTCTCGGGCATCTCGCGCCCGCGCGACGTGAACAGCGCCGAGACCCACTCGACGAGGTCGTCCCGCCTCTCGAGCTCGACGCCCATGACCTCGGCGATCGCCTGACGGGTCAAGTCGTCGGGGGTGGGGCCCAGCCCACCGCACACGATGACGGCGTCACTCCGGTCAAGGAGCTCGCGTAACGCCTGCACGATCCGACCGAGGTTGTCCCCCACCTGCCGGTGCTCGTACGTGTCGATCCCGGCGTCGGCGAGCCGCTCCCCGATCCAGGCGCTGTTGGTGTCGACGATCTGGCCGAGCAGCAGCTCGGTCCCGATCGCGAGCACCTCGCATCTCACCCGCGGGTCTCCTGCCACCCCCGGCGGAGCATGTCGAGCGCCGACAGCAGAGTGAGCGCCACCGCTACCCACAGCACCGTCTGCTGGAGCCAGACGACGTCGTCGAGCGGCGGGAACAGGAACGCCCCCACCGCGGCGAACTGCAACGTGGTCTTCCACTTGCCCAGCTGGCGGGCGGGGAGCGAGATGCCGCGCCGCCCGGCCAGCGACCGGTACACCTGGATGCCCGCCTCCCGGCCGACGACGAGCGCGATCGGAATCCAGCCGATGTCGCCCCGCACGCCGAGGGCGACGAACCCACCGATCACCAAGATCTTGTCGGCGAGCGGGTCGAGGAAGGCGCCCGAGCGCGTCGTACCGTCGCGGCGCGCCACCCAGCCGTCGACGCCGTCGGTGCACGCCAGCACCAGCCACAGGACGAACGCCAGCCACGACGCACCCCGCAGCGCGATCAGCACCAGCGTCGGGATGGCGAGCAGGACACGCGCCACCGTGATGGCGTTCGCCGGGGTGGCGACCGCGCTCTCGCCGAACCGCCGCATTCGTGCCGTCGCCCGCGCCGCCGCGGGCATGGGCTCGCGGGCGGTGTTCACGCCGGCTCCGCGACGAGATCGGGGCCACACGCCGACGTCACCCGGGCGCGGACCCGCGCCCCGGGGCGTGCGAACGCGCCGCCGATGCGGACCACGCCGTCGATCTCGGGTGCCTCGCGATGCGTGCGCCCGACTGGGTCGCCCGTGTCGTCGTCGGCGCCGTCGACGAGCACGTCGACATCGGCTCCGACCAGCGCGTCACGCGACGCCTGCGTGATCGGGTCCTGGACGTCGGCGCATTCGCGGAGACGCTCGCGCACGACGTCGCCGGGAACGTGGCCGTCCATGTCGGCGGCGGGCGTGCCGTCCTCACGCGAGAACGGGAAGAAGCCGGCCCAATCGAGCTCGACCGCATCGAGGAATTCGAGCAGCTCGTCGTGGTGGTGCTCCGTCTCGCCCGGGAACCCGACGATGAACGACGACCGGAACGCGGCGTCAGCCTCGCGGGCGCGGATGCCGTCGACAAGCGCGTGGAACCGGTCGCCGCTTCCCCACCGTTTCATCCGGCGGAGCAGCGGCGCCGACGCGTGTTGCAGCGAGAGGTCGAAGTACGGAACCACCGTCGGCAGCTCGAGCATGGTCGACACGAGCGGGTCGCGCACCTCGCTCGGATAGAGGTAGAGAAGCCGCAAGCGCGCGAGGCCGTGCGCCGAGAGCATGTCGAGGCGCCGTAAGAGGGGCGCGAGCGAGCCCGGCTCCCCGGCGTCGCGCCCGTACCACGCCAGGTCCTGGGCCACGAGCACGATCTCGGCAGCGCCGCGCTCGACGAGAGCGCGCGCTTCCGCTTCGATCGCCTCTGGTGCACGCGAGCGCTGCTTCCCCCGGAACGACGGGATGGCGCAGAACGCGCACGCCCGGTCGCAGCCTTCGGCGACCTTGACGTACGCCCACTGCGCCGCCGGCGCCGGGCGGGGCAGCTCCAGAAGGTCGCGGACCCCGGCCGGCTTGCGCTTCAGGACGACCTCGGCGAGCGTGCCTTCGGCGCCGAAGCCCACGACTGCGTCCGCCTCGGGAAGGGCGGCGGCGAGCTCGCTGCCATAGCGCTCGGCGAGGCAGCCGGTCACCACGAGCTTCGCTCCCGGCTTGCGGGCCTCGGCGAGCTCCAGGGCGACGTCGATGGACTCCTGCCGGGCCGCCTCCACGAACGCGCACGTGTTGACGACCACGAGCTCGGCGTCCTCGGGCGACGCGGCCGGCTCGAGACCGTCGGCCACCAGCGAGGCCGTCACCTTGTCGGAGTCGACGGCGTTCTTGGGGCAGCCGAGCGTCTCGACGTAGAAGCGCGCCGGGATCTCGGGCTCGGGCACCAGGGTCACGGCGAAAGCCTACAAGCGGTCCCGCGGATCCGGCCCGGTACGACATGTCACCTCACCGGCCGGTCGCGAGTCGGAGTGCGTGGAGGGCGAAGAGCCCTCCGGTCACCCCGGAGGTGGCAGATGTACGACTTCGCGATCGTCGCCCTGCTCGCGCTGGGCACCGTGAAGGTAGTGGACTTCCTGGCGGACAGCGTCTCGCCGTTGCGGGCCTGGAAGTCGTTGATCACGTTCATCGCCGCGGTCGGCGTCGTGGTCGCCCTCGACTACTCGTTGTTCCGTGGCTTCGGCATCACCGTGCGCAACGACACGCTCGGCGTGTGGATCACGGGCTTCATGGTCGCCGGCGCGACCGTCGCCTGGCGGGGCGTCTTCGCCTACCTGACCCACGACCGGGCGACCCGGGACGAGACGCTCGGCGAGCATCGACCGTTGCGCCGGGCTGCCTAGACGCTTGACCACCAGCTCCGCGGCCCGACCGCCAACGATGCCGGTCGGCCCGAACAGCGGACGGGGCGCCCTCCGGGGCGCCCCGATCGCGTCCGCCCAACCTCTTCGGTGCGTTCGTCACTGTCCCGGCGGCGCGCGGCTGACCGCGATCTCGCCCACCTCGAGCTGGGGCGGCGCGGTGAAGCGGCCGGTGACGTCGCCCGACCGCGCGTCGACGCGTGTGATCAGCTGCTCGAGGGTGTTGGAGCTGCCGATGCGCACGCGCACCCACAGCACATCCGCGCCGGCGACGATCGCGGCCGGGGCGCGGAACTCCATGCCGCCATCTGTGAGCGCGACGCGCTGGCGAGTGCTGCCGGTGCCGGGATCGACGCCGAGCAGCGCGCCGCTCTGCGAGTCGTAGCTCCAGACGAGACCGCCGGCGACGGCGGCTCCGTGCAGCTCGACCGCTCCGCCCGATCCGACGGGGACGCTCTGACGCACCGCGAGCGTGGCCGGGTCGAGCGCGATGACGGCGCGGCGGCCGACGACCCAGACGGTGTCGTCGCCCAGAGCGACCGCCTGCGGCTCGAGAGGATCGCCGTCGACGCGATCCGGCAGCGCCGCCCGCGCCGTGATGCTGCCGTCGGCCGCGATGCGGACCGCTGCCGGCAACGCCGGGTTGCCCGTCACGCCGAGCTCGTACACGGCCCACGCGGCGTCGTCGTCGGCGACGACGCGGGTCGCGCGGGGAGCCGGCGGCCCGCCGGCAGCCTGTTCGGAGACCACATCCGTGGGCAGCGTCAGCTCGGTCGTGCTCCCGGTGGGGAGGTCGTCGCGCGTCAACCGACCGGGCCCGGTCACGAGCCACAGCGCTCCCCGCTGCTCGGCGAGGACCGGGGCGTCGTCGGCGCCGACGCCGCCGTGCACCGCGATCGTCGTCCTCCCCGCGAGGTCGTTGCGGGTCGCATCGATCACGCCAACCCGTCCCGTCGACGGGTCGTACAGGTACACCGTGCCGACGCCGCCCAGGACGGAACCGAACCCACGGACGCCGACACCACGCGGGTCGGACAGCGTCACGGGGTCGAGCCGCACCGTTGTCGTGCCGAACAGCCACAGCCCGGCCGCGCTCTGCTGTCCCTGGCGGGCGGGACGGACGCGGATCGGGCGGGGGCCGCCACCGTCGTCGGAGCGGATCGCGCGCACGACGAGCCCGACCACGGTGCCCACAGTCGCGCACGCGACCAGGATCCAGACCGCCGCGAGCGCGCTCCGGGGACGCCGAGCACGAGTGCTCATCGTGCCGTGCAGCTTGCCACCCCATGCGGGAGGTCAGACGCGCTGCTCGAGCTCCTCGAACTCGTCGACCGTCATCAGGACGGCCCGGGCCTTCGAGCCCTCGGACGGTCCGACGACACCCCGTCGTTCCAGGAGGTCCATGAGCCGGCCGGCGCGGGCGAACCCTACCCGCAGCTTGCGTTGGAGCATGCTCGTCGAGCCGAGCCCGCTCCGCACGACCAGCTCCATCGCCTCGGCGAGCAGGTCGTCGTCCTCGTCCACGTCGCCGCCGGCGCGGCCGCCGCCGGCGTCGTCACCGGCGATGCCCTCGACGTAGTCCGGCTGTGGGTGTTGCCGCCGCCAGTGGGCGACGAGCCGGTGGATGCACTCCTCGTCGACCCACGCGCCCTGGATGCGCCGCGGCCGACTCGACGACGCGGTGACGAGCAGCATGTCGCCCTGACCGATCAGCTTGTCGGCGCCCGCTTGGTCGAGGATCACGCGTGAGTCGGCGATGCTCGTCACCGAGAACGCGAGCCGGCTCGGGATGTTGGCCTTGATCACGCCCGTGATGACGTCGACCGACGGACGCTGCGTCGCGATCACGAGGTGGATACCGACGGCGCGCGCCATCTGCGCGATCCGACACACGCTAGCCTCGACGTTGCGCGCCGCCACCATCATGAGGTCGTTGAGCTCGTCGACGACGACGAGGATGTAGGGCAGCCGCTCGAAGCCCCGACCGGTCATCGGGTCGGGCTCGTCCGTCGTCGCCAGATCGCCCCGGTCGAAGGCGCCGTTGTAGCCGGCGATGTCGCGGACGCCGGCGTCGGCGAGGAGCTCGTAGCGGAGGTCCATCTCGCGCACGGCCCAGTCGAGCGCGTTCGCCGCCTTCTTGGGGTTGGTAACAACCGGCGTGAGGAGGTGCGGCAGGTCGTTGTAGCCGCCGAGCTCGACGCGCTTGGGGTCCACGAGGATCAGGCGCACCTGGTCGGGCGTCGCGCGCATCAGGATCGACGACACGATCGAGTTGATGCAGCTCGACTTGCCGGCGCCGGTGGCGCCCGCGATCAGGAGGTGCGGCATCGCCGTGAGGTTGAGCATCACCGGCTGGCCCGAGATGTCGCGTCCGAGTGCGACCTCGAGCGGATGCGACGCCTGCCTGGTGTCCTCCGTTGCGAGCAAATCACCCAGCGTCACGAGCTGGCGCTGTCGATTCGGGACCTCGACGCCGATCGCGCTGCGACCGGGGATCGGGGCCAGGATGCGCACATCGGGCGACGCCATGGCGTAGGCGATGTCGTGGCTGAGACCCGTCACCCGGTTCACCTTCACGCCCGATCCGAGCTCGAGCTCGTACCGGGTCACGGTGGGGCCGACGGTCATGCCCGACAGCTTGGCGACGACGCCGAACTCGGCCAGCGTCGCCTCGAGCACCTTGCCGCCCTCCTCGACGAAGCGGCGGTCGATCTCGTGCTTCGTGCCCCGCTTGAGCACATTCGCGGGCGGGAGCTTCCAGGAGCCGGGACGGTAGCCCGGCCCGAGGTCGATCGCGACCTGACCGCCCGGCTCGACCGTCGTGCTCACGGCCGAAGGCGCCGCGGGCTCGGGGTCGGCCTCGGCGAGCTCGTCGAACGGCTCCGGCTCGGGCTCCTCGACGAGATCCTCGAGGTCGTCCTCGTCGGATGCCACGTCGTCGTCGGCGCGCCCGCCGGCGTTCTCGGTGTCAGCGGCGGGATGGTCGGCCCCGAGCTGGAGCAGCTCGCCCACGGCGCCGGCGACCCAGCGGAAGCCCCCCGAGATCGCACCCAACACGCGCCGCATCGGGACACCCGGCGCGAGAAGAAGGCCGAGCAGTCCGATCCCGACCAGGATCACGGCCGTGCCCACGACGCCGGCGACGGACGCGAGCGGCGCGGCCACGGCCGCACCGAGCAGGCCACCGGCGTCGCGGACTTGATCGGAGGCGTCGACGGGCGGGCGGCCGCCGGCGAGGTGGAGCAGGCCGACGACGGAGAGCACGACGAGCACGACCCCGAGACCGATACGCAGCGGTGCCGGCGACTTCGCGTCACCGTCTTCGTCGTCGACCGGCTCGTCGTCGACCGGCTCGTCGTCGACGTCCTCGTCACCCAGGCGATGCGGCAGGTAGCCGGCAAACAGAAGGCCGGCGAAGCCGAAGCACGCCAGCGGGAACGCGATGCGGCCCTTGCCGAGCAAGGCGGCGCTGCCGTCGGCGAGGAAGCTGCCGACAGAACCGGCGAGATCCGACGCCAGTCCGAGCACCGTCAGAACGCCGAGCACGACGAGCGCCACCGCCAGCGTGTCGGCGCCGTGTCCCCGCAGCTGGTGGCCCGCCGCCTCCCGGGTGCGCGCCCAGGCCGACGGGCGCGCCCGCCCGCGCCGGCGCGAGGAACGGCCTCGCCTCGAGGCGGGCTTCCGACGGCGCGTGCGCGCGGGCGCGGCCATGGGCCTCGACAGTAACACTGGCCTCACCAAACTCAGCTGGATACTTGGACCACCAGGAAACGCCGCCCTGCCCGGACGATCGCGGCTACAGCGCGGGAAAGTACCCGCCGTCGACCGGGTACACCTGGCCGGTGATCCATTCGGCGGCGTCGCTGCACAAGAGGACGGCGAGAGGGGCGGGATCCGTGACGCGGCCGAGGCGGCCCGTGGGGTACCCGCGGGCGAGACGCTCCTCGAGGTCGGGCTGCCGCTCGATCGCGTCGGCGAGCAAGCCGTGCTTCATCGTCCCGAGCGACAGGCAGTTCACGGTCACGCCGTGCTGCCCGACTTCGGCGGCCAGCCCGCGCGAGAAGCCCATGGCCGCGGCCTTCGCCGCGCCGTAGACGACCTGCTTGCGCTCGCCGCGCCGTCCGGCGTCGGAGACGATCGTGAGGACCCTCCCCCAATCGCGCTCGATCATCGCCGGGAGGTAGGCGCGGGTGACGCCGAGGACAGCGGCCAGGTTGAGCCGGATGAGCGGGTCCCACTCGCCGGGACCGGTTTCGACGAACGACTTCACGGTGATGCCCTCGGGCGGGATGCCGGCATTGTTCACGAGGATGTCGACAGGACCAGTTGCGCGGACCATGCCCGGCACCGCGTCCCGGTCGGTCACGTCGGCGACGACCGGGTGGGCGGCGCCGCCCTCCTCCTCTATCTCGCGCACGACCTTCTCGGCGCGGTCGCCGTACAGGTCGTTGACCCAGACCTCGGCGCCGGCTCGCGCGAGCTGGATGCAGATGGCCCGCCCGACGCCCCCGCCGCCTCCGGTGACGATCGCCACCCGTCCGGCGATGAAGTTCGACCAATCGCGGATCGTGGCCACGGCGGCGCTCAGACCTCGATGACGACCGGGATGATGGCGGGCCGTCGCCGCGTCCGCTCGTTGATGAACCGGCCGACAGCGCGCCGGGCGTGGCGGCGAATCGTCTCGAAGTCGGTGGCGCCCTCCTCGGCCGCCTCGGCGAGGGACGTGAGCACCGCCGCCTTGGCATCGTCGAGGAGCTCGTCGGCCTCGGGTGCATAGACCCATCCCCGGGTGACGATCTCGGGCCCCGTGACGACGTCGCCCGACACCGCGTCGACGGTCACGATCACGACGACAACGCCTTCCTCGGCGAGGCTGCGGCGGTCGCGCAACACACCATGGCCCACGTCGCCGACGATGCCGTCGACATAGAGATAGCCCGCCGGGACCACCCGCCGGTCGACGTCGATCCGGTCGGGACCGATCGTGAGCACGTCGCCGTCCTCGCACACGATCACGTGATCGTCGGGCACGCCGACGTCACGCGCCAGTCGAGCGTGATGGACCATATGGCGGTACTCGCCGTGGACGGGCACGAACCACTTCGGCTCGGTCAGGTTCAGCATGAACTTGAGCTCTTCGCGGGACGCGTGCCCGGACACGTGCACGGGCGCCGTCCCGCCGTGCACCACCTCGGCGCCAGCGCGATGGAAGGCATCGATGACCCGGGCGACGTTGGCCTCGTTGCCCGGAATGGCGTGGGCCGAGATCACGACGACGTCGTCCTCGCTGACCTTGACCCACTTGTGCTCGTGTGCCGCCATGAGCGACAGGGCGCTGAGCGGCTCCCCCTGCGAGCCGGTACAGATGATGCACAGCTCACCGGGTGGATACCGGGCGGCGTCCTCGATGTCGACGACACGCTCGGCCGGGATATCGAGGAGCCCCATCTCGCGTGCCAGCGTGACGTTCTGCTCCATCGATCGGCCGAGGAACGCGATTTGTCGCCCCGACGCCAACGCCGCCCGCGCCACCTGCTCGATTCGGTGCAGGTGCGACGCGAAGCAGGCGACGATGAACCGTTGCTCGCCGTGGTCGCGGAAGAGGTCTCGCATCGCCTCGCCCACCGTCGACTCGGAAGGTGTGAACCCCGGCCGTTCGGCGTTGGTGGAGTCCGACAGAAGGAGGCGAATCCCGCCGTCCATCCGGGCGATCTCGCCGAGAAGGGCGAGGTCGGTCTTGCGTCCGTCGACCGGACTGAGGTCGAGCTTGAAGTCGCCGGTGTGGAGGATCGTGCCCGCGGGCGTGAAGTACGCGGTGGCCAGCGAGTGCGGCACGGAATGGGTGACGGGGATGAACTGGCAGTCCAACGGGCCGATGCGGCGCCGCTCACCGTCGCGTAGGGGCACGAACTCCGTGCGGTCCAGCATCCCCGCCTCCTCGATCCGGCCGCGGGCGAGTCCGAGCGACAGCTCCGTCCCGTAGATGGGGACGGCGACGTCGCGGAGGAGGTAGGCGAGGCCGCCGGCGTGGTCCTCGTGTGCGTGCGTGAGGACGACGCCTTCGACCCGGTCGGCGTTCTCGCGCAGGTAGGTGAAGTCCGGGAGCACCAGGTCGACGCCGGGCATGTCCGGCTCGGGGAACATGAGCCCGCAGTCGACGACCAGAATGCGGTCTTCGACTTCGAGACAGAAGCAGTTGCGACCGATCTCGCCCAGCCCGCCGAGAAAGACGAGACGCACTTCCTCGCTCACCGGGCTGATGCTACTGACCCGTCACTGATGCGTTCCTGATCGCTTCGCATCGCGAAGGTCAGGAACGCATGGCTGTCACGCGCTGGCTGCTTCGCGGTCCTTCGAGACCTCATCGAGCGTCGCGTACTCCTCGCCGGTGTCGGTCCAGTCCTCGAACTGGATCACGCCGAGCTCGGTGAACCTCTGTCGCAGCCAGCCGTCGCCGGCGTCGAGCAGCCCGAGCTTCTTGCAGTTCGGCACGATCTTCGAGAACAGCATCGTCTGGAACACCTGCCGGTCCGGCGCCTGCATGACGAGCTTGACGACTTCCTTGACGTCGACGTCGAAGCGGTCCCAGACCTCCTGCTGCAGGAACCGGTCGCGCATGCGCACCGCCGCCTCGAAGGCGAACTCCTGTCGCTCCCGGATCTCCGGCCCGCTCAGCTCGTTGTAGTACTCCTGCAGCGAGATCACACCGAACGCCACGTGGCGCGCCTCGTCGCTCATGACGTACCGAAGAAGCTGCTTCAGCAATGGTTCTGTCGTCATCTGTTGGATGAACCCGAAGGCGGCGAGGGCGAGGCCCTCGACCATGATCTGCATACCCAGGTAGGTCATGTCCCACCGCGGGTCCTCGATGATGTCGTCGAGCAGCAGCCTCAGGTGGGCATTGATCGGGTAGTGACCCGACAGCTTCTCGTCGAGGTACTTCGCGAACACCTCGACGTGCCGGGCCTCGTCCATCACCTGCGTCGCGGCGTAGTACTTGGCGTCGATCCAGGGAACGGTCTCGACCACTTTGGCAGTGCAGATGAGCGCGCCCTGCTCGCCGTGCAGGAACTGCGACAGGGTCCAGTTCTGTGACTGCACGCCGAATGCGAGCCACTCGTCGTCGCCCCAGTTCTCGAACGGCGTGCCCTTCGTATCGAGCTCGGAGCCGAAGGTCGCGTTGTTGGCGAGCGCGTTGGCGAGCACCACATGCTCCTGGTCGACGTCGGTGTCCCAGGGCAGGTCGGTCTGCGCGTTCCACTGCGACTTCTTCGCCCGCTCGTAGAGCTTGCCGAGCGCGGGACGGCTTCGGTCGTAATCCCACGTGAAGATGGCGTCGCCGTTCGACTGGACGAGGTGCTCGATCTCGTCGACGTCGGTGTTGGTGACGGCGAGGATGGACTCGAGGTCGTCGACCTCGTCTCGGCCCAGGATCTCGTGAGTGCTGGCCATGGGACGTACCCCCTAGGTGCCGGGTTCGGAATGGAGCAGACCGGGGAGCACGAGCTCGCGCACGAGCGCGCGCGTCTCCGCTTCGTCGGTCAGATCGATCGGGCTCGTGGGTGGCAGCGCGTGCGTGAGCGCGACTCGGGCGAGCCACTCACCGGCGCGCTCGACGCGCTCGGCGGGGATGAAGCGGGCGATCGCCGGCGAGATCGCGGAGCCGGCGGCCACGAGGAACCGGTTGCCGGCGTCGAAGGTCACGTGCGGCAGCACCACCTCGGGCTCGAATGCGAACAGGAACTGCAGGGCCTCGTGCTCGCGCAGCTCCCGGGCGGCACGGACGAACATCGCCACGACGGCGTCCTCGAACGTCTCCTCGACGTCGGCGGCGGCGCGGATGCTCGCCGCGATGCGCGCGGCTTCGCGGGCGGTGGTGATGAGGACGAGCTGACGCTTGCCACCGAAGTAGCGGTACAGGGTGGCGCGGGCACAGCCCGCCTCCCGAGCGACGTCGTCGAAGGTTGTCTTGGCGAGCCCGTGG
Organism: Acidimicrobiia bacterium; assembly: GCA_035316025.1. Classification (GTDB taxonomy): domain Bacteria; phylum Actinomycetota; class Acidimicrobiia; order IMCC26256; family JACDBD01; genus JALZAA01. The sequence goes on from DATFXL010000013.1 coordinate 25,916, forward strand.
CGGGCGACGCAGACGAGCGTGGCGCGGACGGCGCGCTCCTCGATCCTGTCTGCCGGGCTCTCTACTGGCGGCGGGGAGAGGGTCGTGTCTTCCGGGGTCACGGAACTCATCGTGGGGAGAGCCATCACATTCAGCCTTCCTGAGACACTAAGGCAGAAATCGTCTCACCGTCAATGTGTCGCAGGTCACAGGGCAGGGCCGAACGGCCGTCAGACGAGGATCCCGCCCAGGAGCTCCTCCCGCACGAGCAGCCGCACCTGGGCCGGGTCGTCCATGTCCCAGCGGCCGGGCGAGCCGATCAGCGAGAGCACGAGCCGGGCGACGTACTGCGCCGCCGCCCCGAGGTCGACGTCGGGTTGGACCCGGCCGGCGCGCTGTTCCCGCTCCAGGTACGGGAGGAGGAACGCGGTGATGAAGTCGAGGACGCGGTGCTGCTCGACGGTGATGAGGGGCAGGAGGCGCTCGGGTTCGGTCTCGAGCACCTTCCGGAGCACCTCGTGCTCCTGGATCGACCGGTGCGCGAACACCAGGCCTTCCTGCAGCAGGCCGGCGAAGTCGGGCGCCTCGTAGACAGCCTCGGCGAGCCGGGTGAAGAAGCGGTTCATCTCCCAACCGACGGTCTCCCGCAACAGCTGGTCCTTCCCGCCCGGGAACAGCCGGTAGATCGAGGCGCGCGAAACGCCCGATTCCTTGACGACGTCGTCGACGGTGGTCTTGCCCATGCCGAAGCGGGCCACGCACGCGTACGTGGCGGAGAGGACGCGCTCGCGCGGTTCGACCTGCACGTTCACGGCTCCATCATCACGCGAAAGAGGCCCGCCCCGATGGAGGGCGGGCCCCTTCGTCTCCTACGTGCGGATGGCAACGGTCACTTGGTGAACTTGACGGTGTTGCCCGCTTTGGAGGTGTAGTTGGTCGCGACGATCTGCAGCCCTTGTGGCTGCCCGACAGCGATCTTTGCGATCGTCGAGTCGCGCGGCGGGTTGCGGTCGCTCGCCGACTTCCCGTACTTGTAGTCGCCGGCGAGGCCTTCGAACTTCAGGGTGCCGACCTGGTTGGAGGCCTTCTTGATCCCCGCCTTGCTGAAGTCGCCGTTCTTCGCGGCCTGCTCCAGGACCTGATCCATGGCCCACGCTTGGCCGTACCCGAACTGGAAGTACTGGTCGGGCTTCTGGTCGGGAGCGTATTGCTGCTGATCAGTGAGCATCTGCGCCATGCCCTGGACGCTCGTGTCACCCCACGCGGCCCCGTAGCCGAGCCAGACGTAGTGGTCCTGGTAGAACGGGCCGTTGTCGGTGTTCTCGAGGCCGCCCAGCCACGACGGCGCGATCCCGAGGACCGTGGGCGTGAAGTTCCGCCCGACCATCTTCGTGACGATGGACCCGGTGTCGTTGGGCAGCGACACGAGCATGACGGCGTCACATTTTGCGTCGGCCAGCTCGCCCACCTGGGCGCTGGTGTCGGATCCCGTCGCGAAGCGCACGGTCTTCGCCACCTTGACATTGAGCGTCTTGGCGGCCTGCGTCAGCCCGTCGAGCCCGGAGGCGCCGTAGGCGTCGTCCTGGGCCATGGCGCACACCTTCTTGCCCTGGCCGCCGTTCTTCTGGTACCAGTCGAGGCCGTTGGCGGCGAGCACCTGGTACGGCGTGCCGAAGGGCATGAGGCTCGGCTGCTTCACCCACACGCCTTCGAGCGAGGCCGGGCCCCCGTAGAGGTTGTCCGCCTTCAGCCGTTGGTTGACGGACTTCACGATCTGGGTCCCGAGGATCTGCTGGAACGCTGCGACGTCACCCTTGATCGAGTCGTAGCCCTGGAGCGCGGTCGCCACGTCGTACTGGCTGTCCTCGACGGACAGGTCGACCTTGTACTTGCCGGCAACGCCGCCCTTGGCGTTCCTGGCCTCCCAGTACACCCGGTTGCCCTCGGTGAGCGGCTTGCCGACGACACTGGCGATGCCGCTCTGCGGGGTGATGACCCCGAGCTTGATGGTCGAGCCGTTGAAGCCGGGGACGTTCGGCGGCGTCTTCTGCGAGTGGGCGCCTCCGGCGAAGGCGGCTGGGCTCGTGGCGCCGACGGCCAGGGCCGCGGCGGCGACCACCCCCAAGAGCCGCCCGAGCTTCTTCCCCCTCATGGTTGTTCCCCCCTTTGTGGCCGTCAGTAGGAGAACGGCCAGGTCCTGAAGTATGCCTGAATCCTCCGCCAGATCCCGGCCAGGCCTCTCGGCTCGAAGACCAGAAAGATGATGATCAGCAACGCGTAGATGACGGTGCTGAGCGCCCCCTTGCTGAAGCCGGTCGCCGACGCGTCGCTGGTGACGATGGGCCAGCCCAGGATGGGCAGGTTCCAATTGTCCGGCACGAACTCCTTGATGACCGTCGGGAGGGCCCCGATGACGATGGCACCCAGGATCGATCCGTAGATCGTGCCGATGCCGCCGACCACGATGACGGCAAGGAACTGGATCGAGAGCACCAACCCGAGCGAGGATTCATCGGGCGTCAGATACCCGACGTAGAGGCCGTACAAAACGCCGGCCAAGGCCGCGATCGCGCTGGAGATCGCGAACGCGCTGACCTTGTAACGGAACAGGCTCACGCCGACGACCTCGGCGGCGACGTCGCGGTCCCGGACGGCTTGCAGCGCCCGGCCCGGGCGGGTGCGGACGATGTTCTTCACCAACAGCGCGGTCACGAAGACGAGGCCCCATGCGAGGTACATGAGCCCTTGCTTGGATCCCAGCTCCTTGCCGAACACCGTCGGTTTCATGAAGTCGATCGACCAGAACCCGAGGTTGAGATTCGCCTTCGTCGGCATGGCGCTGCCCTCGTTGCCGCCCGTGAACGTCGTCCACTTCTTCCAGACATACAGCGCGACGAACACCAGCCCGAGGGTGACGATCACGAGATAGTTCCCGCGCAGGCGAAGGGCGGGCAGGCCGATGAGTACGCCGACGGCTGCGCCGGCGATCACGGCGATGAGCATGTACACGAACAGGTTGAAGTCGTAGCCGATGCCGTCGGCGAACCGCCCGCCGCCGTAGTACCCGGCCACGAACGCGCCCAGGCCGATGAAGGCCGCGTGCCCGAGCGACGGTTGACCCGTGTACCCGGTCAGAAGGTTGAGCCCGATGGCGCCGATCGCGACGACACCAGCCAGGGACAGGACGCTGGCCCACGTATCGTTGATCACGTAGGGCAGGATCAGATAGAGCGCGATGAGCGCCACGATGCCGACACGTTTGGTGGCGGTTGGAAACAACCGCAGGTCGTCGGCGTAGTTGCGGATCATGGAGCTCGTGGGTCGCGCCATCAGACCCTCCGGACCTCGGGCGTCCCGAACAAGCCGAACGGGCGTATGAGCAGGATGAGCAGCATGATGAGATACGGCACGATGTCACCGAACTCGGCGCCGAGCGCAGGAATCAGATCGGGGATGTAACCCTTCGCCATCACCTCGGCCACGCCGATGATCAGGCCGCCGACCACTGCGCCGCCGGGAGAGTCGAGCCCACCGAGGATGATGGCGGGGAACGCGCGCAGCGCGATCAGGCCCAGGCTCACGCTCAGGCCGGGCGCCGGACCGGCGCCGCCCGCGAGCATCATGCCGGCGACGACGGCGACGGCGCCGGCGATCGCCCACGACAGGGCGAAGATCCTTCGGACGCTGATCCCCTGGGCGAGTGCCGCCTCCTGGTCGACCGCGGTCGCGCGCATGCCGACGCCGACCTTCGTGTACTGGAAGAGCAGGAAGAAGCCGCCCATGACAAGCGCCCCCAACACAACCGTCGCGATGTTGACCTGAAGGATGTTGACGTCACCCACGGACACGGTCTGGGTGCCCCATGGCGTCTGGATACCTCCGGGAGGGTTGTGCCAGATCGTGGTCGTGATCGGCTCGACGAGCAGGAAGAGCCCGATCGTGATCAGGATGATGGCGAAGATGGGTTGGCCGATCATGCGCCGCAACACGAGCGATTCGAACGCGGCTCCGATCGCGGCCACGCACACGATGGCGAACAGCGCACTGCTGATGAACCCCGGCCACGTCGACCCTCCACCGAACCAGCCCCAGGTGTTCTGGGCCTGGTACACGAGAAAGGCGCCGAAGATCACCAGGCCGCCCTGGGCGAAATTGATGACGCCCGTGGCGCGGAAGATGACGACGAAGCCGAGGGCGACGAGCGCGTAGACGGCGCCCAGCGCGAGCCCGTCAGCGAGCAGTGAGAAGAACTTCGTCATGCGGCGTACATCCTCTCGATGAGGTCGCTGAACTGGGCGGCGGCCATACCGCGGCGCACCTTCTGCGTCGCGGTGAGGGCGCCCGTCTCCTCGAGGTCGACCGGGAGCAGCTCGAAGCCCTGGATCTGTTCTTCGTCGTCGACCTGCCGGTTCACATCGTTCACGGCGCTCTCGACGAGCATCCGGACCTCGGCGTTGTCGATGAGATCGCGCTGGGTCGTGAACTGAAGGTTCTTCTGCTGGGCCCAGACCGAGACCATGCCGAGGTCGATCCCGACCAGCGCGGCAAGATACGGCCGGCGGTCGCCGATGACCATCGCGTCCCGCACGAACGGGGAGAACTTCAACAGATTCTCGAGCTTGGCGGGCGAGATGTTGACGCCCGCCGCGGTCATCACGACGTCCTTCGTGCGTCCGGTGATCGAGAGGAAGCCGTCTTCGTCGAGCTCGCCGAGGTCGCCCGTGCGCAACCAACCGTCGATGTACGCGCGCTCGGTCCCCTCCTCGTCGCCGAGGTAGCCGAGGAAGTTCCCCGGGCTGCGGACGAGGATCTCGCCGTCGTCGGCGATCCGCACGTCGACCCCGGGCACCGGCCGCCCGACCTTGCCGATGCGCACGTCGTCGGCGGGCGTCGCAGTAGCCAGCGCGGTGTTCTCGGTCTGGCCGTACACCTCTCGCACCGGGACGCCGAGCGACCACATGTACTCGAGCACGTCGGGGGCGATCGGCGCCGCACCGGAGAGCGCGACCCGGATGCGTGACATCCCCAGCTTCTTTCGCAACGACCGGCCGAGGAACAGCCATCCGAAGAGCTCGGAGAGCCGCCGACGCCGACGCCCCCGCATGCGCGGGGCGGCGATCTTCTTCCCGCGCCGTTGCCAGAAGTTGTAGTTCCAACGTTTGATGCGGCTGGCGTTTGCCACCCGGAACTGCACGCCGGCTGCGAGCCGTTCCCACACCCGTGGGACACCGAGGAAGAACGTCGGTTGGACCTCGCGCAGGTCGTTCGGGAAGGACTCGCCCCCTTCGCCGAAGTTCACGATGTAACCGGCCCGCACGGCCACGATCACGGAGATCAGGCGCTCGGCGACGTGGCAGAGCGGGAGGTAGGACAGGATCTCGTCGTCACGCCGGGCGCCGTAGAAGCCGGCTGCCGTCTCGGCGGCGGCAATGATGTTGGCGTGCGACAGCATGACGCCCTGAGGCGGCCCGGCGGTCCCCGATGTGTACACGATGATCGCGACGTCGGGACCGCCGGGCAGCGACGCGACCGAGTCGCGCCACTCCCTGGGTGACCGCTGAAACCGTTGATCGCCGATCACTTCGAGCTCTTCGAGGCTGATCGTCGCCGGGTCTTCGAGCGATCGGATCCCGCGGGTGTCGATCACGACGATCTTCTCGAGGTGCGGGAGCTGATCGCGCACGAGCAGCATCTTGTCGAGCTGCTCCTCGTCCTCCACGATCACGACCTTCGACACGGAGTCGCCGAGCATGTGCGCGACCTCGGTCTCGGAGCTCGTCGGGTACACGCCGAGCGTCACACCGCCGATGCCCTGCGTCCCGAGGTCGGCGAAGAGCCACTCGGGCCGGTTCTCGGAGAGCACCGCGACCCGGTCGCCGGTGCCGACGCCGAGCTCCCGAAGCCCGAGCCCGACGCGGGTCGCGCGTCGCTCGTAATCCGCCCAGCTCATCTCCTCCCAGCGCCCGAGACGCTTGACCCGCAACGCCACGTCGCGGGCACGGGCGTCGACGTGCCGGACGAGCATCGCCGGCAGCGTCGCCGGTACGTCGGACGTGGGGACCCGAGGCGTCTCGACTGCGGTGCTCACGCCGGTTGCCCCAGGTACGCCTCGATGACACGCGCGTCCTGCTGGATCTCCTCGGGTCGGCCGCTGGCGATGGGACGTCCGAAATCGAGCGCGAGGACGCGATCGGCGATGTCCATCACCAGACGCATGTCGTGCTCGACCAGGATCATGGACAGTTGCAGCTCGGCTCGGACCTGCAGGATGTAACGCGCCATGTCCTCGGTCTCCTCGAGGTTCATGCCGGCCACGGGCTCGTCGAGCAACAGCAGCTTGGGTTCCATGGCCAGTGCACGGCCCAGCTCGATGCGCTTCTGGATCCCGTACGGGAGCATGCCCACCGGCAGATACCGGTACGGACCGAGCTCGATCAGGTCGATGATCTCCTCGACCCGGCGCCGGTTCTCGATCTCCTCCCGCTTCGCCCGCCCCCACCACACCGCGCCGGCCAGGAAACCGGTCTTCATCAGGTGATGCCGGCCGAGCAAGAGGTTGTCGATCACGTTCAAGTTCACGAAGAGGCCCAGATTCTGGAACGTGCGCGCGATGCCGAGATGGGCGGTCGCCGGCGGCCGCATGCCCACGAGCTCGCGGCCCTCGAAGCGAATCGTGCCTTCCTGCGGGCGGTACACGCCGTTGAGACAGTTGAAGATCGACGTCTTGCCGGCGCCGTTCGGGCCGATGATCGAGAACAGCTCGTTGCGGTTGACGTGGAACGTCACGTCCTGCAGGGCTGTGACACCGCCGAAACGCAGCGTCACGTCGTTCACGGCGAGAAGGGCGGAGGCGCGGGAAGCGCCTCCCTCCCGGGGCGTCTGCTCCTCCTCCCAATGGATCGTGCTCACGCCGTCCACCGCTTTCTGCGCCGGTAGCTCTTGAGGTCGCGGAACGAGCGCTGACCGGCCTCACCGACCCCCAGATAGAACTCCTGGATGTCCGAGTCTGCGAGCATCGCCTGGCCCGGCCCCTCCTTGACGATCGATCCGTTCTCCATCACGTACCCGCGGGCGGCGATCGAGAGCGCCATGGTCGCGTTCTGCTCGACGAGCAGGACACTGGTCCCCGAGTTGTTGATCTCGACGATGAGATCGCGGATCTGCTGCACGATGAGCGGCGCCAGCCCGAGCGACGGCTCGTCCAGCAACAGCAGCTTCGGCGCCGCCATCATCGCCCGGGCCATGGCGACCATCTGCTGCTCTCCGCCCGAGAGATAACCGGCCGTCTGACGGTGGCGTTCCTTCAAGACGGGGAACAGTTCGAGGACCTTCTCGTAACTTTTCTTCACGCCGGCGCGATCGTGTCGCGAGTACGCGCCGGCGCGGAGGTTCTCGTCGACGGTGAGCTCAGCGAAGATGCGCCGACCTTCCATCACCTGAGCCATACCGCGACGGACGATCGCGGATGCATCGAGTCGGTCGATGCGCTGCCCGGAGAACTCGACCGTCCCGCGGGGAACGGAACCGCGGTGGAATCGCAGGAGGCCCGAGACGGCGCGGAGCAACGATGTCTTGCCGGCGCCATTCGCACCCAGCAGCGTGATGATCTGCCCCTGCTGGACGTCGAGGCTGACGCCGCGCAACACCTGAATGGCCGCGCCGTAGACGACTTCGAGGTTTCGCACGGCGAGGATCGGCCCGCTCCCATCCCCCGAGACCACGTGCGGGACACTAACGACCGTGATTGCCCCGCTCAAGGGCGCGGGGTGCGCGGGGCTAGAGGTCGAGCAGCGTGTCGAGGCCTACCGTGAGGCCCGGCTGATCGCACACGCGCCGGATCGCGAGCAGGACGCCCGGCATGTACGACGTCCGATCGTAGGAATCGTGGCGGATCGTGAGCGACTGACCCGTCGTGCCGAGCACGACCTCGTGGTGGGCGACCAGGCCGCGGATGCGCAGCGAATGCACTCGGATGCCGCCGGCGCCGGCTCCGCCGCGCGCGCCCTCGGCAACGACGGTCCTGGTCGGATCGGCCGCCCACGTGTCGGAAGCGTCGGCGATGCGTTGCACCGTCATCATCGCCGTTCCCGACGGCGCGTCGACCTTGTTGTCGTGATGGAGCTCGATCACCTCGGCCGTCTCGAAGAACGGCGCTGCCAACTCGGCCAGGCGCATCATCAGCACCGCGCCGATGGCGAAGTTGGGTGCGATCACCGCGTTGGCAACGCCGTCGGCGAAGCGCTTCCGCAGCGCGTCCAAGTCGTCGGCGGTGAACCCGGTCGTCCCGACCACGGCGTGCACACCGTTGTCGGCGCACCAATCGAGGTTGCTCCGGGCGGCGTCGATCACGGTGAAGTCGACGGCGACCTCGGCCTCGGCGTCGGCGAGCGCCGGCGGCCCCGCGGCCACCTGCAGGCCGGTGCCGTGCAAGCCGATCTGGTCGAGGTCGATCCCGGCGTGTTGGGGATCGACGGCGGCGACCAGCTCGAGGTCGGGATCGTCGACGACGGCCTGACACACGTGCCGGCCCATGCGCCCACCGGCCCCCAACACGCCGACGCGGATCATCAATCCCCCTCTGTCGCCCTCTCAGGCTCGGGCTCCCGCTCCGGCGGTCGGCAAAGCCACCGCCTCCGCCGAAGAAGGGTAAGACTCAGCGCCCTCGCAGGCGAACGGGCAGGCCGGGTCAGCCGAGCGCACCGATCGCGGCCTCGTCGACCGGCCCGACGACCGCGAGCGTGCGGGGACCGGCCGAGAAGAGGCGAGACACGACGCGGGCGACGTCGTCCGACGTCACGGCGTCGACACGCGCGACGACGTCGTCGAGCGACGGTGCCTCGCCGAGCATCAGCTCGCTGCTCCCCAACCGGTGCATTCGGCTGTTCGACGTCTCGAGCGACAGTGCCATCGAGCCCTTGAGATGGCCCTTCGCAGCGGACAGCTCGTCGTTACTGATCCCGCGGTCGCGGATGACGCGATCAAGCTCGGCGTCGATGACGTCGACACTCTGCGCGACCCGGCTGGGTGCGGTGCCGACGTACACACCGAACGCCCCGGTCTCGAGATACGCCATGCGATACGAGTACACCGAGTACGCCAGACCCCTGCGTTCGCGTACCTCCTGGAACAGCCGCGACGACATTCCGCCGCCGAGCGCCTGATTGAGGACGGTAAGCGGATAACGATCCGGGTCGTCGCGCGGGATCCCGCGCGTACCCACGATCACATGCACTTGTTCGCCGGGCTTCGTCAGGACGGCGCGTGGCTGGGCGGGGGCGAGCCCTTGCACCGACCGTCCGAGATCGACCTGCGGAACGTATCGGAGCGCGGCGGGATGCGACGACAGACGGTCGACGACGTGGTCGTGGTCGAGGTTGCCGGCGGCCGCGACGACGATCTCCGAAGGTCCGTAGTTGCGGCCATGGAACTGTTCGATCGAATCACGAGTCATGTCGGTGATCGACTTCTCGGAACCGAGCACTTCGCGCCCGAGCGGGTGGTCGGGGAACATGGCCTCCGAGAACAGCTCGTGAACGAGATCGTCGGGCGCGTCGTCCCGCATGCGGATCTCCTCGAGGATCACGTTCCGTTCCGCTTCGACATCGGTCGGCCGCAACGCGGGCGCCCAGATGACGTCGGCCAGGGTGTCGATCGCGAGGTCGAGCTGGTCGTCGGGCACACGCACGTAGAAGGAGGTCATCTCCTGAGCCGTGAACGCGTTCATGTCGCCGCCGACGGACTCGACCGCGTGCGCGATCTGCGACGCGGTTCGGTCGGCGGTGCCCTTGAAGAGCAAGTGCTCGAGGAAGTGGCTGGCGCCGAACTCGTCCTCTCGCTCATCGCGAGATCCGACACCGACCCAGAAGCCGATGCTGACCGACCGCAGCGCGGGCAGCGCTTCGGTGACGATCCGCAGGCCGGAATCCAACTTGGCTCGGCGGATGTCACGCCCTGCCGGTCCGGTGCCGGCCGGGCCCATCACGCTACCGACTGCCGCCGCGGCCGCCGCGTCGGCGTCCGCCACCGCCACCTCGGCGTTCCGGTCGCCCTGCGTCGGCCGGGCCGAGGTCGCCGAATTCGTCGCGAGCCTGACTCTCCCAGTGCTGCTCGAAGGACACGGATTCCCTTGTTCGTCCGCCGCGGCCACGGCCACGTGCGGATGCTCGATCCCGTTCGCCGCGGCCGGCACGAGCCGGGCTGCCCGACTCGCCGTCTCCGGCTTGCTGGCGCTCGCCTGATCCGCCGTCGGTCGGCGGAGGTGAACCACTCGCGTCGTCATCGTCCACCAGCGACAACGAGAGCTTGCCCTGGTTGTCGATGTCGGAAACGCGGACTTCCACCTCGTCGCCGAGGTTCAGGACGTCCTCGACACGGTCGATGCGCCGGCCCCCGCCCAGCTTCGAGATGTGGAGCAGCCCGTCCCGGCCGGGGAGGATGTTCACGAAGGCGCCGAACTTGGTGATGTTCACGACCTTGCCGTCGTAGACCCCGCCGATCTCGGCCATGGGCGGGTCGAGGATCAGGTCGATCCGCCGGCGAGCCTCCTCGACCTGCGAGCCGTCCTTGGAGCCGATCGTCACCGTGCCCACCACGCCGTCGTCGTTGACCGAGATGTCGGCGCCCGTCTCGAGCGTGATGGCGTTGATCACCTTCCCCTTCGGGCCGATGACCTCGCCGATCTTGTCGAGTGGGATCTCGAAGCTCACGATCTTCGGCGCCCGCTCCCGGACGTCGGACCGCGGCTCGGGGATGGCGTCGTGGAGGACGCCGAGGATCTTCAGGCGCGCATCCTTGGCCTGACGGAGCGCCTGGGCGAGCACGTCAGCCGGCAGCCCGTCGATCTTCGTGTCGAGCTGCAATGCGGTCACGAAGTCCTCGGTGCCGGCAACCTTGAAGTCCATGTCGCCGAACGCGTCCTCGGCTCCCAGGATGTCGGTCAACGTCGTGTACTTGCCGTCGGCGTACACGAGCCCCATGGCGATCCCGGCGACGGGTGCCTTGACGGGGACGCCGGCGTCCATGAGCGAGAGCGTCGAGCCGCAGACCGACGCCATCGACGTGGAGCCGTTCGACGACAGCACTTCGGAGACGACCCGCATCGTGTACGGCCACTCTTCGGCGCTCGGGAGGACGGGCACGAGCGCCCGTTCCGCCAGCGCGCCGTGTCCGATCTCCCGCCGCTTCGGAGACCCGACGCGGCCGACCTCGCCGGTCGAGAACGGCGGGAAGTTGTAGTGGTGCATGTAGCGCTTGCGCTCGTCGACGCCGATCGTGTCGAGGATCTGCTCCAAGCGCGGCATGGCCAGCGTGGCCACGCTCAGCACCTGGGTCTCACCCCGTTGGAACAGGCCGGAGCCGTGTGCGGTAGAGATCACGCCGACCTCGGCCGCGAGCGGCCGGATGTCGGACGGGCCACGCCCGTCGATCCGGGCGCCGTCGTTGACGATGCGCTTGCGTACGACGTCCTTCTGCAGCGACCGGAACGCCTTCTTGACCTGACCGGCCCCGTCGGCGAACTGCGCGGGCGATTCCGGCGTTCCGCACAGCTTCTCGACGACCTGCGCCTCGAGCTCGTGCGTGCGCTCCTCGCGCGGGGTCTTGTCGGCGATCGTCATCGCCTCTTCGACGTCAGCGCGGGCGGCGTCCTCGACCGCGGCGTAGACGTCCTGGTCGTAATCAGTGTGGAGCTCGTACGCGATCGGCTCGATCGGACCGTGCGCCGCCTCGTACGCGGCACCCAACTCGAGCTGCAGGTCGATCGACACCCCGATCCAGCGCTTCGATGCCTCCAGGCCGTCGGCGATGAGCTCCTCGGTCATCCGCGGCGCACCCTGCTCGTACAGCTCGTACGTCGCCTCGGTCCCACCGGCCTCGACCATCATGATCGCCACATCGCCGCCGTCGACGCGCCGGCCGGCGACGACGAGCTCGAACGTGGACTCGTCACCCTGCTGGTAGGTGGGATGTGCGATCCACTCGCCGTTGTGGTGCGCCAGCCGAACCGCGCCGATCGGACCGTTGAACGGGATGCCGGACACGGTCAGCGCGGCCGAGGCGCCATTGATCGATGCGACGTCGTGCGGGTTCTCGAGGTCGGCGCCGACAATCGTCGAGATGACCTGCACCTCGTTGCGGAACCCGTCCGGGAAGGACGGCCGCAACGGCCGGTCCGTGAGCCGGCATGTCAGGATGGCTTGCTCACCGGGACGACCCTCGCGGCGGAAGAACGACCCCGGGATCTTCCCGGCGGCGTACATCCGCTCCTCGACGTCGACCGTCAACGGGAAGAAGTCGATCCCTTCCCGGGGCTTGTCGGTGACGACGGTGGTGAGCACCGTTGTGTCGCCGATCTTGACCAGCACGGCGCCGTCGGCCATCTGCGCCAGACGCCCGGTCTCGAACGACATGGTCGTGCCGACGTCGTTGACGACGCCTTCCACGCGCACTGCGCTCTTCTCGTCGGTAGCAGGCATGGAACCCGCTCCTCTCTCTCCGCTTGTCCTACGGAGATCGTCGAGAGGCCTCGGTTCCCAGTGGTCACCGTCCGGACGCCGGGCCCGGGCGCTGGCAACTGACAACCGACCGCCCCTGCTCTCCTTTTCTCCTGTTCCTTCGTCTTCGGCGCCGGAGGCGCGGAAGTCGATCCCCTATCGCCGGAGGCCGAGCCTCGCGATGAGCGCTCGATACCGCTCGACGTCGTTCCGCCGGAGGTAATCGAGCAACCGGCGCCGGCGTCCGACGAGCACGAGCAGTCCCCGGCGCGAGTGATGGTCCTTGGCATGGACCTTCAGGTGGTCGGTCAGGTGGTTGATCCGCTCGGTGAGCAGCGCCACCTGCACCTCCGGTGAGCCGGTGTCGGTCTCGTGGAGGCGGTGCTCGGCGATCGTGGCCGCGGTGTCTGGCATGCGAAAGCTTAGTCTTCGTGCTGACGTGGGAAGGCGCCGGCAATCGCCGACGCGCCCTTCAGGATACCACGGGGCTTAAACGGCCAGGATCCGGCGGGTGGCCTCGACGTCGGCATTCATCTGCTCGACGAGCGCGTCGGTGGATTCGAACCGCTCCTGCCCCCGAACCCACTCCCGGAAGCGGATCTTCACCCGCTGGCCGTACAGGTCGCCGTCGAAGTCGAGCACGTACGCCTCGACGAGGACGTCGCCGTCCTCGTAGAAGGTGGGACGGGTGCCGACCGAGATGGCGGCCGGTCGTTCGACGCCGTCCCCGGCGACGAACGTCCCCGCGTACACGCCGTCGGCGGGCAGGCAGATCCGCGCCGGCACCGAGAGGTTGGCGGTGGGCATCCCGAGGTGCTCGCCCCGCTGGTCGCCGTGCTCCACCACCCCTCGGACCTCGTGCGGCCGTCCGAGCAGGCGAGCCGCCTCGGCGACGTCGCCCTTGGCCAGTAGCTCACGGATCCGCGTCGACGAGTACGGCACACCGGTCGCGTCGCCCTCGACGGCTACGAGACCGAGGCCGAGCACCTCGAATCCGAGCTCGGCCCCCATGCGCTCGAGCAAGGGCACGTTGCCGCCACGGCGGTGGCCGAAGTGGAAGTCGGCTCCGACGACCACCAGCCGGGCCCCGATGCCGTCGACGAGGACCTCACGCACGAAGTCCTCCGCCGCCTCCTTGCTGCGCGCCTCGTCGAACGGGAGCACCCAGCAGAGGTCGAGGTCATCCGTCGCGTCGAGAAGCTCGAGTCGTTGCTCGAGCGTCGTCAGCAACCGAGGCGCCGACTCGGGCCGGACGACCTCGGCGGGGTGGCGATCGAAGGTGACGAGCGCCGCGTCCAGCCCGCGGGCGTCGGCCAGCTCACGCACGAGACGGAGCACGGCCTGGTGGCCCAGGTGCACGCCGTCGTAGGCGCCGATCGTGACGACCGCACCGGCCGTGCGCACGGCCACGCGGGCAGCATCGCCGCTCCCGGTGACGACGCGCACGACTCAGGTCGCCTCGACCGGCGCCAGGACCACCGCCGGCTTCACCGCGGCGCGACGACGCTCGTAGACGGCGAGAAGGTCGCCGTCGGGCCCGACCACGGCGAACGGCCCCGGCCCGGCATCGGCGCCGACGAACACGGGGGCGGGGAACGTGACGCCGTGCGCGACGGCACGCGCCTGCTCGGTGTCGGTCACGACGCGCTCGAGGTCGCGTACGGCGGCGACGGGTGGCAGCACGACCACATCGGGTTCTGCTTCGACCTCGCCGAGCGTATGGGCCTCGTCGAGCGCGAACGAGCCGATATGGAGGCGGCGGAGGTCGCGGAGATGCGCGACGCCCCCGAGGCGCGTCCCGAGGTCTGCCGCGAGGGACCGGACATAGGTGCCGCTGCTGCATTCCACGGCGACCGTGGCGGTCGGGTACGGCCCAGGCTCGAAGGACTCGATGTCGAGCCGATCGATGCGGACGCGGCGGGGCGCGCGCTCGACTTCTTCGCCTCGTCGGGCCATCTCATGGAGGCGTCGCCCGCCGACTTTCACGGCCGACACCATCGGCGGCAGCTGTTCGATCTCGCCGAGGAACGCGGGAACCGCGGCCTCGACGTCGGCCCGATCGATGGGCATCGGGCGGCGGTCGACGACCTCGCCCGACGCGTCGAGCGTCGTCGTCGAGACACCGAACTCGATCGTGGCCCGGTATCCCTTCCCGGCGTCTTGCAGGAACCGCAAGAGACGCGTCGCTCGTCCGAGCCCGACGAGGAGTACGCCGGTCGCGTCGGGATCGAGCGTGCCGGCGTGTCCGACGCGTCGCTGGCGGTAGATCTTGCGGGTCTTGGCGACGACATCGTGCGACGTCCACGCCGCCGGCTTGTCGACGACGATCAGGCCGTGCGTCGTCATGAACCGTCGCTCAGTGCGCAACCGGAAGCTTGCGCTCGATTCGCGCCACGACCTCGTCGACAGCGTCGTCGGAGCTGAAGCCGGCCGCGAACCGATGTCCGCCGCCGCCTTCGGTCTCGGCGATGCTGCGCACGTCGACATCGCCGAGCGACCGCAGACTCACCCGGACGGTGCCGTCCGCCTCCTCCTTGACGACGCAGGTGACCTCGGCTTCGGCGGTGCGGCGGAGGATGTCGATGAGGCCCTCGACCTCCTCGATGGTGACCTGGTGCCGAGCGAGGTCGTCCTGAGTGACGGCGGTCCAGACGAAGCGTCGATCGGGGACGAGGTGGGCGTGGCTCAACGCGTCCCCGAGCAGCTTGAGGTACGCGAAGCGGTGTTCCTCGAACAGCGTGCGGCTCAGGCGCGACACGGGGACGTCGTGCTGGATGAGCTCGCGCGCCATGCTGAACACGGCCGGGGTCGTGGTGTCGTACTGGAATCGACCGGTGTCGCACACGAGCGCTGCGTACAGGCACACCGCGGCGTCGCGGTTGAGCGGCAGGCCGAGCATGCGGACGAGCCGGTAGACGAGCGAGCCGCTGGCGGCGGCGTCGGGGTCGACCACATTGATGGAGCCGTAGCGGTCGTTCGAGATGTGGTGGTCGATGACGATCAGCTCGCCCGCCGCCTTGGCCGAGGGCTCGAGGTCACCGAGGCGACCGAGCGCGCCACAGTCGAAGGTGACCATGACCGCCGGCTCTGGGGGGAACTCATGCGGCGGCGTGAGTCGGTCGAGGCCGGGCAGCTCGCGGTAATGAGGTGCGACGACGAAGGGCGTGGGAAATGAAGCCACGCAGCTCGTGCCCGCGCCGCGCAGGACGTGGAACAGGCCGAGCATCGAGCCCAGGGCGTCTCCGTCGGGGCTGACGTGGCACGCGAGCGCGACGTCGGGGACGCTCCGGATCGCCTCGACCGCGCGGTCGAGCGACCTGTCCACCTCCGTCGCGCTGGGCTGCGTCATTGCTCCTCCTGCCGGTGGAGCTCCCGGATGATGTCTTCGACTCGCTGTCCGGTCGTGATGGCGGGATCTTCACGAAAGGACAGTCGGGGCAGGTACTTGAGCCGCACCTGGTGACCCAACACGGCTCGCAAGTGTGACCCGGCGTGATGCAGCGCCTTCGACGTTGCCTCGTGCTGCTCTGCCGGCCCGAGCACCGAATAGTAGACGGTGGCCTGCCGCAGATCGGGGCTGACCTCGACGCCGGTCAGCGTGACGAACCCGAGCCGAGGGTCGGACAGCCGCTCGAGCTCGTCGGCGAGCGTCTCGAGGACCACCTCGTTGATACGCGCCGTCCGCGGGTAGCGGCGCGGCGGCTGACCGGGGCGGGCCATGTCACCCGTCCTCGGGCTCGAGGTAGGCCGTCGAGACATCCAGGAGTTCGACATCGGGTGCCGCCGCAACGTAACGCTCGACCTGCTCGAGCACCTGCCGGAGCCGCCCGTTGCTCTCGGCGACCACCGCGACCGCGATCGCCGCCCGCTGCCACTGATCCTGGTGGTCCACCTCCGCCACCGACAGCCGGTACCGGTGACGAAGCCCGTCCACGATGGGCCGGACCACACCCCGCTTCGCCTTCAGCGACCGGCTCTGCGGCACGTGCAGATCGAAACAGACGGCGGCGGCGTGCACGGCTCCATTGTCGCGGCCTCTCGCCGCAACACGCGCGTCGGATACGTCCGGCCGATCAGGGTGGCACGAGATCACGCCCATCGGGGGTGTCCACGACCTTCCAGCCGAAGTAGGTCTTGAGGGAGTGGTGGTGCGAGCAGGACATCCACAGGTTGCTGAGCTTTGATTTCTATGCCCCTGGCGACGCGGCGGCTCGCACCCGCCGATCTCGCAGCCCCGGTTCACTCGAAGCTGGCTACGACCTGCACTCGTCCGTTGAGGTGGTGGACAAGGACCTCGCTGGGCGAATTCTCGCTGGCAATGTCCGTGGCGTGTTTGATCGCGTCATCGAGGTTCGCGAACCGCATGAGGTCTGCTCGCCCTCGCCGATACCACCAGCCGTCGACTTGCTCGACGATTCGAAAGAACTGCGCCACGCGCCGTGATCCCGCCTCAATTGTCTAATGACCCCGCTGCTTGAGGCTGGGGACCAAGCAGAGGCCCAGCTAATCAACCATAGGCACCTCGTCAAGACCCTGTGATTTCGGTCGCGCCTTCATGACTCCCTCATCCTTCCTTGACGGTCACGACACGTTCCCTTAGTCCTATCGACCGAAGACGACGAGGCCTCGGACACTCGGCTCCTCCGCCCTTCCGGTGTCCGGGGTCCCACTCGTTCGAGCAGCAGAAGGGTGGCTGTTGTGA
>DATFXL010000014.1:0-11501 GCA_035316025.1 Acidimicrobiia bacterium
GTCGCCGTCGCAAGCTCCGGCCGTGCGGCGGGGCTCGGCCACGCCGCCACCGCGCCGAAGCTAGTGGAAACCGGCTATGCCGAAAAGGCAGAGTGGTATTCTCACACCTGGCCACAAGAGGAGCGCGCCGATGCCCGAGCCCGGGGCAGCACGGTCCTCGGGTGGGGTGCGCGTGGAGTTCGACGGCGGCGTCGCCATCGTCACCATCGACCGACCCGAGGCCCGCAACGCGATCGGTTTCACGACGACCGATGAGCTCGGAACCGCGCTCGATCACGTGCTGGCGTGCGACCCGGCGGTACTCGTGCTACGCGGCGGGGGCGACCGCGCCTTCGTGTCCGGCGGTGACCTCAAGGAGCTCAGCGCGATCCGTACCCACGCCGATGCCGTCGACATGGCGAGCCGCGTGCGACGGCTCCTCGACCGCGTCGCCGCCTTCCCCGTCCCCGTCATCGCCGCACTGAACGGGCACGCGCTCGGGGGCGGGGCCGAGGTCGCGATCGCGGCCGACGTCCGCATCGCGGCCGAGGACGTCAAGATCGGGTTCAACCAGGTCTCCCTCGGCATCATGCCGGCGTGGGGAGGCGCCGAGCGGCTGGCCCAGGTGATCGGACGAGGTCGGGCGCTCCTGGCGATCGCGACGGGCCGACTCTACGACGCGCCCACGGCGCAGCAACTCGGGCTGGTCGACCTCGTCGTGCCGCGCGCGTCCTTCGATCGCGAGTGGCGTGCGTTGGCCAGCGAGATGGCATCCTCGGCGCCGGGCACGACCCGCGCGGTGAAATCCGTCATCGACGCCGCGATCTCGTCCTGCCACGCCGAGCTCGAGGCCGCCGCCACCCACGCGTTCGCGCAACTGTGGACCGCCGACGCGCACTGGGCCGCGGTGGAAGAACTGCAGCTGAAACGGAAAACGAGCTGATGGCGGCGCGGAAGAACGCTGTCCGTCGCGGGCGCGATGGTACCTTCGAAGGAGTGAAAGTGGATTCTGAGAGCGCGGACGCAGGGGCTGCGCGCGACGTGCACGAGCCGGCTTGGCGACAACGAGCCGTCTCGCGGAGCTTGCACGCCGCGCGCTCGCGTGCCGAACAGCGGGTCCAGCGATTCATGGACGCGGCCTTCGACCTGATCGACGAGAAGGGCACGACCGACTTCACGATCCAGGAGGTCATCGACCGATCGAAGCAGTCCCTGCGCGGCTTCTACCAGTACTTCGACGGCAAGGACGAGCTGCTGCTGGCGCTGTTCGAGGACTCCGTGCTCGAGTCGGCCGCCGACCTCCACGAGGTCGTCGATGCTGAATCCGACCCGATGGCTCGGCTCCGGGTGTTTGCGATCCGTCTCCACGAATGGTGCGAGCCTGCCGACACGCCGCGCAAGCGAGGGAAGCACAATCGCCGCCCGATCTCGGAGTTCTCGGTCCAGCTCGCCTTCGCCCATCCGGAGCGCGTGAAGGCGGCACTCGAACCGGTGTCCCTGATGCTGCTCGACCTCGTCGAAGAGGCTGCAAAGGCCGGCGCCGTCAACGTCACCGACACTCGTCGCGCGGCTTCGCTCGTGCAGCAGGCAGTGATGTACAGCTGGTTCGGCAACCGGCTCATCCAGGACCCACGGAAGCGCGTCAGCGCCGAGGAGACCTGGGAGTTCTGCCTCCGCGGCCTCAGCGGCTGATCATCTCGTTTGTTCGACGTCGGCGAGCGGGTCGTGCGCGGCGCCCGAATCGAAGCCGCCGTGCTTGCGCATGAAGGTGGTCGACCGCCGCCGGATGCGCCAACCCTCGGCGGTTCGCTCGTATTCGTCGTCGTACCAACCGAGGCGCATGGCGTGCGTCGTCTGGTCGATGAAGACGAAGTGCTGCAAGCCGGTCGCCTGATCGCCGTCGAAATCGACCACCGGCATGTTCCCGATGAACTGACCGCGGGGTGCGGCCTCGAGCAGCGCCGGGAAGCGGTCAAGGCCGTACGCGGTGCCGAACGCGTTGTACGTGGCGTCGGGCGTGAACACCTCGAGCCAGCGGTCCCCGATGAACTGGCTACAGAGCAGCATGTAGCGAGCGCACAGTGCATGAAGCTCCACGAGGTCGGTGACCAGTCGCGTCTCGTCGCCCATGTCGACCTCCGCTGCGGAAGTGACACATTCATCTGACGAGAATTACATTATCAACGGCGGACGAGCAGGAGGGTCGCCATGCCGGGCACGACGGTTGACTACCGGATCATCTCGACCGACGGGCACGCCCTCGAGTCGCCCGACACATGGGAGAAGTTCCTCCCGAAGAGGTTCCACGGCGTCATGCCCAAGCTGGTCAAGGATCCGAAGGGCGGTGACGCCTGGGAGCTCATCCCCGGCGCGCCGCCGATGCCGATCGGCTTGGTTACCAACGCGGGTCGATGGGGCAAGCGCTACGAGGACCTCGAGTGGTACGGGTCCTCGTACGACAACATCCGCAAGGGAGCATTCGACGGGCACGCACGCGTCGAGGAGCAAGACATCGACGGCGTCGACGCCGAGGTGCTGTACCCGTCGCAGCGCACGATGGCGACGTTCATGGCCCAGCCCGACGACGAGTACCACCTCGCGGGCGTCGACGCCTACAACCAGTGGATGCACGACGAGTTCATGGCCGCCGACGCCGGGCGGCTCATCGGGCTGTATCAGCTGCCGTGCATCGACGTGCAGACGTCGGTCAACAAGCTGAAGGAAGCGAAAAGCCTCGGCCATCGCGGCGTGATCCTCGCGGCGTGGCCGTCGGGGAACGCCGACCTCTCCGACGAGGACGACCCATTCTGGGCCGCCGCCGAGCAGGAGGAGATGCCGGTCCACATCCATGTCGGACTGAAGCTCGCCGGGGGCCGGCAGACGGGCGAGTCACGCAAGGCCGCGGGTGACCGCGTCACACAATTCCTCGCACAGCTGCCGAACCTCCAGACGATGGGCGGTGCAGTGGCGCAGGCCTCCGACTGGATGTCGCGCCTCATCTACTCCGAGATGTTCGACCGGTTCCCCAGCCTCCGCATCGTCGGGGCCGAGGTCGGCGCCGGCTGGGTGCCAACGTTCCTCGAGCACATGGACGACCACTGGTGGCGCAATCGCACGTGGACGGGCTCGAAGCTCGCGATGCTCCCGAGCGACTACTTCCGGCGAAACATCAAAGTCACGTTCATTCGTGAGCCCTTCGCGGTCGCGGTCCGCCACTGGATCGGCATCGACAACCTGATGTGGTCGAACGACTACCCCCACCACCGTCACGACTGGCCCTATAGCAGGCGCATCATCGAGGAATCGATGGTTGGCGTTCCCGTGGCCGAGAAGCGCAGGATGGTCTGCGACAACGCTCGAGAGCTCTACAAGCTGACGGGGGTGGCATGACACTCTTCGACGCCTTCCGCTACGACGGCAAGCGCGCGCTCGTCGTCGGCGGCGCCAGTGGCATGGGCGCGGCCACGGCCGAGCTCGTCCAGGGCGCCGGCGCCGAGGTCTTGGTGATGGACTTCGCCGAGATCACGCTGTCCGGGGTGAAGGCCGTTCATCTCGACCTCGCCGATGCGGCGTCGATCGACACCGCCGTCGACGAATGCGGCGGGCACGTGGACGCGCTGTTCGCGTGTGCCGGGGTCGCTGACGGCACTCCGGGCATCGAACGGATCAACTTCATCGGCCATCGCCATCTCATCGACCGCCTGCTCGCGAAGCACATGCTGCGGCCCGGATCCGCGATCGGCTTCATCTCCTCGGCGGCGGGACTTGGTTGGGAACCGAACCTCCCGTTGCTGAACGAGCTCCTCGACACGCCCGACTTCGACGCGGCCACGCGCTGGGCGCACGACCACGGCAAGGCCGACTACATGTCGATGAAGCAAGCGATCTGCGCCTACGTCGCCCGCCAGGCATTCCCCTTCCTCAAGGAGGGGATCCGCATCAACGCCATCTGCCCCGGTCCGACCGACACGCCGCTCGCGCAGGCGAACAAGGACATGTGGCTCGGCTTCGGCGCCGACTACCGGGGCGAGGTCGGGATCGAGGCGTCGGCGCCACTCGAGCAGGCCTATCCCCTGGTGTTCCTGTGCAGCGACGCCGCGGTTGCCATCACGGGCGTCACGTTGATCTCCGACGCCGGCTACATGAGCTCCGGCATCACGGGGTCGTTCCCCGAGGCCACCGCCATCGCCAACCTGCTCCTCAACCGCGTCTGACGTGGGCGACGAGCTGGTGCGCGAGCGGCGAGGGGCTGTCCTCGTCGCCCGCCTCAACCGCCCCGACGCCCGCAACGCCCTGACCCCGGAGCTCGTCCGGGGCATCGGCGGCGCGATCGTCGACGCCGAGACGGATCCGGAGATCCGGGCCCTCGTCCTCACCGGCACCGGTGACCGTGCCTTCTGCGCCGGCATGGACCTGCGGTCCTTCTCCGCCGGTGAGCACACGGGTCTCGGTGACGACGACACCGGCCGGGCGTTCCTGCGGTTGACCGAGGGCGCGGTCGCCGTCCCCCTCGTCGGCGCGGCGAACGCGTCCGCGCTCGCCGGCGGCTTCGAGCTGCTCCTCGGGTGCGACGTGATCATCGCGTCGTCGGACGCGACGTTCGGGCTTCCAGAGGTGAAGCGCGGGCTGTTCCCGGCCGGCGGCGGCACGTTCCTCGGCACGAGGGTCGCCCTCGGGATCGCGTTGGAGATGACGCTCACGGGTGATGCGATCAGCGCCGGGCGCGCGTACGACCTCGGCCTCGTGAACGAAGTCGTGCCACCCGGCGAGGTGACGGGGCGGGCAGTGGCGATGGCGGAGCGGATCGCCGAAAACGGGCCGCTTGGGGTGGCGGCGGTCAAGGAGCTCGTCCGCCTGAGCGTGTTGGATCACGCGCGCGCTCGCGAGCGATTGAACGAGTTGCGTGCCGTCGTATTCAACAGCGAGGACGCCATGGAAGGGGCGACAGCGTTCGTAGAGAAGCGCACGCCGGTCTGGCGCGGCAGGTGAGCCGAGGTGCGCGCCGCGATCTGCCGGGCGTACGGACCTCCCGAGGTCGTCGAGGTCGACGAGCTCGCGTCGCCTGCACTCGGCCCGGGGCACGTGCGGGTTCGAGTCGATGCCGCCGCCGTCAACTTCCCGGACGTGCTGTTGGTCGCGAATGAGTACCAGATCCACGTGCCACCGCCGTTCGTCCCGGGGAGCGAGTTCGCGGGCGTCGTTTCTGAGCTCGCCGACGGGGTCGACACCGTGGCCGTCGGAGACCGCGTCACGGGAACCGGCCTCCTCGGCGCGTTCGCCGAGGAGGCGGTCGTCCCCGCCGGCGCGGTGACACCCGTCCCCGAGGGCGTCGACGAACGTCTCGCCGCCGCCTTCGGCGTCGCCCACCGCACCGCCTACCACGTGCTCCGCTCCGTCGCCGCGGTGCAGTCCGGTGAGGATCTCGTCGTGTTGGGCGCCGGTGGCGGCGTGGGCCTGGCCACGGTTCAGCTCGGTGCGTTGCTCGACGCGTCGGTGACGGCCGTGGCGTCGTCGCCCGAGAAGCTCGACGTCGCCGCTTCGCACGGCGCCGTCAAGCTCATCAACTATCGCTCGGGCGGGCTCCGGGAGCCGCTCAGGGAAGCGCTGCCCGACGGCGCCGACGTGGTCGTCGACCCGGTCGGCGGCGATCTCTCCGAGCCCGCGCTTCGTGCCTTGCGGTGGGGCGGACGCTTCGTGACGGTGGGCTACGCGTCCGGCGTGATCCCGAGGATCCCACTCAACCTCGTGCTCATCAAGGGCGTCCACATCCTCGGGTTCGAGTTCCTCGGCTTCGCGACGAATGCCCCCGACGACGTGCGAAGGAACGAGAACGAGCTGGTCGAGCACTTCGCCGCCGGCCGCGTGGTCCCGCACATCGGCGCCACGTTCCCGCTCGACGACGCCGCTGCTGCGCTGCGCCACGTCGCTGACGGACGCGCGATCGGGAAGGTCGTGATCGACGTCGCCTCCGGCCGGACATGACGCCGATTCAGACGATCGACGAACGCAACCACGCCCCGATCCGCCGGAACGCGTCCGCGGCCGCCGGAAGCTGGAAGTTGATGAAGCCGTGCGGCTGACCGCCGATGCACACCTCCTCGACCGCGACGCCGTCCTCGCGCAACCGGGCTGCGTAGTGCCGTCCTTCGTCTCGCAGCGGGTCACACCCGCCGAGCACGACGATCGCAGGCGGGAGATCGGCGAGAGTCGCGGCGTGCAACGGCGCCGCGAACGGGTCGTGCGCCAGATCGCGCCCGGCGGTGTACCGCTCCCAGAAGCCTTCCATCGTCGTGCGCGACAGGACGAGGCCAGCAAACTCGTCGCGGGAGGGGTGATCCCTCAGGCCGCCGTCCACGCCCGGATACATCAGCACCTGGCCCGCCAATGGGACGTCGACCTGCCCGCGCAACCGCAGCGCCACCGCGGCGGCGAGATTGCCACCGGCGCTCTCCCCCGCCACCACGATGCGATCCCGAGGCGCGCCAAGCTGCGATGCGTGTGCGAACGCCCAGCGAACGACCGTCTCGCAATCGTCGAGACCCGCGGGGTATGGATGCTCGGGCGCGAGGCGGTATTCGACCGACACGACGATCGCGTCCGCGCAGTGCGCCAACTCGCGGGCGACGTTGTCCATGAGCCCGACGCTGCCAATGCAGAACCCGCCGCCATGGAAGTACACGACGAGGCCCGCCGGTGGATGATCATGCTCGTATATCCGCACCGGGACACCCTCGACAACGTCGTCCGTCACCCGAGCAACGGCACGCGTCGGCGGCGCACCGACCGGCGAGCGCGCGAGCGCCAGCATCTCGGGCGAGAAGTCCTCGAACGGCACGCGCATCATCGGGTTTGCCTCGAGCCACTCGACGACGCGCGGGTCCAGTACCCCTTCGTCGAGGACACCGTCGTGACTCATGGTGCACTCCTCCGACTCGACCCGAGAACGGTCTAACAGATTCGACATGACGACCGTCGGCATCGCCACCGGCGCCGGGCGCGGGATCGGACGGGCCTGCGGCGCGCGGCTCGCCGACGTGGTCGACCATCTCGTGCTCGTCGACCTCGACCCTGCCGCAGTCAGGGCAGCCGCGCGCGACCTGTCAGGCGGAGATCGCGAAGCGGACGTCGAGCCTTTCGAGCTGGACGTCACCGACCGCGCCGGCCTCGACCGGCTCGCGGCCCGAGTGGCGGACGTCGGCACGCTCCGCGCCGTCGCCCACGCCGCCGGGATCTCCCCCACCATGGCCGACTGGAAGCGGGTCTTCGCGGTCGACCTCGTCGGTACCGCGATGCTCGCGGCGGCCCTCCGTCCCCTCGTGACCTCGGGGACCGCGATGGTGTGCTTCGCGTCCATGGCTGCCCGGTTCCTGGGCGACGACCCCGATCCCCTCGCCGACGCGGTGCTGGACGACCCGCTCGACGGGCACCTCCTGGACCGGCTGCGCGAGGTGCTGGGCCCGGCGATCGAGGACAGCGGCGTGGCGTACGCGTGGGCGAAACGGGGCGTGCAACGCTTCGCTCAACAGGAAGCGGTTCGCGTCGGACCGGTTGGAGGCCGAGTCTGTTCGGTGTCGCCGGGGAACATCGACACGCCGCAGGGGCGACAGGAAGCGGCCAATCAGCCGTTCATGCAGGAGCTCCTGCGGCGCACTCCGCTCGCGCGGTTCGGCAAGGCCGACGAGATCGCCGCCGTCGTCGCGTTCATGGTGTCCGACGACGCCAGTTTCCTCACCGGGGTGGACGTCCTGGTCGACGGTGGGGTGTGCGCTGCGATGTTGGGGCCATCGCGCTAGCAGGAGCGCGCCCCGCGAGCGGCGTCCGTAGACTGCGTCGCGATGGCGCGCATCGATGTCCCCGATGGTCCCGGCGGCGACGCCGCCATGGTGTGGTCGTTGCGTCCCGATATGGCGGGCATGGTGCAGAAGATGATCTCCACCGCCTACCAGTCGAGCAAGCTCCCGGCTTCGGAGCGCGAGGTCGCCCGGATGCGCATCGCGCAACTCAACGCCTGCGACGCCTGTGCGACGTTCCGGGCCCCGTCCGTCGTGGAAGCGGGTGTCACCGAAGCCACGTACCGAGAGCTCGACACTTGGCGTACCTCTTCCGAGTACACCGAGCGCCAGCGCCTCGCGATCGAGTACGCGGAACGGTTCGCCGTCGACCATCATCAGATCGACGACGACCTCTTCGAGCGCCTCCGCAGCCACTTCGCCGACGACGAGATCCTCGACCTCACGCTCTGTCTGGCCGTCTATCTCGGGCTGGGCCGCACCCTCGAGGTGCTCCAGATCACAGAGCACACCGACCTCGACGTGTAGCGCCCCGACTTGCGTCTGCGGGCGCAAACTACGTTCGTCCCATGACCGACGACATCGAAGCGATCAAGCAGCTCAAAGCCCGATACTTCCGAACAATGGACACGAAGGACTGGGCCAGCCTGGCCGAGGTGTTCACGGACGATGTCGAGGTGGACGTCACTGGCGACGGCGGGGGCGTCACCCGGGGCGCGACCGAGTTCCTGTCGTTCCTGCAGTCGGTCATCGGGAACGCGGTCACGGTCCACCACGGTCACATGCCGGAGATCGAGATCACCTCACCGACGACGGCGACCGGAATCTGGGCTCTCGAAGACCAGCTCTGGTGGCCCGAGGGGGGACCCTTCGCCCATATGCACGGCTTCGGCCACTACCACGAGACCTACGAGAAGTCCGAGGCCGGCTGGCGAATCAAGTCGCTGACGATCACTCGGCTCCACCGGTTGCTCGAGCCAGCGCCGGGCCCCTGACCGGGCCGGCGCGGTGAGTTCCCGACCCGCGCGCAGTCTCGAGACCGAGCACGAACCGCCGTACAAGGAGACGACGCCATGGCCTTTCGCCCGTACCTCGCCTTCGCCGGCAGCTGCCGCGAGGCGTTCACCCGCTATCAAGAGATCTTCGGCGGTGAGCTCGTCTTGCTCACCACCGCCGACGTGCCCGCCGACGCCGGACCTCCGCCTCCGGGAGCCAAGCCGGATGCGATCATGCACGCCGCGTTGACTTCCGGAGAGGACCTCCTCATGGGAGCGGACGACCCGACGGGCAACTTCGAGGGCACCGTCGACGGTATGTGCGTCAACTGCTCACTCCCCGATGCCGTGGAGGCGAAGCGCGTGTTCGACGCTCTCTCAGACGCCGGTCAGGTCCAAATGCCGCTGGGCGAGACGTTCTTCTCGCCCGCCTTCGGCATGTGCACGGACCGCTTCGGCACCCCCTGGATGGTGATGGTCGACGCGCCGGCACCGTCGTGAGCGCCGGAGAGGCGGCGGGAACACGTCGCGGGTTCACACGGCTGCGGCTCGCTTCGGGGACTCGGGTTCCCTAGGCGCCGACGCGGCGGGGACGACGACAACCGGCGTCGTCCCACGATGGGCCAGCCGGGCGGCGACGCTACCGACGATGTGATCGGTGAACGTCGTGTGGCGGTGACCGCCGACGACGATGAAGTCGGCGCGCTCGTGTTCGCCCACGTCGAGCAACGCCGTAACAGGCCCGGACTCCACAACGACGGCGCGGTACGGCACCCCGAGCTCACGCAGCGGCGTGCACCAGTGCTCTTCGAGCTCGGCTTGGAAGTCGCGTCGTGGGTCCATGGGAGGGAACGGTGGAAGGCTCAACGTGAGCTCACCGATGGCGGTCAAAGCGTGAACCGCCACGACTTCGGCGTCGAGATCGTTGGCGAGCGACCCGGTCCAGCGGACAACGTGCTCGGACTCCTTGGTCCCGTCGACCCCGACGACGATGCGCCTCGTTCGTTCGTTCATCTCACACCTCCCTGATCCGGTCCGATCTGACTACCCGTTTCCATATACATATCGTATCACGATATACTTTCGGTGACGCCTGGAGGATCGTGAAGCTCGTTGTCTATGGCGATTTCAACTGTCCGCTCAGTTATCTGGCGAGCGTGCGCGTCGATGCCATCCACGCGGCCGGGCTCGCCGCGATCGATTGGCGGGCAGTCGAACGCGATCCCGGCATTCCCGATCACGGCCGCCGCTATGACCGGGAGCTTGCCGACGCCGTGGACCACGATCTGGCCGCCGTCAGGCGACGATTGCGCCCCGACGAGTCACTGACGCTGCGGCGCCCGTCGTTCGAGTCCAACACCGCCGCTGCCATCGCTGCCTATGCGAGCGTGCCGGTGGCGGCGTCGGGTGCGGTCCGCCGCCGACTCTTCGAGTCGATCTGGGCGTCGGGGAAGAATGTGAGCGACCTCGAATACCGTTCCACCGTCGACGCCCCGGACCGTGTCGCCTCTTGGCGCCGCAGCTGGCTCGGGCTCGAATTGCCGGCCGTGCCGATGCTCGTCTTGCACACGGGCTACGTCGCGCGAGGCTCCGTCGCCCTGGCATGCCTCGGTCGGCTCGCGTTCACGGGATCGCTCCCGTACCGACCATGGGCCGAGTTCCGGTCGGACGTCCTCGCCGACCGGCGCGCCAAGCGACAGGCCAGATCGTCGATCCGGTCCGGTGACGCCGCCGGCGGCAGGTGACCTCACTGATCGAGCAGTGCGACGATCTGCGCCGGGGTCAGCGGCAGGCGGGTCAGCGTCACGCCGAACGGCGACAGGGCATCGGCCACAGCGTTGACGACGGCGGGGGGCGCACCGATGGCGCCGCCCTCGCCGACGCCCTTGTAGCCGCCCGGACCTGGGCCCGGCGTCTCGACGTGCCCGTACTCGATCATGGGCACCTCCGTCGCCGTCGGAACCAGGTAGTCCATGAATGTCGTCGTGATCGGGTTGCCGTCCTCGTCGTACGCAAGGTGCTCGTAGAGCGCGCCGCCGATGCCCTGCACCGTTCCCCCGGCGATCTGGCCTTCGACGACGGCGGGGTTGATCATCGGGCCGCAATCCTCGCTCACGATGTAACGCAGCAACTCGACCCGGCCCGTGGTCACGTCGACCTGGCAGGTGCAAACGTGCGTGGCGTTCACCCAGATGACCGGAGCATCGGCCGTGTACCGGGCACTCGCCTCGAGCCCGGCCGGGACACCCGACGGCATTGAGCCCGGTTCGAAGTACGCAACCCTGGCCAGCTCCCCGAACGAGACGCCGGTCGCAGGAGCGCCCCGAACGGAGGCTCGACTTCCGGCAAGCTCGATGTCCTCCACGTCGGCTTCGAGCTTCTGCGCGGCGATGGCGAGAAGGCGCTGGCGCAGCACCGTCGCGGTCTCGCGCACGGCACCCGCCGTCATCGACCCGCTCCGGCTCCCGGCGGCGCCGGCGCCGAAGCCCGTGACGGCAGTGTCGCCCTGGATCGTGTTCACGTCGTCGATGTTCACGCCGAGGGCGTCGGCCGCGAGCTGCACGACTGTCGTCTCGATGCTGTTCCCCGTCGAACCGCCGGCGACGTAGACGTTGACGGTGCCCGACGGCTCGATGCGGATCGTCGCCGCTTCAGTGCCGTAGTACCCGTACCCGGGCGTCGACGGCTCGACGTAGTTCGAGACGCCCACGCCCAGGTAGCGGCGCGCCGTGCGAGC
>DATFXL010000015.1:0-18612 GCA_035316025.1 Acidimicrobiia bacterium
CATCGCCGAGATCGGGTAGTCGTAGAACTTGCCCCGGTAGTAGATGCGGCTGAGGCGCGGCCGGCGCAGGAAGTCGTCGGGGCCGAGGATCTCGAACCAGAGGTCCTCGACCGGCTGAACCTTGGTGAAGAACCGGTGGCCGCCGATGTCGAAGCGCCACCCGTCGCGCTCGGCGGTCCGGCTGATGCCGCCGACGACCGTGTCCGCCTCGAGGACCGTCGACGTCACGCCGCGCTTGGTGAGCACGTACGCCGCGGTGAGGCCGGCGGGGCCGGCGCCGATGATGACGACGTTGGGCGAGGACGGGGATTCGGTCGTCACGAAGGCGGCTCCTTCATTGGCGCCGTCGGAAGCTCCGGCTTTGCGGCGCCGGTCGGCCAAGCCGCCGCCGCCGCGCATGTGGCGAAACAGGCACGGGTCGGCGCCGAGGGCGTTCCCGTTCCCGAAGACGACAGTGTACGAGCCGCACCGGGCGACTCGCCGACTCGCCTCCTGGGACGAAGCGGGCCGCCGCTGCGGCCTTCATTACGGCACGTAGACACCCAAGAACGCGAGGACGCTGTAGCCCACGAGGCCGGCGACCGACAACGCCAGCACCGGCCGCTCGACGTCGGGGCGATCCGTGACGAGCGCGACGGCGAGGACGAACGGGAACGCGCTCATCGCATAGCGCTCGAGCGAGTCGAGATTGCGGGCCGACAGGTTCACGACGAGCATCGCCGCCGCGTAGACGCCGTAGGACGCGGGGAGACGCATCAGGAGCACCAGAATCAGGACGACGAAAAGACCCGCCCACAGCACGTGCAGGCCCGAGCCGAATCGGTCGCCGTGGATCAGGTCGGCGATGCCGTCGAAAGTGCGCGTGAACGGGTCGACGAAGCCGCCCCGGTGCGCGCGGTCGTTCTGGATGCGCAGGGGCAGCCACGCGTCACCGTAGGCGTACCGGACCCAGAGGAGATAGAGCCCGCTGCCGACGGGCGCGGCGACCACCGCGCCGACGCGAGCGACGCGGTCTCGGAACGTTGACGTGCCCCACGCGCGAGCGGCCTCGATCGCGGCGGGCAACGCCAAGAGAACGCCGACCGGGCGGGTCAGTCCTGCGAGTACGGCGAAGGGCACCGCCCAGGCGAATCGACGACGCCGCATCGCCAGGAACATCGCCACCGACAGCAGCATGAACGTCGCTTCGGCGTAACCGAGTACGAGCGCCACCGCCGGCGGGAAGACCGCCGCGAACCACGCCGACCGGACGGCGGTGCGCGTGTCGCCCGTCTCGAGTCGGGCCAGGCGGTAGAGGAGCGCGCCGAACAGGAGCGCTGAGCCGTTGGCGATCACGAGCAACGCGAAGGCGTCGTTCCCCACGAACAGGACGCCGAGCCCGCGAGTCAGAAGCGGAACGAGGGGGAAGAACCGCAGCGCGCCCGTCCGCACCGCGCCGTACCCGTGCTCGGCGATGTCGCGGTAAAACGCGGCGTCCCAGGCGAAGAGACCCTGGCCGAGCTGCACCGGCCGGCGGGCGCGCTCGATGTGGTCGACCCCGAAGCGCGTGAGCGCCAGCGACCCGATGACGAGCACTCGTGCCACGGCCCACGGCATCACGGCGGCGCGCAGGTCGCGCCGGACGAACTCCCGAACCGCCTCGCTCACCGTGGCGGGTATCGGAACAGGGCAAAGAACTCGCCGTACTTGTCGTTCGCGGGGACGACCTGCCGTACGCCCGGCCGGGCTGCGGTCAGCGAACGCTGGATCGCGTCACACCGTCCCTCGTTCCCGCCGCGGTACTGCACCGCGACCACGTACCAGATCGTCCGGTCGGCGGCGCGGTCGACCACGGTTTGGGCGAACGCGTTGGTGTCCACTCGCTCGCGCCGCTTCTTGTAGTCGACCCAATCGACGAGCTCGGGCCGGTCCAGCGCCGGGAAAGTGACCTGCACCAGGTGCTTGCCCCCGACCAGCCGGCTCACGCTCGGCCCCAGCTGGTCCGGGCAGTACAAGACGACGTCGCCCGGCTTCGCCCCGGACAGGATCTCGTCGGCGACCGGGCGGGCCTGGGTGCGGTCGTCGAGCACGACCCTCAGGCCGCTCCCGAGGCCGAAGATCGCCACGAGGGCGAGGAGGACCACCCGGACGCGCAGGTAGGTGAACACGGTGACGCCGTACGCCAGGACGAGGACGAAGAGCGGGTAGAGAACGGACGCGTACCGGCCGGCGAAGGTCCCACGGGTCAGGAAGGCGGCGGCGCCGCCGAGCAGGAGCGTCGCCACCCAGATCCCCGCCTCGACCCGCACGCCCGGGCGCGTCCGCACGTCGAGCTCGATTCGGTACCGATCGATCGCGCGGCCGAACACGGCGACGATCGTCAAGGTGATGAGCACGACCAGGAACGCATACGCCTCCGAGTGCTCGCCGCCGGCGAAGTCGCGCAGCGCGAACGCGAACGACGCGGTGAGGAAGACCTGATCGCCCCACGGTGTCCCGGTGTGCGCGGACTGGTAGAGGAACGTCGGAACCCATGGCACGAACGTGATAGCGCCGGCGATCATCGCCACGAGCGCTGACCGCGCCGCGTGCCGCCGGTCGGCGTCGGCCCCGCGCCACGCCTGCCACACGAGCACGGCGCCGACTACGGCGATCAGGTAGAAGGACCAGTAGTGCGTGTACAGGAGCAGAGCCGTTACGAGCGCGACGACAGCCTGCCGCCCGAGTGACGGATGCTCCAGGAGCCGTCGGACGGCGAGGTAGCCGACCGTCACGAGCAACATCTCCAGCGAGTACATGCGTGTCTCGGTACCGAACCCGATGGCGAAGGGGGACGACGCCAGGATCAGCACCGCGATCCAACCGCCGGTCCGGCCCGCGACCCGACGGCCGGCGAACCAAATCGGCACCAAGGTCGCCACTGACAGCACTCCGGAGAGCGCCCGGACGGCGACGTTGCCGGTGCCGAACACGTCCGTCCAGAGGTGGAGCAAGAAGTAGTAGAGAGGCGGCGCCCCGTCGTGGCGCAGCCAGTCGGGGATGTCGCCGAGCGGCAGGCGGGCGATGTTCACCGACAGCGCCTCGTCGAGCCACAGCTCGCTGCGGGTCACGAACCGCATCACGATGGCGACGACGACCACGAACACTGCGGCGACGACCAGCCACCGAGGTGTCGAACCCTCTTCGGCGGTCGCCGCGCCGTCGGCAGGGATGGCGGCGCGCGCGGGTGCCTCGGAGGCCACCTTCATCGCACGAACGGTAACAGTCGGGACCGGATCAGGCGGGTTCGTCCCGTTTCTTGAAGTCCCACCACTGGATCTCGACCATCATCGGGAGCAGGTACCGCACGTAGAAGCTCGTGATCGCGAGCATCCCGTGGTCGGTCACCTCCCGGTCGACGATGTCCACCCGGTCGTCGCGGGCTTGGAACGCCTTGGCGCGGGCGAGCATGTCGTCGAGCTCCTGCTCGGTGTCGACGGACATCCCGAAATGGTCGAGCCGCGGGCACTCCATGGGCGGGTCGTCGGCGATGAGGAACACGAACTGCTCGTACGTGTAGGCCGACAAGACCAGCTTCTTGCCGTCGACGGTCTCGGTCGGCAACTCCTTCCAGCCGAAGACCTCGTCGTAAAAGCGCACGATGTCCCGCCGGCCTTCGTCGCCGAGCAGCTCCGCCTGGATGCTCATGGCCACGTGGTTGAAGCGCGGCGTGCGCGTCGGGGTCGTCATCCTGCGCCTCCGTTTCCGCCGTTCGGTGCGATGAGGACCTTGGCCGGAAGGTCGCCCGCCACCAGCTGTTCGACGGCGTCATATAGGCCCTCGAGCGGGACGTCCTCGGCCTCGATGAGCACCCCGGTCGGGAACTCGGGCGACGCGAGCAGCTCGAGCGCGCGCGGGAATCCGTCGGGGTCGTACACGAACGCACCCGTGATCACGAGCTCGTTCAGCAGGATCCGGTTGTTGTCGAAGCGGGGCCAGGTCATGCCGGCGCCGACGAGCACGAGGGTGCCACCGCGCTTCAGCTGCGAGAGGGCGCTCTCCATCGCCACCCCGTGACCCGAGCACTCGAGCGCGGCGTCGAAGGGATTGTCCACGAGATCGAACGGCATGCGGGGCCGGGGCATGTCGTCGGGTGCGACCACCCTGGCGCCGAGACGCTCGGCCAGCGCCTGGCGTTTTGGGTGCGGCTCGCTGGCGACAATGTCGGTGACACCGCGGGCGCGTGCGGCCGCGATCGTCAATGCCCCGATCGGCCCGCATCCGGTGACCAGCACACGTTGGCCGGCTTCGACGCCGCCGCGCGTGAGCCCGTGCAGCGCCACCGCGAGCGGTTCCGCCAGGGCGGCGGCGCGCATCGAGACGCCGGGCGGAACGCGCAGGATCTCGGCTTCGTCCACCCGCACGAAGTTCGCGAACGCGCCCTGGAACTCACCGACGCCGGGGTCGCTACGCCCGGTGCACAGCTGCGGCCGACCGGCGCGGCAGTAATCGCACTCGCCGCAGCGTTGCGACGGCCCGCCCACGACGTCGTCGCCGGGTGACCAGTCCCGGACGTCGTCGCCCACCGCGACCACGCGCCCCGAGTACTCGTGCCCGCCGATGGAGTTCGGCGCGCCCCATCCGTCCACGAACATGTGGAGGTCGCTGCCACACACCCCGCAGTGGCTCACCTCGAGGAGCACGTCGTGCGGCCCGAGCCGCGGGACCGGACGCTCTTCGACCACCACCTCGCGAGGCCCCCGGTACACGGCCGCACGCATTGTCTCCGGCACCGCTCCTCCCGAGTTCCCTGACACGAGTGTCAGAGCGTAATAGGGTCCGCGAGCGGGGGAAATCGTGCGGAAGCTGCTCGTGGTGCTCGTCGCGGTGGTGCTCGTCGCGGCGGCTGCGATTTGGCCATCGTGACGATGAACGTCGCCGACCGGCCGGCCCGAACGGCACCCGACGGCCCCGGGGGCCTGGTCTACTTGTCCGACCACTACGGAGTCGGGGCAGACTTGTCGTGTCGAAAGGGCTGACACCATGAGCGCAGACCTCATCATCCGCGGCGGCACCGTGATCGACGGCTCCGGAGCCCCCGGCCGCCGGGCCGACGTCGCCGTCACCGGCGACCGCATCAGCGGCGTCGGCGACGACCTCGACGGCGGACGCGAGCTCGACGCCACCGGACACATCGTGGCCCCCGGGTTCATCGACATCCACACCCACTACGACGCGCAGGTGTTCTGGGACCCGGCGCTCACGCCGTCGTCGTGGCACGGAGTCACGAGCGTCGTGGCAGGGAACTGCGGGTTCTCGATCGCGCCGTGCCGTCCCGAGCACCGTGAGCTCATGGTGCACACCCTCGAGCACGTCGAGGACATGAGCCCGGCCACCCTGACGGCCGGCGTCCCGTGGGACTTCGAGACGTTCCCCGAATACCTGGACTCCGTGGAACGACGCGGCACGGTCATCAACTACTCCGCGTACGTCGGCCACACCGCGCTGCGGCTCTGGGTGATGGGCGACGAGGGCTACGAGCGCGAGGCCACCGATGACGAGCTGCTCCGGATGCAGACAGTTCTCCGCGAAGCCGTCGACGCGGGCGCGGCCGGCTTTGCGTCCAGCTCCTCGGCCACGCACTCGGGCGACGGCGGACGGCCGGTGCCGTCACGCCTCGCCGACGTCCACGAGCTCGAGGTGATCATGACCGCGCTCGATCAGGCGGGCCGCGGCGTCGTCGAGCTGCTCCCGGGCGAGAAGATCAAGCACAGGGACGTCTACAGCCTCCAACGCACGATCGGGCGGCCGTTCACATGGACCGCGCTCCTGACCGTGAAGGGCTACCCGTGGCACGAGGGCATGGCCGAGCTCAACAGCAAGGAGCGGTCGACGGGCGCCGACGTGTGGCCACAGGTCTCGGTGCGCCCGCTCATGTTCTCGATGAACATGGCCGAGCCGTTCACGTTCAACATGAACCCGATCTTCGCCGCACTGATGGACAAGTCCGTCGAGGAGAAGCTCGCCGCCTTCCGGGACCCCGAGTGGCGCAAGAAGGCGCAGGAACAGCTGGACGAGCCCCGCTTCTTCAAGCCCAACTGGGAGAAGCTGGCCGTCAGCGAGACCGCCAAGTACCCGGGGCTCGTCGGGAAGCCGATCGCCGAGCTTGCTCGCGAACGCGGCGTCCCGCCGCTCGACGCCGTCCTCGACCTCGCCTGCTCGGAGAACCTCGAGACGCGTTTCCGCAGCATCCTGGCCAACGACGACGACGAGGCGATCGAGTGGCTGCTCCAGCAGGACGGGATGCTCATCGGCCTCTCGGACGCGGGAGCGCACGTCAGCCAGTTGTGCGACGCGTGCATGGCGACCGACCTGCTGGGCCAGTGGGTGCGTGACCGGGGCGCGCTGCCCCTCGAAGCGGGCGTGCGCAAGCTGACGGGAGAGCCGGCCGACGTGTACGACCTCCGCGACCGGGGGTACGTGCGCGAAGGTATGGCCGCCGACCTGGCCGTCTTCGATCCCGACTCGGTCGGTCCCGGTCCCCTGCGCCGGGTTCGCGACTTCCCCGCCGACGGCGAGCGACTCGTCGCCGACGCACCGCAGGGCATGCGGCACGTAGTCGTGAACGGGACGCCCATCCGCGTCGACGGGGAGCCGGTCCCCGACGCGATCGACTCGAAGCCGGGCCGCCTCCTCTATGGATAGCTGGTCGCCGTCGCAAGCTCCGGCTCCTGCGGCGACGGTCAGCAAAACCACCGTCGCCGCGGGCTGACTGAAGGATCGTCGATCACCACCGATGTGATCGACAAGCAGGCCGCCGAGGCCACCGACACCGGCCCGCGCCGCCGATTCCGACGCGCCGCTCTCGTCGGCGCGCTGCTCGCGGCGCCCATCTTCTACTGGATGGTCAACGCCGGGCAGCTCAACCCGTTCCACGCCGAGGAGTTCGGGGACTTCTACGACATCCAGGCCCACAGCCTGCTCCACCAACACTGGGACGTCCCCGCCAAGGCGGTCGCGTTCGAGGGCTTCCTCATCGACGGCAAGACGTACTTGTACTTCGGCCCCGTGCCTGCCCTGCTGCGAATGCCGATCGTCGCGATCACGGACAGCCTCGACGGTCGGCTCACGCAGATCTCGATGCTCGCCGCGTTCGGCGTCGCGCTCGTGTTCGTCAGCCGCCTGAGCTGGAGGATCCGAGGCCTCGTCCGGGGCGACGCCCCCGTGTCACGGCTCGAGCTCTGGGCGGTCGGCGGCTACGTGTTCCTGATCGCGACCGGCTCGGTCATGTTCTTCCTGGCCAGCCGGGCGTTCGTGTACCACGAGACCGAGCTGTGGGGGGCGGCGCTCGCGCTCGCCGCGTACGACGCCATCCTCGGCGCGCTGCTCGAACCGTCTCGACGGTGGGTCATCCTCGCCGGGCTGTGGAGCAGCGCCGCCTTCCTGACCCGCGCCACCGTCGGCGCCGGGCCACTCGTGGCGCTCGGGATCGTGATCGTCGTTCTCGTGCTCCGTCGTGTCTCGCCATCCCGCCTCGGCGGCATCGCCCACTGGTTCGCCGCACCCGACGAGCTCGGTTCGGCACGACTGTTCTGGTGGCTCGTGGCTGCGGCCGCGATACCCGTCGTCCTCTACGCGTACGTGAACTACTCGCGCTTCGGCTCGTTCTTCGGGCTGCCGCTCGACCACCAGGTCTATTCGCAGTTCAACCCGGCGCGGAGGCGCACCCTCGCCGACAACGGCGGGAGCTTGTTCGGTATCAAGTTCCTCCCGACGCAGATCGCGCAGCTTTTGCGTCCCGACGGACTGCGGCTCGACTCGCTGTTCCCTTGGGTCGTGTTCCCCCGCCCGGCCACCGTGCTCTTCGACGTCACGTTCGACACCCGCGACTGGGCGTCGAGCAGCCCGGCACTCATGCCCGCCCTCACTGTGCTCGCAGCCGGGGGAGTCGTGACCCTTGTCCGCCGCGCCGGCACCGCCGCGGTGCGGGCACCGTTCCTCGGTGCGATCGCCGGCGGGCTGGCTACCTTCACGATCGCGTTCGTTGCCAACCGGTACATGTCCGACCTGCTTCCAGCCATCGTGCTCGCCAGCCTGGTCGGGATCCACGTCCTGTTGGATGCTCTGTCGCGGGTGCCGCGTCCGTCATGGAGCCGCGTCGCCGCCGTCACCGTCGTCGTTCTCGCCGCCGTGTCGCTCTGGATCAACTTCGCCCTCGCCATCTGGTATCAGCGCATCCTTTTCCCGCAGGCGGCATGGGAACGCGCCGGGTTCATCGGGTTTCAGCAGGACGTCGACGACCTGATCCCCGGTGGGCCGCGGGGCAAGGTCGAGACCGGCTCGGAGCTCCCCGCGCCCGGGACCGCGGGCGCGCTGTTCATCGTCGGTGACTGTGCCGGGCTGTACCAGTCCGACTCGCACGAATGGTTCGCCGTCGAGCGGGGCAACGGCGCGGGGCAGTTCCGTCTCCGCGTCCGGTTCCCCGCGCTGAGCAAGGGCGACGAGGCACTGCTCGGGATCGGACGGGGCAACGACCAGAACGTCCTGCAGGTGCGCTATCTCCCCGATCAGCGGCTGCGGTTCGTCCTGTTGAGCCGGGTCACGCCGAGGCCACTCGTCAGCGCGCCTCAGCACATCGAACCCGGACGGGCGCACCTGCTCGACGTCGTCGTCGACACCAACACCGGTCTCGTACGCGTCGTGATGGACGGCCGCACGGTGCTCGACGACATCGTGTTCCTCGTCCACGGACACGAGGCGACGATCGGGAGCTCGACCGTTCCGGGCCAGGCTCCGTTCACGGGAACGATCGGACAGCTGCGTGTGCGCACGCCACTCTGTGACCGGGTGCGATCTCGCTAAGGCACCCGCTCCAGCTCGTACAGGAACTGGTACGCGAACAGCGTGGGCCGGAGCGCGGTCCCGATGTGGTCGATGCGCTGGATCGTTCGACGCATCCCGTCGCCCCGGCCGGCGGTCGCGTCCGGACCGCCGCGATCGACCACCTCGATCGGAAGGGTGAGGAACTCCCGCCGCCGGGCCGAGTACCCGGTCGCGGCCACGAGGCGGTCGAAGCTCGCGCGGGTGAAGAACCGCAGGTGTCCACGGTCGAGGATGCCGCGGCGGTCGTAGTCGAAGCGGCCGAGCACGACGCGCAGCCGCGGGTACCAGTGCCCGAAGTTCGGGACACAAGCGACGATCGAACCGCCGGGAGCGAGGCGGTTGCGGAGGTCGTCGAGCAGCCCTTCCGGGTCTCGCACGTGCTCGAGCACGTCGGCGGCGATGATCACGTCGTAGCCGTCTCCGACCGCCTCGGGCACGCCGTTCTCGAGGTCTGCGCACACGAACGTGTCGACGCGCTCGCGGACGTGGGCGTGCTCCTCCACGTCGACGCCTGTCACCGTGTGACCGTGTACGCGCAGTTCCATGGCGAGGGACCCGTCGGAGCAACCCAGGTCGAGCACGCGCGAGGGCTGCCTGTCCGCGAGCCACGCGAGAATCCGGCCGTGCGAGGAGTCAGGATCGAGCTTGCGCTCGTAGGCGCGGGTGGCAAAGGCCATCTCTCCCGAGCCGAACCCCATCTTGTGCGCTCGGTAGCGCAGCACCTGGCGCGACACGTCCTTGGCGTACTTCACGCCGTCGACGTAGCAGATCTCGTCGCCGTAATACGTGGGGATCGGGATCTCTTGCACCCGCTTCCCCGCTTCGAGCAGCTGCAGGATGATTTGCGTGTCGAAGTCGAACCCGTCTGAGTTCTGCTCGAACGGGATCGAGCGCAGGGCGTCGACGCTGTAGGCGCGATACCCACTGTGCCATTCGCTCAGGTCGGTCCCGACCATCGAGTTCTCGAAGCGCGTGAGGATACGGTTCCCGACGTACTTGTAAAGCGGCATTCCGCCACGGCGGGCCGCGCCCGGCTCCATCATGCGCGACCCGAACACGGCGTCACACTTGTCGAGCTCGAGCGGCTCCACGAGGTCGGGCAGGATCTCGGGCGCGTACTGGCCGTCACCGTGCAGCAGCACGACGATGTCGAGCCCGTTCTCGATCGCCCACCGGTACCCGGCCTTCTGGTTCCCGCCGTACCCGAGGTTGCGGGGATGACGGATGACGGTGAGGGGCAGGTCACCCGACTGCTGTTGGTACCCGAGCCCGACCAAGTACGTGGAATCCTGGCTGTGGTCGTCTCCCACCAGGATCTCGTCGATGCGGGAAACGAAGTCGCGCGGGATCCGGTCGAGCACCTGCGCCAGGGTCGACGCCGCGTTGTACGCGACGATCACGATCCCGATCCGCTTCATGGGCGCAAAGGGTACCGAACGGTCACGAGCCGGCCGAAGGCCGCGCCTTGCCGATGCGGCGGTAGGCCTCGTCCGGGACGGCGGCGGGATCCTTGTAGATGTGGTGGACGCAGGGCTCGCCCTTGTGCTCGGGCGGGTGCTCGATGCTCGTCGGCGTTCCGCCCCATTCGACCGGTTGCATCTCGTTGTTCACCGAGCAGTGCGCGCAGTACACGGGTAGCTGGTCGCGCATGAACGTCCGACCGCTCTCCTCCCGCAGCGTGAGGTACGCGTGCTCACCCTCGTACCGGCCGTCGTCGATGAGTCGGCCGCCGGTCCCGCAGCGGAACGACAGCACGATCTTGTCGTCGTCCTCATCGACGTCGACGGTCCCCGTGTTGCTGACCATCGCCCGGGCAATGACCTTGGCCCGCGCCGACGCCGGCAAGGCGCCCCAATCGGTGCCGGTGTCGCGCCGGGGGCGCACGAACTCATCGCCCGTCTTGCGCAACGCCCGTTCGACGGCGTCTTCTCCCAGCTCCTCGCCGATGAAGGTGAGGAGGGACGTGATCCAATTGATCGAGTAGTCCTTCAGAGACCGCCACTGGTCCACGGCCTTGTCGAGCAGCGCGGAGCCGTCGTCCGCTCGGCCCGCTTCGAACGCCTGGCGGGCCTGCTCCCACAGCGGCGTCTGCATGCGAGCGATGTCGGACTCGGACAGCATCGGGTCGGCCATGGCCCGCCCCCTGGATAGCTGGTGTGTCTGGATCTCGCGACGACTACCTCGGGAGCCCGAGGACGCGCTCGGCGATGATGTTGCGCTGGATCTCACTGGTACCGCCCGGGATCGTCCCCGAGAACGAGCGCATCCACTGCGTGGCCCACGATCCCTCGCGCCACATCGCCGGGCCCAGGACGCGCGTGTCGACCGCGTCCGGCCCCTGCGCCTCGGCGCCGGCCGCGAGGCACTTCTGGAGCGTCTCGCTGCCGTACAGCTTGAGCAACGAGTGCTCGGGCGAGGCGCGACCGCGCATGAACTTCGAGAATCCCCGATACCCCATCAGCATCAGCGCCTGGGAGTCGACGTAGAAGCCGGCGACCTGGTCCCTGAAGCGCGCGTCCTCCCGCAACGGGGTCCCGTCGGGCCCCACCCGGTCGCCGAGTTCGATCATCGACCGCACGCCCCGTTCCACGAGGTACGCGTAGTCGATCCAGAGCATCGCCCGTTCGTGCGCGAGCGATCCCTGCGTGATCGGCCAACCCTGGTGCAGCTCACCGAGCAGCGCGTCGCGGGGCACCGCGACGTCGGTGAAGAACACTTCGTTGAAGTCGTAGTAATCGGGCTCGGAGAGCTCGGGGAACGGGCGGCACTCGATGCCGGGCGACTTCATGTCGATGATCAGGGCGCTGATGCCCTTGTGCTTCGGGGCAGACGGATCGGTGCGCACGAAGCACAGGCACCAGTCCGCGTCATGCGCGCCCGAGGTCCATACCTTCTGCCCGTTCACGACGAAGTGGTCGCCGTCCAGCGCTGCTCTCGTCGAAAGCGAGGCGAGATCGCTGCCGGCGCCCGGCTCGCTCATTCCCAGGCACCACGCGATCTCCGCTCGGAGCGTCGGGAGGAGGAACCGCTCCTGCTGGTCGGGGGTGCCGTAGTCCTTGATCGACGGCGCGACGATCCCGATGCCCTGCGGGTTGAGGCTCCGGTGGATGTCACGCTTCGACAGCTCCTCGAAGTAGATCATCTGCTCGGCCGGGCTCGCGTCGCGACCGCCGAGCTCGGGCGGCCAGCCGGGGACGAGCCAGCCGTACTCGAACAGCGTGCGCTGCCACTGACGCGCCCATTCGGGCAGGTCGGCGCTCGACTTTTTGCGCAGGTGCATGACCTCCGGCGGCGGTGTGTGCTCGTCGAGCCACGCGATCAGGTCGCGCCGGAACTGCTCCTCTGCGTCGCCGTAGCGCAGTCGCACATCGGAGACGGTACTCGTTACAGTCCGGCGCCTTGGACTTCGAGTTCAGCGAGGATCAGGAGCTGTTGCGCGCCACCGTGCAGCGGTTCCTGGCCGAGCAAGCCCCCGTCTCGTACGTGCGATCGATGTTCGACGACGAGCGCGGCACGACCGACGCCGTGTGGTCGGGCCTGGCTTCGCTCGGCGTCATCGGGCTGCTCGCCCCCGAGGCGCACGGCGGCGCCGGCCGGGGCATGGTCGACATCGCCGTCGTGCTCGAAGAGCTCGGGCGATCCGTGCATCCGGGTCCGTTCGCATCGAGCGCTGTCGGCGCCGTCAGCCTCGTCGTCCTGGCCGGCTCTCCGGACGACCACGCCGATCTCCTGCCCGCGCTCGCCTCCGGCGAGAGGATCGGAACGGTCGCGCTGTCGCCTGCCGGCGGCATCCGCGCTGCTCCCCCTGGTGTTACCTGGACGCTCGCCGGCCAGGCGCGGCACGTACCTGACGCCGTCGCGTCGGACACGATCCTCGTCGCCGCGACAACGACCGACGGCGAGCTCGGCGCCTTCGCCGTCGCGCGTGACGCGCCCGATTGCGCGGTGGAGCCCGTCACGACCGTCGACGGCACGCGCCGGTTCGCCACCGTCACGTTGGACGACACGCCGGCGCGCCGCCTCGGCTCCGGCGACGCAACGCGCGCGGTCGGCGAGACCGAGGATCGCGTGGGGATCGCGGCAGTCGTCGACGGCGTCGGCACCGCCGCCCGGGCCCTCGAGATGGCGGTCGAGTACGCGAAGGAGCGGCGCCAGTTCGACCGCCCCATCGGCTCGTTCCAGGCCGTGCAGCACCTGTGCGCCGACATGCTCCGGGCCGTCGAGCTCGCCCGCGCCGGCGCCTACTACGCGTGCTGGGCCGCGGATCATGCCGAGCCCGCCGAGCGCCACCGAGCCGCGACGATGGCGCAGGCCTTCGCCGCCGACGAGCTGTACGGCGTCGGGGCGTCGCTCATCCAGGTGCACGGCGGCGTCGGCTTCACCTGGGAGCACGACGCCCACCTCTTCTACAAGCGGCTCCTCACCCTGAAGCAGCTCGCCGGCGGGGCCCCCGGGCGGCTCGAGGAGCTGGCCTCCCTGATCCTCGACGCCCGCGAACCGCCGACCCGGCGGGACATGTGACCATTTAGTCACCTATGCTCCTCGGCATGGACGACGTGTTCAGGGCCCTGGCCGACCCGACCCGGCGCAGCCTCCTCGACGAGCTGTTCCGGGAGGACGGCCAGACGCTCAACGCCTTGGAGGAGCG
Organism: Acidimicrobiia bacterium; assembly: GCA_035316025.1. GTDB lineage: Bacteria > Actinomycetota > Acidimicrobiia > IMCC26256 > JACDBD01 > JALZAA01. The sequence goes on from DATFXL010000015.1 coordinate 13,490, forward strand.
CTTCGACATGACGCGATTCGGCGTCATGAAGCACCTCAGGCAGCTCGAGGACGCGGGGCTCGTGGTCACCCGGCGACGAGGCCGGGAGAAGCTCCACTTCCTGAACCCCGTCCCGATCCGGCTCGTCCACGACCGCTGGGTGAGCAAGTACGCCGAGCCCTGGGCCGCCGGGCTGAGCGGGCTCAAACACCAGCTGGAGGGACAGATGGAGAAGGTGTTCGAGATCTACATCAAGACGACGCCCGAGCGGTTGTGGGAGGCGATCACCGATCCCGATATCCGCGCCAAGTACAACTTCGGCGCCTGCGCGACGTCCGACTGGACGCCGGGCTCGAGCTACGAGTTCAGCGCGGGCGGCGGCACGGTGCCGCTGGGAGAGGGCGAGGTCCTGGAGGCCGACCCGCCCCGCCGTCTGGTCCACACCATGACCGCGTTGTGGAGTGACGACGTGAAGAACGAGGGCAGCTCGCGCATCACCTGGGAGATCGAGCCCGTCGGCGACTCGTGCCGGCTGACGCTCACGCACGACCAGCTGCGCGAGGGCGCGAACGAAGAGCTGTACGGCGGCTGGCCGATGATCCTCTCCGGCCTCAAGACGTGGCTCGAGACCGGTCAGCTGCTCACCACGCCCGGGTCCCTCATGTACGCCCAGGGTTCGGGGGCGGCATGAGCAGCGCACCCATCATCGACGTGCGCACCGTTGGTGTACCCGTCGCCGATCAGGACGGCGCGCTCGCGTTCTACGTCGGGGTTCTCGGCTTCGAGAAGCGGTTGGACGTCCCCTACGGGGACGGCAAGCGGTGGATCGAGGTTGCTCCGGCCAGCGCGGCGACGACGATCGCGCTCGTCCCGGCGCACGAGGGCGTGCCCGCCGGTGTCGAGACCGGCATCCGGCTCCAGACGTCGGACGCCGACGCCGTCCACGCCGACCTACGCGCCCGCGGAGTCGACGCGGACGACGTGCTGCGCTGGCCGGGTGCGCCGCCGATGTTCGCCTTCCGAGACCAGGACGGGAACGGTCTCGAGATCATCGAGTGAGGTGAGCCGTGCGCGAGGTCGTCGTGACCGAGCACGTCACGCTGGACGGGGTGATGCAGGCCCCGGGCCGGGCCCACCTCGGGCGAATCGCCCACCGTTCAAGGTAATTCGCTAACGGTTTGCCGATGGCGCAAACGGCGCGAAACTCACTGTACATCCCGAGCGAGCATCAACCTCCGCCCTGTTCGGGACTATGAGGAAGGCGGGAGACCAGCTAGGACCGGGGTCTCCCGCTTTCCGCGTCCAGGGGCTACGCGGAAGTGGGCGCCGTCAGCCGCGTGCGGCGGGCGGGCCAGTCGCGAGCGACGACGGCGCCGACGGCGACCGCGGCCAGCACGACCAGGCTCGGCTCGGCCGGGACGCGAAAACGCGTCTGCCCGTACGTGACGGCCGACGCGATCGTCACGACCACCGCGGGAACGAGCAGGGGCCACGACGGGCGGCGGCGCCGGCGCAGGACCACCCAGCCCGCGACCGCCGCGACGAGCAAGGGGAAGTACATGATCAGCCCGAGGATCGTGACCCAGCCCTCGCGACCCTCGCCCTTGTTGAAGCTGACCATGTCCCAGGGCCGGTAGAGGCTCCACGTGCGTCCGACGCGTGCGGCTGCGACGAGCACGGCGCGTTTCTTGTGGTCCCGGATGTAGTCGAACGCACGGTCGCGGTAGATCTTGCTGTCGACCGACTGGTCGCCGCGTGGGTTCCGGCCGAGGCACTTCAGGTCGGTGAGCCCGATGCCGTCACCGAAGTAGACCGAATCGCAGTTCGAGCCGAGGAGCGCGATGCCGTCGTTGGTCGACAGGAACGTCGGCTCCTTGAAGCGCGCGAGGTTGTAGCCGACCCACGGTGCGATCAGCACCACGGCCGCGAGCACGCCGACGCCGGCGAGCTTCCATCGCTGCGCGACGGCGATCGACCGGGCGACGAGCGCCGCCGGCACCGCGAGCAACGGGACCAGGAGCAGCAGCTCGGCGCGCGTGAGCGCGGCCAGACCGCACAACGCGCCGACGAGCAGCGCCGTCCACAGCTTCGGCTCCCGCATCAGCCGATAGGCGTAGAGCAGCGCAAGAGCGACGAGGAGCGTGGCCAGCGTCTCCGACATGATCAGTCCGTCGTTCACCCAGAGGTTCGGGTAGACGGCGGCGATGCCGGCGGCGATCCATCCCGCGTGGTCCCCGGCGAGCTGACGCCCCAGGAGGCCGATCACGATCACTGCCGCCGTGCCGAGCACTGCCATCGTGAGCCGCTGCGGGATGAGCGCCTGCCTCGTGACGAACGACACGGGCGCCAGCACGATGACGGTCAGCGGCGGGTGGTCGGCTGCCGGGTCCGTTCCTTCGCGGATCTCCCCGCGGCTGAGCGCCTCGGGATCGAACGGCTCGAGAAAGCCGTCACCCCGACCCAGGCGGTTGGCTTCGGCGTTGTAGAAGAGCTGGTCGCCGTGGATCGGCTGGTTCGTCTTCGCGAACGCGACGTACGCGACCCGCAATGCGAGCGCGACCACGGCGATCCCGAGCAGGGTGCGCCAGAAGCGCCGATCGTCGCCTTGCCGCACAGACACGGAGGCGGAGCCTACGGGCGCGCCGTCCTCACCGACGGTTCGTGAGGAGGAGGCACCCGGCCAGCGGTCCGCCGCCGGCGGCGGCCACGCCGATCTCAGGATCGCCCGGCACCTGGCGTTGCCCCGCCTCGCCCCACAGCTGCACGCACGCCTCGTGCAGGAACCCGTAGCCGTGCAGCCGGCCGGCCGAGAGCTGGCCCCCGTGCGTGTTGAGAGCGAGCTCGCCTTCACGCGCGATGCGCTGCCCACCCTCGACGTATGGACCGGACTCGCCGTGGCCGCAGAAGCGCATGGCCTCGAGCCACGCCATTGTGATGAAGCTGAACCCGTCGTACATCTCGGCCAGCTGCACGTCGGACGGCTTGATGTCGGTGCGCGTCCACATCTGGGCTGCGGCGTCGCGGCACGCCATTGTCGTCAGGTCGTCGAACTGGTCCCACGACGGCCGCCCGTACAGCGCGGTGCCGACCGCTTCCACCTGGATGGGCGGCTTGCGCAGGTCGGCGACCGCATCGGCGCTCGACACGATCACCGCCGTGCCTCCGTCGCACGGGACATCGCAGTCGAACAAGCACAGGGGCGACGAGATCATCCGTGCGTCGAAGTAGTCGTCCATCGTCATCGGGTCGCGGTAGATCGCCTTGGGATTGACGCCCGCGTTCTTGCGGGCGTTCAGCGCGATCTGCGCCAGTTGCTCCCGTGTGGTGCCGAACTCGTAGAAATGCCGCTGCGCGAACATCGCGATCCACGTCGTCGCCGACGGTGCCGAGAACGGCAGCGTCCACTGCATGTAGCTGCCAGCGCGGAAGGTGCCGCCTCCACCACCTCCGCCGCCGGGCATGACCGCGGAGCGACCCTGCGTGCCCTGGGCGCTCCCCTCGTAGACGCTGCGGAAGCACAGCACGTGCGTGGCCAGCCCGGCGGCGACGGCCAGGCACGCGTCGATCACGGACCCGAGCTGGCCCGGCAACTCGATCCCGCCCGTGTACCAGCCGACCTCGAGGCGCAGCGCGTCCTGGACCTCGACGAGCCCCGCACCCGAGAAGCCCGCGGGCGTGTCCATCGCGCCCGGGTAGGTGGCGATGCCGTCGATGTCGTGCGTCGTGAGACCGGCGTCCTCGATGGCGGCCATGCACGCGTCGAGCGTGAGGTCGAGCGGGTCGCGGAAGAGCCGACGGCCGATGTCGGACTGCCCGACTCCGCTGATGACGGTGCGCTGCTCGATCGAGTCGACGGCCATCAGGGCACCTCGTCAGCAGGCTCGAACAGCGGGAGGTAGACGGACTCGTCACCGTCGTCGTGTCGCTCGAAGACGACCTGCACAGGCATGCCGATCCTCACGTCGTCCGGAGCGCAGTTGACGATGTTCGTCGTCAGGCGGAGGGCCTCCTGCTCCGGAAGCTCCACGATCGCGACGACGTACGGGGGCTCGGGTCCCGGCATCCACTGCTGCACGTTGATCGAGAACGTGTGGACGGTGCCCCGACCCGATACCGCCTCGACGGCGAGGTTCTTGCCCTGACACTTCGGGCAACGCGATGTCGGCGGGTGCACGTAGGTACCGTCGTCCTGACAGCGCAGGAACTGCAGCGTTCCCTCGGCCCCGCCGGTCCAGAAGTGCCGGTTCCGGTCGGAGACGCGGGGCAGGATGCGAAACGGGACGTCGCCGCTCACACTTCCTCTTCAGGCTCGGGGGCGGCGTCGAAGCCGGCGCGGGCGTGCGGGATCGCCTCCACCGCGGGGAGCAACCCGAACCCGGGCAGTGTGAGCATGATCGAGCCGAGGACCTCGTCCCAGCTCGCACCCACCTCTCGGGCGAGCATGGCGTGACGGCGGACCCCGGGCGGGTTGCGCAGGATCACCGTGCACACCATGCGGATCAGCTCGTGCGTCTTGCGGTCGGGCGCCTTGAGCGAGTCGATCTGGCTCATCCACGCGTTCTGCGCCGCGTGCAGCGACGGGAAGACCTCGTCGAGCGGCCCCTCGAATGGGAAGTTCCAGTCCGGCTGCTCCTCCGCCATGGAGCGACCCTACCTATCGCGTCGGAGTTCCATCGACGTGCCAGCGGATCGGTCGCGGTCAGGGAGGAATCGAAGACCTTAGGTTGGTGAGCGCAGAAAGGATCGCGCCCAGACAATCGCCGCGGCTGTGCAGACCCACCGGATTGCGTGACCCTTTGATCCCACTCCGGCGTCCCAAGCGCATCGCGGGTGTCCACTTGGGCGACCACGGGAGGGTGTCCTTGAAGCTCGGTCCCCGGCACGGCCAGGTCTTCGTCGTCGAGGCAACAAACTCCGACCCAAGTCCTGGTCAACCTGAAGGTCCCCGCAACTGACCCGAATGCACGCCGGCCCGCGTATTGCCGCCTGTTGCAGACGTCGGACGGAACACGGGGATCGTGACGTCCTCGCTGATCTCCTGGAACAGGACCTCGAGCGCCGTCCCGATCTCGAGGGCGTCGAAGTCGCTGTCGACGACGTTGGTCATCATGCGCGCGCCCTCTTCCAGATCGACGACGGCCGCC
>DATFXL010000016.1:0-7347 GCA_035316025.1 Acidimicrobiia bacterium
GCGATCGACGGGATCACACCACTCATCACGCGCTCAGAGTCGAACTACTACAAGTACCTCGCCATGCTCGACCCAGGAATCGACCGCCGGGCGGTCAAGACCACGCTCAAGGAGCAGCACGGCGTCTCGCTCAGCGGCGAGGTGTACGCGTCGCCGCTCCACGAGCAGCCGGTGTTCGCCGGCTTGCACCGCGGCAGCGTGGCGGTGGCCGAGGACGTCTGCCGTCGGCACGTCTGCCTGCCCATCCACTCCGACATGACCCGGGACGAAGCGGCGTACGTGCTCGAAAGCCTGCGGACCGTCCTGGCGGCGGTCGACCCCAAGAATGGAACACCATGAGAATCGCAGTCACGGGTGGTTCCGGATTCATCGGATCGCACGTCGTCGACCGGCTCATCGAGGCCGGCCACACGCTCTTCGTCCTGGATACCCGCCCCCCGCACCGGCCCGACGTCACATACCGACACGTCGACCTCTCGGACCTCGGCGGCATGGTGCAGGCGACCCGCGACATCGACGTGGTGTTCCACCTGGCGGCGGTCTCGAACGTCAACGACGCCTACGAACACCCCGTCGGAACCGTCCGGATCAACGTGACGGGAACGGTCAACGTCTTCGAGGCCAGTCGCCGGAACGGCGTGAGCCGCACGCTCCTAGCGAGCACCGTGTGGGTCTACGCCGGCGCCCATGGTGACTCCCCCCTCGACGAAGAGGCACCCTTCCACCTGCCGAGCGCGGGCCACATCTACACGTCGTCGAAGATCGCCAGCGAGCTGATCGCGCACAATTACAACGAGCTGTACGACACGCCGTTCACGATCCTGCGATACGGGATCCCGTTCGGTCCCCGGATGCGCGAGCAGCTCGTCATCCCCCGATTCGTGCAGATGGCGCTAGAGGGCAAGACCATCACCGTCCACGGCGACGGTTCGCAGTTCCGCAACTACGTGTACGTCCAGGACCTCGCCGAGGCGCACGTCCTGGCGCTGTCCGATGACGCCGAGAACGATGTCTTCAACCTCGAAGGCGCCGAGCCCATCACGATCCGGCGGGTCACCGAGGCCATCCGCGACTGCCTGGGTATCCCGCTCAACGTCGAGTTCGGTGAGGCGCGGCCGGGCGACTACGCCGGCAAGGAGGTGTCGGCCGAGAAGGTCAAGCGCGTGCTCGGCTGGGAGCCCACGACGGGATTCGAGGACGGTATGCAGCGTTACGTCGACTGGTATCTCGCCGAGACTGCCGTCGCCGACGAGAAGGTCGGGCAGGCGTAGCTCACTCGGCGGTCTCGGGCACGAGCTGCTCGAGCATGCCGCGCATCATCTCCTCGTCGGTGCTCCGACGCCATGCGTCGATCAGGCCGATGCCCATCGCGTCGCACCCCGACCGCATCGGCCCGTGTCCGTCGAGGACGGCGTCGACGATGAGGACGGCGGCGTCGGCCGTGGGCTGGATCATCTCCGCCACCATGCTCTTGTTGCCGTTCATCCGATCGGCGAGCGGGCGGTAGAGAGCGCCGGCGGGCTCGACCATCGTCTCCTGCGAGTGACGGAGCATGTCCGATTCGACAGGGCCCGGCATGATCTCCACGACGCGGATCCCCTGAGGCGCGAGCTCGGCCCGTAGCGTCATGCTCAACGCGCTGACGGCGGCCTTGCTCGCCCGGTACGCGGAGTAGAAGGGCACCGGCGCCAGGATCGACGACGATCCGATGTTGCAGATCACACCGCCGCCGGCCGCGCGCACCAGCGGGATGGCCCGGCGCGTCACCTCTACGAGCCCGAACACGTTCGTCTCGAACATCTCGCGCCAGAGCTCGAGCGGCGTCTCCTCGACCGGCAGGTGCTCGCGTTCGACGCCCGCGTTGTTCACGAGCACCCGAAGCCCGTCGGGCAGACGAATCGTGTCCGGGCGCGTGACGTCAAGCGCTTCGACCCGGAGCCGTCCGCCGAGAGCCTCCGCCTCCTCCGGCAAGCCCGCGCCTACCTGCGGGTCGCGCATCGTTGCGACCACGTCGAACCCACGGCGCGCCAGCTCGAGCGCGACGGCGCGTCCAATGCCTCTGCTTGCGCCGGTCACCGCAGCGATCCCCGCCGGTTCCATGCGCCCTCCTGTCCCGGTGGCGGAGTCAGTCTACGGACGTAGGGTGGACGACGTGGCAAGCGAACCCCGCGACGACGCGTTCGTTGCGATGAGCGACGTCGTGCTTGCGATCGCGGGCGAGCTGCGACTCGATGCCGTGCTCGATCGGCTCGTGCACGCGGCGCGGGAGCTCGTGGACGCCCGATACGCCGCGCTCGGCATCCCGGACGAGGAGGGCACAGAGTTCGACCAGTTCCTGCACGCGGGCATGAGCGACGACCTCGTCTCCGAGCTCGGTCCCCTCCCCCGCACCCACGGGATGCTCGGCGCGATGCTCTCGGACCCGCGTCCGTTCCGCACCGACGACATCACGACCGATGCGCGGTTTCGCGGGTGGTGGCCGGACGCACACCCTCGCATGCGATCGTTCCTCGGTGTACCCATCGTCGCCAAGGGCGACATCATCGGCGCCTTCTACCTGACAGAGAAGATCGGCGCGCCGGCAGCTTTCGACGATCGGGACGAGAAGGTCATCAGCGTGCTGGCCGCCCACGCCGCCATCGCGATCGAGAACGCGCGCCTCTTCGAGGCCAGCCGTGAGCTCAGCGTGATCGAGGAGCGCAACCGGCTCGCCCGCGAGCTCCACGACGCCATGACGCAGAACCTGTTCAGCCTGTCGCTGACGGCGGAGGCGGCCGCCGGGCTGGTGCGCGCCGACCCGACGCGCGCCGAAGCCGAGATCGGCCGGGTGCGGGCGCTCGCCCGTGAGACCCAGGCCGAGCTGCGGTCGCTCGTCTTCGAGCTTCGCCCTCCCGACCTCGAGGCCGACGGCCTCGTCGCCACGGTGCGAAAGGACCTCGAGGTCCTGGGCCGGGCTCACGACCTCCGGGCCGACCTGTGCGTGCACGGCACGCCCGAGCTCGACTCGGCGGTCGAGATCGAGCTGTACCGCATCGTGCAGGAAGCGCTCAACAACGCTGTGCGCCACTCGCGGGCGGGGTCGATCACCGTCGACGTCGACGCGGGCGGCGGCACGGTGACGATCACCGTGCACGACGACGGTGTCGGCTTCGACCCCGGCGCCCGCGCCATCCGGGAACGCCGCCTCGGCCTCACGTCGATGCGCGAGCGGGCCGAGGGCCTGGGCGGGAAGGTCGTCGTCGAGAGCGCGCCCGGTTCCGGCACCACCGTCCGCGTCGAGGTCCCGGTTGACTGAGCGGGCGATCATCCGCGTCTTCCTGGCCGACGATCATCCCGTCGTGCGCCAGGGGTTGCGCACGTTCCTCGAGTCGCGGCCCGGCATCGAGGTCGTCGGCGAGGCCGGCGACGGGGACGCCGCCGTGGACGAGGTCGCACGACTCCGTCCCGACGTCGTGCTGATGGACCTCGTGATGCCCGGTGGGGGCGGCGTCGTCGCGATCCGGTGTATCCGCGAGCGCGCTCCCGAGACGCGGGTGGTCGTCCTCACCAGCTTCGCCTCGGACGACCAGGTGATCCCGGCCGTGCAGGCTGGTGCTGCCGGGTACCTGCTCAAGGACGTCGAGCCGTCGGGACTCGAGGCCGCGATCCGGCTCGTCCACGACGGCGAGGCGCTTCTCGATCCCCAGATCGCCGGGCGCGTCATGGAGCAGGTCGCGCACCCGGCGCAGGGCGGCGACCTCGCATCGCTGACGCGGAGGGAACGGGAGGTCCTCGAGCTCCTCGGGCGCGGCCTCTCGAACCGGGAGCTCGCCGACACGCTCGTCGTCTCCGAGAAGACCGTGAAGTCGCACGTGAGCAACATCCTGATGAAGCTGGGCGTGCACGACCGCACCCAAGCCGCTCTGCTCGCCGTCCGAGCGGGCCTGGTCGACGCGGGCGAGACGGGTCAGTAAGCCGTGGGACGGATCCTCGTCGGCACGGCGTCATGGACCGACAAGTCACTGATCAAGTCGGGCTGGTACCCCGAAGACGCGACGAGCGCCGAAGGACGACTGAAGTACTACGCGTCGCAGTTCCCACTCGTGGAGGTGGACTCGACGTACTACTACCCGCCCCGCCAGCAGGTCGTGCAGCAGTGGGCGCAACGAACACCGGCCGGCTTCACGTTCAACATCAAGGCGTTCTCGGTCCTGACGCAACATCCGACGCGGGCGTCGTCGCTGCCGGCGGAGATGCGGCCGAAGGGCAAAGAGCGCGTCTATCCGAAAGACCTGGACGACGACGCCGTCGAGTACCTGTGGTCGAGCTTCTTCGACGCGCTGACGCCGCTCGACCGGGGCGGGAAGCTCGGCGCGGTGTTGTTCCAGTTTCCGCCTTGGTTCACGCTGCGGCGATCGAACAAGGAGTACCTCGTCGAGTGCGCGGAGCGGGCCGACCCGTTCCGGATCTGCGTGGAGTTCCGCCACAAGTCGTGGTTGAGCGACGACAACCGCGACGAGACGCTCGAGTTCCTCGAAGCGCACCGGTTGCCATACGTGTGCGTCGACATGCCGCAGGGGTTCAAGAGCTCCGTCCCACCCGTCCTGGCGGCGACGTCGCCCGAGCTCGCGGTCATGCGGTTCCACGGCCACAACGACGCCGAGTGGGAGAGCGGCTCCGTGCAGAAGCGCTTCCGGTACCTCTACTCGGAACCGGAGCTGCGGGAATGGACGCCGCAGGTGCGCGAGCTCGCGGGCGCTAGCGAGGCGACGCACGTCCTCTTCAACAACTGCTACGAGGACTACGCGCAGCGCAACGGCGCCGAGCTGGCGCGTCTTCTCGACGAGACCTGACGCGCGATCAGGCGCTGATGGGCGGGCGCCGCTCGGCCCACGGGCGGGCTCCCTCGAGTTGCGACGCGAGCCGGATGAGCACGTCCTCGCGTCCATAGGCAGCGACGAGCTGTACCCCGACGGGCAGGCCGTCGGCCGTCCAGTGCAGGGGCAACGAGATCGCGGGCTGGCCCGTCATGTTGAACGGCGCGGTGAACATGCAGGCCGCGCCCATCCGAGGCAACGCGGCCATGACGTCGTCCGTATCGGGCGCGACCTCGCCGAGCCGGAACGGCGGGTGCGGCATCGTCGGCGTCAGAAGGACGTCGTTGCCGGCCGCCCACCAGGACGCGACCCGACGCGAGAAGTCGTGCGCGGCCTCGGTGGCGGCGAGATATTGCGCGCCTGTAATGGAGCGCCCGAGCTCGGCCGTGACCGCGTTCATCGGGTCGAGGTCGGACGGCGTCAGGGTGCGCCCGATGCGTGCGCCCCAACGGTCGAGGTCGCGGGCAATCGCGGATCCGTAGATCCCGAGGAACCCGAAGTCCGGCGTCGCGAGCGCCTCGAGCCTCGCCGGCGCGACGTCGTGTCCGAGCTCCTCGAGCAGTGCCTCCGTCGCTTCGACAGCTGCGAGACACTCGGGGTGGAGCGGGTCGTCGTCCATGCGCATCGCGACCGTGCCGACCCGGAGACGTCGCGGGTCCGCGTCGACCTCTTCCGCGTACGGCCGGGCCGGCGCGGGCGCCGTGTACGGGTCACCGGGCGCCGGTCCGGAGACGGCGTCGAGCACAGCAGCCGAGTCGCGCACGCTGCGCGTGAGGACGTGCTCGTGCGTCAGCGGGCCCCAGAACTCGCCGATGTGGGGCCCGAGCGTCGTTCGCCCCCGCGTGGGCTTCAGCCCGACGAGCCCGCAGGCGCTCGACGGCACGCGGATGGACCCGCCCATGTCGTTGCCGTGGGCGACGGGGACGATGCCGGCCGCGACGGCGGCGGCGGCTCCCCCGCTGGAACCGCCCGGAGAGTGCTCGAGGCTCCACGGGTTGTGCGTCGGGCCGTATGCGAGTGGCTCGGTCGTCACCGACGCCGCCAGCTCGGGCAGGTTGGTCTTGCCCACGAACACGAACCCGGCAGCACGGTAACGCTCGGCGAGCCATGTGTCGGTGTCCTCGTGCCAGTCGATGTCCTTCAAGACCTGCATGCCGCAGTGGAAGGGATCGCCGGCCGTGTGGCACACGCCGTCCTTCACGAGGAAGGGCACGCCGCGGAAAGGCCCGTCCGGGAGCCGGGGATCGACGGCGGCGGCGATCGCCTTGTCGTCGAGGCGGTGGATGACCGCGTTGAGCTGCGGGTTGAGCTTGTCGATGCGGGCGATCGCCGTTTCGACGAGCTCAGCGGGCGTGACCTCGCCGGCTCGGACGAGCTCGGCCTGCGCGGTGGCGTCCAACCAGGCGACGTCGTCAGTCATGGAGGCATCCTCTCGCGGCTGACTGACGAACGTATGTTCGGTACCATCGGTTCCTCGACGATTACGAGGCCCGTCAAAACGCGACCGGGTCGGACGGCGGCTCTAAAGATGCATGCCCGCTTGCTCTTCCGGCACCGCTGCCGTGAGGCGTATGGTCAGAACGGCGACGATCACGGTGACGAGTTCGTCGAGCGGCAAGCGTCACCGAGCTGAACGGCGAAGTTGACGAACGGCAGGCCGGCATTCGGACCCGCGCTCGGTGTTATCTCCCCGTTCACGAATCTCTGGCAGTTCTGGCGCGGCCGTGTGCTCAGTGCAGGTGCTCATTGTCCGGTCCGGGCGCCTCTGCGAGACTGCCAGGATGCGGTCGATTCTCGAACGTGGCTGGCTGCGTGCGGGTGCGGTAGGCGCCATCGCCGTGATCCTGGGCATCGCCGTTTGCACGCCGGCCGGCGCGGCGGCGGGAGACCGGTCGCGGCGCGACCGGCGCATCAGTGTTGACGGCGGGGTCGTCATCGCGTCGGACGAGACCGTGAACGGTCCGGTGGTATCGGTCCACGGTCCGGCCGTCATCAATGGCGTGGTCACCGACAAGGTGTACGTCGGCCGGGGAGACGTGCGCATCAATGGCCGGGTCACGGGTGACGTGTTCGTGGTCGACGGCGACGCAATCGTGAACGGGCGTGTGGGCGGCGATGTGATCGCGGTCTTGGGTCGCGTGAACGTGCGCAGTGGTGCGCGGGTGGGCGGTGATGTCGTGTCGCGCCGCGACCCTCAGGTCGCCTCCGGCACGGTGGCCGGGAAGGTGAGGCACTTCAACGTTTCGAGCATCTTCCGGGGTTTGCTGATCGCGTTCTTGCTGTTCTCGTGGATCGCGGTGACGGTCTCGGTGGCGATTCTCGGCCTGCTGTTCGTGCTGTTGTTCCCGCGCGCCGCCGACGCGACCGTCGCTGCCGGACGGAGAGTGTGGCCATCGTTCGGGTGGGGCGCGCTCGTCGGCATCGTCGGACCGATCCTCGGCGTCCTCGTGCTGGTGACAATCGTGGGTATTCCCCTCGGGCTGGGGGTGCT
>DATFXL010000017.1:0-8489 GCA_035316025.1 Acidimicrobiia bacterium
CACGACGAGATCGATCACGCGACGGCCGAGAAAGCCGCAGCCTGAGCCCTTCCTGATGAAGGCGCCACAGCTCCTCGCGCTCGACCTGGCCGCCGACCCCGACGCGTGGACGAGCCTCGGCTTCGCCGTCGACGAGCACGAGGTCTGCGAAGTCGACGGTGTCGCGCTCCGGCTCGGACGGCCGGAGCCCCGAATCTCGGGATGGGCGCTGGCGGGAACCTCTGAAGGCCTCGACATCGACGGGCTGCGCACGACAAGGGCGCCCTCGCCCGCGTCGCCGTCGAACGCGCCGATGCATCCGAACGGCACGGTCGCGATCGATCACCTTGTGGTCATGACGCCCGACCTCGAGCGCACGATCGCGGCGCTGGCGGAGCACCGCATCACACCCCGCCGGCGCCGCCGCACGGACCAATACGGCCCACCGTTCACCCAGACGTTCTTCCGACTGGGTCGTCCGATCCTGGAGGTAATCGGGCCCGACGAGCGCTCGGGTGAAGACCCCGCCACGCTTCTACGGCATCGCGTTCACCGTTCGAGACCTCGCCGCCACGGCCGCCGCGCTCGGCAAGCGACTCGGCGCGGTCAAGCAGGCGGTGCAGCCGGGTCGCCGGATCGCGACACTGCGCCGGGAGGCGGGCGCCGGGGTCCCGCTCGCGTTCATGTCGCCGGAGCCTCAGTAGCCGGGCGCGCCACCTGCGCTGGAGGACCTGGCGGCAGTCGTCGCGGTTGCGGCCGAGCTCGGCGCCGCACCGGCGGCGCCGGTGCTCACGCTCTCACCCTTCTTCGAGAAGAACGCACCCTGCATCCCGAGGTCCCCCTGGGTCCCGGACGGGCCGTGGAAGCGGCAGTAGTAGCCGAGGGCGCCGTTGGTCGGCAGCGTGACGGAGACCGTGGCCTTCTGGTCGGGATTGAGCACGGTGTCGACGCCGAGGCTCGGGATCGTGAAGGTGTGCTGCGTCTTCCCCTCGTTCGCGAGCTTCACCGTGACGGTCGAGCCGGGCTTGGCCTTCGTGAACGTCGGCTTGAAGTAGTAGTCGTCCGCCTCGATCGAGATCTTGCCCTTCTTGACGGTCTTCTCGCCCTTGTTGGTGACCTTGCCCTGGAGTTGGACAGGCGGGTTCTTGGCCGCGAGCGCCACGCCCCCCGTGAGGGCGAGGGCGGCGATCGCGCCGACGGTCAGGACAAGCACCTTGCGCATCCGGCCTCCCGGGGTCGTGGGACCTCCCCACAACATACGGACCACCCCGGGCGGCGGATTGCGGCGCCTAGCATCGAGCGGCATTTCGATCTCGAGGCAGGAGCAGACACCCATGGCGTGGGACAGCTCGCGGACGGTTCATCCCGGCTGGCTCGCGGTGGAGTTCGGCACGTGCGTCGGCGTGTGGACCTTGGTCACCTACCTCCTGGCCCGGACGGTCACCGGCCCGGGGTTCCTGGCCTCCGTCATCACCGGGTCCGTGCTCTCCGCGATCACGTGGGTGTCGGTGAAGCTGGGCTGGCGGGAGACGCCGCGGCCCCCGGGTCGCTGATGGCGGCGAGCATCTAACGCGGGTCCCGGCGGTCGAGGTTCCAGACGCGGGCGATCGTGCACGTCCAGCCCGACTCTTCGCGGGGAAAGAGCCCCAACCGGCTGATCGCACGTTGCGCGCCTTCGTTGTCGGTGTAGAGCAGATCGACGGTCAGCCGCTCCCGACCCTTGATGGCGGTGAGCAGGGGCTGGTACTCGACGTCGCCTTCATCGCGGATGGCGGCCTGCCAGAACCCGACGTCGCCGGGCGGGATGTACAAGTCCCTTGTCTGCCTGCGGAACTCCCCGGGCTCGGGACGCGGCCGATCGGGGTCGAGCCCTACGTACGGACACCAGCCTTGAATCACCGCGATGCCGTCGCCGACGTTCCGCACCGACGCCGCGATGTAGATGTTGCCATCGGCTTCTTCGGCGTAGGCGCCGCCGCCGGGCACCTTCGCCCAGTGACTGTCGAACCAGCCGACCTTCTCGGCGGGATCCTGGATTCGTAACGACATGATCACCGGGCGCATCCCGACCTGGATGGCTCGTTCGGCGATGCGCGCCGAGCGGTTCGACGAGCGCACGGCCGAGTAGGTCGCGGCCGCGAGCACGAGCGTGCCGCCCGCGGTGGCGAGCGAGGAGATCGTGGCCCAGTCGGCCATTCCCAGAGCCTATGACGCCCGTTTGCAAAGATAGACACGTGGCACGGACGACGCAGCGTCCGCGATCGCCCGGCTGGATACGGAGGGCATGGCGGCGCGTCGCGTACTTCCACGGTCGGCGTCTCGGTCAGACCATCCCGTCGCTCGACGAGCTCTACGAGTCGATCGACAAGCGGGTGGCGTCCGGTGAGCGTGAGGAAGATGTCGTCACGGAAGTCATCGAAGACTTCGAGCGCTCCGCCGCGAGCACGAGCATGCGTACGACCCCGCTCGTGCCGGCGTCCGGCATCGTCGTCGCCGGATCGACGTTCCTCGCCAAGGCGGGGGATGTCGAATCGACGGTCGTGGCCGGCGTCGCGATCGCGTTCGCCCTGCTCGGCCTCGGCTTCCTGGCGACATCGGTGTTCACGCACGCGGGACGTCCCCGTGTCGGCCTGCCGCCCGTCCGGGGCGACGTGGCTTTTGTGCACGAACGGCTGAGCAAAAAAGACGCCAACGCGCTGGTGGGCTCGTTCCTGTCGCTCGTCGGGTTCGTCGTCCTGGTCATCGTCATCCTCTGACCCGCGACCTGGCGCGAATGCGTCTGATCATGCGTCCAGGGGTGACATATAGGACGCCAGGGGACGCAGCTCCGGTCACGCGTTCGCGGGCGCCGCGCTGATGTCGGCCAACGCCGATCCGAGGTCCTGTTCCGCGGTGAGGTCACCCATCGAGATACCCGGCGTGGGTGACAGCTTCGAGGACCGGCCCACGGAGGCGCAGCCAGGCGGGTTGCCGACGAACGTCAAACTGGGCTTCGATAGCCGCACGAACAAGGTCATGAAGATCGGGCAAGACCTGCGAGTCCGGGTGCTGGGCTGGCTGGTGATCGTCTTGATCTACGAAGTCATCGAGCAGCGATCGCGCACGCGGAGGTGGCGTAGTGCCCTCTACGAGGGTCGTGGACCTCGTCGAAGGCGGCGCCCATGACGTGGAAGGTCGGGCAAGGCATTCAGTTCGTCGAATCCGAGCAGCGTGTTCCTGTTGGACCGGCGCACGCTGTGAACAGTGAGACCGGCAAAGTCGCGTGCGGTCTCTCAGCCGGGGGGCTGATCGTGTCCGATCAGGATTGGGAGTCGGCGAGCATCGACAAGTGCCCCACCTGCGTCGAGGACGCCGCAACGCCGGAGTAGGTCAGCGTCAGTTCGGACCGGAACACGTTTCGCCCAACAAACGGGCCGGGACGACCGCGCAGGGAGAACGAAGCGGCACTTGTCCTAGCTGGCTGAAGGATGGTCGCGATGGTTGGGTGCTCCCGGTGACGGTTCACCCGCCCGGCGTCGCGGGCGGCGCCGGGACCGTCGTGGTGGGCCCCGTGCGTTCCTCGACGCCCTGACGGAGACGCCGGACGTACGCGTCGGCATCGCTGCGGGACGAGACGTTCTTGCCGCCGGTGACGTCCTCGCGTTGGGCTTGCGTCAGCTCTGCCGGGTCGATGTCGGTGCGACTCTCGACATCCGCCTCGCTCTGGCCACCTTTGAAGAGCACTACTTGACCTTGATCGATGCCGACGAAGTAGGACGTGTTTTCTGATCCACCTCCACAAGCAGCCAGAAGTATGAGCGCCGCTGCCAGAACGCCCAACAACTTCTTCATCCTCGCTTCCGTTCGGTCACCACAGCTTCGCTGTCATTCTCGTCGTGTCCTTCCGCATGGTCGGTTCGCGGTTGTTCTATTCATCGGATCTGTACGGCACTCTGTGCTTTCGGCGGGATGATCGCCGCGCTCCACGCCGTGCCCCCGGCGTGTCTCAGGCAACCAGAAGCGGCGCGTCGCTCCCGATGCCGCCTCAGCACAGCTTGCAGACGTACTTGCGCTTGGCGTGCAGATCGTTCATCGCTGCGAAAAACGCTTCCTCCACACCTGGCGGGTACCCGGCGTATAGCTGGATGAGGATGTTGCGGTTCCGCACGTAGCCGTAACCACGACCCTCGGTGTAGTCCTCGCCGTGCCGCTTCAATGCGGTCGCGGACTTGAAGTCGAACACGTCGATCGCCCCGACGAGGCTCGCCTTCTCGGGAGACACGTCGCCTGTCTCCGGATGGACTGGCGGGCACGGCTGTGGCGCCAGCACAACGAGGCGAGATCTTTGAGCGCGCACGCCGTCGCGACTCACCGGCAGATCGTCCTGCGACTTGCTCGTGACCGTCCAGTCTGGCGTTTCGCACGCCTGGATGCCGTGCGCGGCTAGCGCGGCTCCTACCTTGCTGAAGCCGTCGACCGGCGCTGCGGCTACGGCGGCTTGGGCGACGAGGCCGAGGCTCGCGGCCCCCACGGCGATGGCGACTACGGCCTTGCTCATCGCTCCCTCACCGCAAGACCGCCAGGCGGTCGATCACAGCGTGCATGTACGGCAGGGCATGGCGCCGCTCCAACCAGCACGGTGGGCGGGTGTCGTCGGGGTCGGCGACGAGTGGCCACCACCACACCAGCAGTCCCCGGAGGCTTCGCCGGGCGAGTCGGTAGCCCGCGGCCTCGGCACGATCCTCGACGTCGGGGTGACGGCTCATTCGTTCGCGCATCGTATGAGCAGCGCGTGTCGGTGTTCGTGCGCGTCCAGTCTCCCCATTCGTCCCGGATGCCTATCCCAACCGGAGCCATATGGCTTCGCTCCGGCCACCCTCCCCCTCTGACGCTCGGGTTCATCGGTCCCGCCTCGAGGCACCGCGTTTGTACCCGCGCCTAGCGAGCGCGAATTGGCGAGGTACGACACTCCCGTTCTGCGCCCGGTGGTCAGCCGTCCGGGTCGCCCGACATCGCCGCCGGCGACCCCTGCCTCGGCCCGGGGGTGCCCGTCAGCGTCGTGCTCGGGTGGACGGGCAGAGGATGCGGCGAGCGCGGGCTCTGATTGAAGTCGAAGTCGCGCGTGAGGTCTCCCAGGATCTTCACGTTCTCGCGCACGTCGGGACGCGGGTCGGGCCGACCGTCTGTCTTGGGGTCGAGCCGCTGGCCGTGGAGGAAGTCGTCCTCGATGAACTTGTCGTACGCGTCGAACGACAGCGTCTGATGGTCCACATAGCCATGCTTCGCGTAGGGACTGATGACAAGCCCGGGGACACGCAGGCCGTATCCGTTGACGTCGACGCTCGGCGGCTTCACGTGGTCGTAGAAGCCTCCCCAGTCGTCCCACGCCAAGAAGATCGCGGTGGACTTCCAATCCGGGCCGTTCATCACGGCGTTGACCAGGCTCGTGACGTACGACTGCCCGAAGCTGACGGGGCCCGGGGGGTGCTCGCTGACGGCGCCCGACGGGGCGACCCACGACACCGCGGGCAGGCTGCCGGCTTTGGCCGACGAGTAGAAGTTGTCGACGGACTGGATGTTCCCGAGCTCTCCGTCGGCGCGCACGGTGTCGAAGTACGGCAGGGGGTTCCAGATTCCAGGCGTCGAGGCGTTCTGGCGCACCGGCGCGCACGACACGGCGGCGTCGTTCTCGCAGTCGGGCTCGGTCCCGTTCACGACGTAGTAGCCCCAGGACACCTGGTTCTGGTGCAGCAGGTACGTGAGGTCGGTCCACGCGTAGATCGGGTCCGGCCGCGGCTGGCCGTTCGCCCGGCGTCCGCCGAAGTCGGGCGGAATGCCCGGGGCCTGGAGCGCGTTCTTGCAGCTCGACGGGTTGTCGTGTTGCGTGCAGTTGGCTGACCACTCCGACACTTGGAACAGGTGCTCGGGC
This sequence comes from Acidimicrobiia bacterium, assembly GCA_035316025.1. Lineage (GTDB taxonomy): Bacteria > Actinomycetota > Acidimicrobiia > IMCC26256 > JACDBD01 > JALZAA01. Next base: position 5,888 of record DATFXL010000017.1, read on the forward strand.
AGGCTCCACGAGGCGTTGGGCTCGAACATGTGGTCCTGGAGCACGAAGTCGTCGGCGTACGACCAGTAGTTCGGGATGTCGTCCCGGGTGTGATAGCCCATCACGTCCGGCGTGTTGGTGTTCGCGCACGCGGGCTTCGTCGGGTCCGTGCATCCTCGCTGCGCGTTCGTGGCCTGGTCGACGAACCCGTCCATCTTGCCGCCGTTGATGTCAGCGGTGGCATTGGCCGCGCTGTGGGGTCCTCCCCCGTTCACGTCGGCGTGGTCGGGCGTCGGCTTCTCGCACTTGCCCGTCTTCGAGTTGGGGACGCACGGCGACGGTTTGCCATTCTTCATCGGGATGCCGTCGGCCTTCGGATAGGTCCCGAAGTAGCTGTCGAAGGACCGGTTCTCCTGCATGATGACGACGACGTGCTTGATCTTGTGGATGCCGGAGGCCCCGCTCGAGGCGGGTGCGGAGCCCGGCATCCCGACCCCGGCGGCGACGGCGGCGACTGCCAACACGCCTGCGAGGCTTGTAAGCCGATTTGGGACCACGACGCGAATCTCGTCCGGCGACGTGCTGCGATCGTCAGCGGCACGTCAGCGTCGCGCGAAGTCCGATCTCACCGACTTCTCATCCCTCGAGCGCGTACACGGTCCGTCCCGTCGTGTCATCCGCATAGGTATAGAGAACGCCCCCCGCACGGCGCGGCGACGGGCGCGGCGCCAACCTTCGTCACCCTCAGTCTCGGCAACATGCCGGGCACCCTTCTGCCCGTAGCCGCGATCCTGTTAGGTTCGCCGGCGTGGAGGGCGAGCAGCGCTCGCCGCGTCCCACCGCAGTCGTCCGGAACTGCGTGCCTGACGGCATCGGCGTGCGACACGCGGTCTGTGCGGGGTTGCTGGTCCTGACGCTGGTCGCCGCGTCAGCGTGCGGCGATCACGCATCGAGGACGCGATCGTCGGGCACCCCGGCGTCCAGCGCGCCGTCGACTCGGGCGGCGTCCGGCCAGCAACCGTGCGGGACGCGAACGGGAGCCGTGGCTCGATACGACCACGTCGTGTGGATCTGGATGGAGAACCACACCGCCGATGAGGTCATCGGCAGCCACGATGCGCCGTACGAAACGGGCCTGTCCGCCGAGTGCGGGACCGCCAGCGACTATTCGATCGTCGGCAAACCGTCGCTGCCCAACTACATCGGCGCGACGTCTGGCGGAAACCAAGGCATCCACGACGATGCTCCCCCATCGACGTACCGGCTGAGCGTCGACAACCTGTTCCGTCAGGTCCGCACCGTCGGTGGGACGGAGCGGAGCTACGAGGAGTCGATGCCGGCGAACTGCGCGCTCGGCTCGAACGGCATGTACGCGGTGAAGCACAACCCAGCCGCCTACTACAGCGGCGGCGACGACCGACGGGCGTGCCTCGCCGACGACGTCCCGCTCGGCTCGCTCGAAGACGGGCAGCTTCGCCGGGACCTCGAGGCCAACGCCCTTCCGACGTTCTCTTTCGTCACTCCGAACCTGTGTCACGACACGCACGATTGCGGGGTAGGGGACGGCGACGACTGGCTCCAGCAGTGGGTCCCCGTCATCCTCGTCAGCAGCGCGTACCGCGCCGGGCGCACGGCGGTATTTATCGTGTGGGACGAGCCCACTCCGATGCCGTTCATCGCGATCAGCCCGACGACGCAACCGGGGACGAAAGTGACGAACCGGATCGACCACTATGCGTTGCTGCGGACCACCGAGGCGATGCTTGGAATTGCGACGTTCCTCGGCGCCGCAGCCACCGCAACCGATCTGCGACCCCCATTGGGGCTCTGACCGAGCGCCTCTTGGTCATCGCGTGAGCGGACCGCTCGTTCTCCGACGCACGTATGCCCGGCTGTCTACGTATGCTTCACGGATGCCCATGTACATGGACCGCCACGACCTCCCCGGACTCACGCCGGAGGAGCTGGCGGATGCCCACATGCGCGACGTCGAGGTCCAGGAAGAGCACGGCGTGCGCTACCACACGTACTGGTTCGATCCGAGCAACGGCTCGGTGTTCTGTCTCGCGGAAGGGCCGAGCAAGCGGGCCGTCGAGGTCGTGCACGAGCAGGCGCACGGTCAGCTCGCGAGCACGATCCTCGAGCTGGACCCGACGGTCCCCTTGAACACGATGCTCGGCTCGCTTCCGACGCATCCACCGGGAACCGCCTACGAGGCGCCGGCGATGCGGGCGATCGTGTTCACGGACCTGAGCGGATCCGTCGCGCAGACGTATGCCCTCGGAGACGCCGGACACGTCGAGCTGCTGCGCGTGCACGACAAGATCGTCCGCGACGCGCTCGAGGCTCACGGCGGACGTGAGGTGAAGCACACGGGCGACGGGATTATGGCCGCCTTCAACTCCGTGGCCTCGGCGGTTGGTTTCTCGATCGCGGTGCAGCGCGCGTTTTGCGAACACAATGAGTCGAACGCGGTTCCGCTGGACGTCAAGATCGGGATCAGCGCCGGGGAGCCGGTCACGGACGACAACGACGACCTCTTCGGCGCGGCCGTGCAGCTCGCGGCCCGCCTGTGCGACATCGCGGACGGCGGCGAGATCAGGGTGTCCCTCGCGGTGCGGGA
>DATFXL010000018.1:0-15671 GCA_035316025.1 Acidimicrobiia bacterium
AATCCGGGGCACCAAATCACGCGCCCACAGAATGACGCTGCGGTCAGCCGTCAAGCGGAGCACAGATCCGGCGTTACGTGCGCCTCCCCGTTTGCATGGCGCCGCGGCCACGGCAATGCGCGCAAGAGACTCTCGCAGCACCCCTCCCGGGCAGAGCTAGGGCGAGCTAGTGGCGCTGATCACGTCGAGAAAGCCAGTCGCCTGTCCTACCTCGATGATGCGGCCGTCCGGATCACGCATGTAGCACCGAATCTCATAGCCGTGGTTGTCGAGCGGCGGCGTGAGGAACTCGGCGCCCCGTCCTCGCCACTCGTTGTACAGGGCCTGGATGTCGGCGACTCGTAGGTTGAGAAAGGTGTCGTACCGGTTCGGGTCGTCGTGGACGTCGAGGACGATCTCTGGCTTGTCTGGCGTCGGGCCACCTCCGCTGTTGATGATGATCCAGATGTTGGCGAACTTGACGTAGGTCGGAGCGCCGGGGCCGATCGCGGTCCCGTCAAGAACGACCTTGCCGCCGAGGACGTCGCCGTAGAAGCGCGCGGTGGTTTCTATGTCCTGCGCCACCACGAAATGGGTAGCAAGGATTCCGGTTGTCGGGATCGGGAAATCAGACCGTTGCATCACTACCCCCCCAGTGTTGGACATCAGCGCCACGGGAGCGTAGTGAGGTCGCGAGACCGGTGCGGACTTCGCAGCGAGTGGATCCCTGCTCACTATCGATCGCGCAACACAGTGTGCGCACCACGTCGGCGCACGACGCACCCGCACTAGGGCGGCGCTAACGGGCTCCCAGGCTCGAAAGCCGAGCAGATTCGGATGTCCCATTCGCACAGGTGGGTCTGGCATCGCTTACTCGGCGCACGCACGCTCGTTCCTGACCATGTCGACGCTCTCGCTGTTGGGCGGATGGGCGGTCATGCGCTCATGGATTTCGTTGACCTTGTGCGCGAGCACGGCCTGGTGCGCGGTGTGCTCGCGGTGCAGCCGTTCGATCAGTCGTGCGTCGGTCTATTGCCTGCATAGTCGGGGTGGTGGCGGTAGCACAGGAGGAACTGACCGCCCGCAGCGGGATGCGTTCCGACTCGCCAGCAGCCCGGCTCATGACAGTTCCACTTCTTCACAAGCTGGTAGATGCCCGTCGCGATCGCGCCGAAGATGGCGAGCTCCGCGATGTCCGATCCGACACCGGACCAGAATCCGTAGTAGGGGCCCGACAAGTTGCGGACTCCCGTGTGGACGGCCAGCCAATCCTGAACCTTGCTTGCGTGAAGGATCAACGCAACGATTCCCGCAGCAATGACGATGGCAAGTACGGCGATTCCGAAGAGCTGCCACCGCACGGCACGGGTTCGAGCCTCTGCCTGCTCCTGATCTTGGTCCGTGATCTCCGCCATCAGAACTCCTCTCGAAGACGGCCCGTCGGACACGCCGGGTCTTCCCGTTCAGGATCCCGGAGAGGCCGCCTCTCCGCAAGGTCATGATCGCTCCCAAGCCGGCAGCCACGTGAACCACCAAAAAGTCCAACACCGACTCGAAGCGTCCGGGGTCACGTCGAGGGCAGCCCCGCTCGCAGCTCCGCGTCCGGCGCGCGGCCGGTGCGTGCGAGTGCCACGGACGTGGACCGACTGGACGGGTGCGGACACCGAGACAGGCGCGTACGTTATGCGGCGTGGCACCGGCGCCGTCCACGCTGGGTGATCTGTCCCGGGAACGGCTCGTCCCCGTCGTCCTCGAGTACATGATGGTCGGACACCTCATCGACCGGGCGCTCATGCCGCAGGTCGCGGTGCGCGCCGGGATCGACACGGTCGACGACGTCGCCATCGACGAATGGCTCGGCGCCAGCCCGACGTACACGGCGCGGATGCGCAGGCTCATGGCGATCGAAGGCGACGACGTCGGGGCGATCATGAAGGGCCTGCAGCTCGACGTGGGCTTCGTGCACCAGTACATGGGCGTCGCCTACGAGCTCACCGACGCGCGTCACGGCGAGTTTTGGTTGAACCATTGCGGCGCACTGATGGATGTCGAGCCGCACGGGGAGGCGCGCGTGGTCGGCATGTGCCACCACATCGAGGACCCCACGTTCGACGGCACTGCCGTCGCCACCAACCCGCACGCCCGTATCCGGCCGATCCACCGTCCGCCGCGGGTCCCTGCCGACCGCGAGCCGCACTGCCACTGGACGATCACGATCGATCCCCGCAACGACCCGATCGGACCCGCGCCGCACACGTTGCGCGTCGCAGAGCTGCCCCTCGCGTCGGTGCCGAACGAGCGCCCGGGCGACGGTGAGCCGGGCGGTAGGAGGGACTACCGAGGGCCGTTCGACCCCGCGTTCCGGCTCGCCGACCTCTCGCACGGCACGCTGGTCGCTGTCGGGCGTGAGTTCCAGGAGCAGGTGCACCTGCTCACGAGCTCGGCCGAGCTGTCGCTGGCGGACCGGCTCGACGCCGACACGGCGCGCGAGATCCTGGCGAGCCAGTGGATCGGCGCCGCCTGGGTCGCGAGCGAGCGGCTGGCGGCGGCGCTGGACCTCGGTGACACCAGCAGCCTCGACTCGGTGGCGACCGTGCTGGCGTTGCACCCGGCGTTCCCCCCCGGCTTCGAGTCGGCCGTCGAGCTCGGCGACGACGGGGTCACGCTCGCGCTGACGCCGCTCGCCGACGGGCTGCTCGACCCGTCGAACCCCGGATGGCTCGGGCTGCTCGCGCGAGGCGAGCGAGGCGGCGTCGAGGCCATCGCGCAGGCCGTCGACCGTCGGACCCGTGTGACCGACATCGCAGTCGCCGACGATGGCGTGGTGATCGAGGTCGCCGTCGACGCGAGCGCGGCGCCGGCGCCGGAACCTCCCGAGGTCGAGCTCGTCCGCCTCAGCGGCGCGGTGTCCTGGGTATTCGACGCAACGGCTGGAACGTCGGCCAGGCGCTGACCCCGAGAGAAGGAAGGACTCCGCGATGGCGGTCTTCGGGAAGAAGGGGTTCGCGCAGCGCATCGCGAAGGCCGTGGACGGCTCGCTCGATCCCGGCGAGCAGGTCGAGGTCTCGCTGTGGACCCGAGACCCGAGCGGTGACCTCTCTCGTACCGTCTTCGGGCTCCTTGCCGAGGCGCGCGTGGCGTCCTTCATCCTCACGCTGACCGACCGGCGCGTGATCGTGCACTCCGGGCACAACTTCGACGCCCGGCGCAGCCAGATGCTCGGGTCGTACCCACGCGAGCTGGTCTCGGTGCTGAGCGCCGACCCGCCCGCGAAGCCGAGGCATCTCGCACTTCGCTTCGGGAGTGACAAGGACGCCCGATTCACGGTCCAACCCGTCTGGCGGCGCGAGGCCCGGCAGTTCGCGGAAGCACTCGGCGTGCCGGGGGAGTAGTGCACTGACGCTCGGTCGTCAGCGCCCTTCGAACTCGGGGTCGCGCCGGTCGCGGCGGGCGCGGCCGTATTCGTGGAAGTCCTCAGAACGGCTGGCGAGCTCGATGGCGAGGGCTTCGTCGGCGAGGTGGCGCTCCAGGTCGGCGCCCAGGCCCCGGTGGATCAGCAGCTTCGAGAGGCCGACGGCGACGGTGGCCGCCGAGGCCAGCTCGTCGACCAGCGCGCCGGCGGCGTCGTCGACGTCGGCCGCCGGCACCGCCCGGTGCACCATCCCCCACGCCGCCGCCTCCGCACCGCTCACCTCCCGGCCGAGCATGAGCATCTCCTTGGCGCGCGCGACACCGGCTAGACGCGGGAGCAGCCACGATCCGCCCGAGTCGGGCGTGAAGCCCATCGCAGCGAAGGGAGCGCGCACGCGCGCATCGTCGGCGACCACGGCGAAGTCGGACGCAAGGAGCAGATGCAGGCCGAGCCCGATTACCCATCCGCGGGCGGCGGCGACGATCGGGGTCTGCGTCTCGAGCATCGTCGGGATGAGCCGGTTCACCTGCCACCGCATGCGCCGCTGCGTGGCACCGACGCGGGGCTTGTCGCCGCCACCGCGTTCACCGAGGTCGAAGCCCGAGCAGAAGTGCTCGCCGGTACCGGAGAGAGCGAGCACGCGCACGGTCTCGTCGCTGCCCGCCGTTTCGATGACCTCGATGAGGGCGTACACCATTTCGTCGGTGAGTGCGTTGCGGCGGTCGGGCCGGTCGAGGCGCACGCGGAGCACGGCGCCGTCGTGCTCGGCGACCAGACCCGGCGGGGACGCGGGGTAGTCCTTCACGCGCCTTCCTCAGCGGCAAACCGGGCGACGAGCGCGTCCAAGGCTTCCTGGCACGTCGCCGCACCACCGGGCGGATCAGGCAGTCGCACCGGGCCATGCTCGCGGCTCGGGAGCAGGATCGTCGCGTGCCCGGGCGTCGTGATCTCGCCGCGCTGGTTCTCGCCCCACACGTCGAGGTCGACGGTGGGCCGGCCGTCGACGACAACCTTGCGGACGACGCGGCCGCGCATCCAATGGGTGTCGCCGACGTAGTTGAAGCGGCGGAACTGGCAGTCGAGCTTCCATAGCCAGGCGTCGTCGCCCATCCAGTCGGTGCAGAGGTGGATGAGCCAGGTTTCACGCATGCGGCCGTAGTCGTAGATCGCCGGATTGCCCGCGCGCCGGGCCCAGTCGGCGTCCCAATGGACGCGCTGTTGCACGTCGGGGACGTTGAGGTCGTCGACGTGGAAGAAACGGGGGACGCGCCGACGTTGCTGGTAGCCGAGCCGCAGCGCCTTCACCCCGTAGAGACCCATGCCCATCCCGACGTGCCAGCACACCATGTCGGTGACACGCAGTGGTCCCTTGACGAGCGGGCCCACCTCGTCGCCCTCATCCACGTCCTCCCACCAGCGGGGCTCGGCGCCGCGCCGCCGGCCCGGCTCCGCCGCGTACGCGTTGTCGATCTCGCGCAGCTGTTCGTCCGCGTAGGGGGCGATGGTGGTCTTGTCGTACTTGCCGCGCCCCTCGGCCTTCTCCCGCTCGGTGCGAATCATCAGGCGGTACTGCGCCGACAGCACCGCGTCGGGCGCGGCGAATACCTCCGCCGTCCATTCGTGCACGGCGCGTTCGGCAAACTCGCTGTGCTTGTCGTGCACGCCGACGAGCGCGTTCCGGCGCGTCACCGGGGTGCCCGGCCGCAGCGGCGCCCACCACTCGCGGAAGCTTCCCGCATAGAACGCGTGCGCGCCCCGGATGGGATCGCCCTTGAGGAGCGCCTGCTGCTCGGCCTCGAGCTCGGGGACCTCGTTCTCTCCGACCAGGGTGTCGCCGCCGACGAGGGGAGGCGGCGCCAGCGGGCCGCGCCAGCGGGTCCCGCGCGCGTACGCGGCATCGCGCCATAGCGGGTTGTCGTCGCCGTATGCCTCGGCCACGTGGCGGAACGCATCCTCGTTCGGGCACCGATAGTGCGGTGGCTGCGGATGCGGCTGCGGGATTCCGATGCGCGCCCGCAGCCGGTCCACGCCTTCGTCCGTGATCGACGGACCGTCGGACACGCGCGCCTCCTCGCCGAGGACCGCCGGTGTTGTATACAGAATATTCGTGCGTCTGTCCGACCTGCTCGAGTCGCATCCGTTCGCCGACGGCGAGGCGCTCCTGCACACGATCGACCGGTCGGTGACCGCAGGCGAGGCACGACACGCGGCGTCTACGACGGCGGCGCAGCTTCGGAAGGCTGGCATCAGGCCCGGTGAGCCGGTGGCGGTGCAGTTCCCGAACGCGCCCGAGATGGTCACGACCATGTTCGGCGTGTGGTCGGCCGACGCGGTGTTCGTCCCCGTCAACCACCGCGCGCCCGAAGTCGAGCTCGAGCGCGCCGTCGCCGCGGTCGAGGCCGTCGCGTTGCTCCGACCTGAGGGTCTGCAGTGGCTTGACGGCACCGGACAGTGCGATCCCGATGCCGCGTTCGTGCAGTGGACGTCGGGGACGACGGGCGAATCGAAGGCGATCCTGCACACGCACACGGCGTACCTCGAGCTCATCGACCGTGTCCTCGGCGGCCTGGTCGGTCGTCACCCGCAGCCCAACGCACGACCGACCCCGAATCTGATCCCCGTCTCCCTTGCGCTCAACGCCGGCATCTACAACGTGCTGTTCGGTCTGCGGGCGGGCGCCTCGATCGTGATCATGGAACGATTCGAGACGGGCGCCTTCGCCGAGCTCGTGCGGCGGCACGGCATCCGCTCGACCGTGCTGCCGCCCGCCGCGATCACGATGCTCGCGAGCGACGAACAGATCGACGACCTCGCGCCGCTGCGCTACGTGCGCAGCATCACCGCGCCCCTGCCCCCGTCCGACGCCCAGCGGTTCGCGGACCGGTTCGGCGTCGTCGTGCTCAACGGGTACGGGCAGGCGGAGATCGGCGAAGTGATCGGGTGGACGGCCGCCGACGCCCGCGCCCACCCCGAGAAGATCGGCGCCGCCGGGCGGCCGCATCCCGGCGTGCAGATCAAGCTCGTCGGCGACGACGACGAGCTCGCGGTGCGGCCGCCGCGGATGGCGTCCGGTGAGCTGGGTGGCGGCGACCTCGCGGATCGCCTCGACGCCGAGGGGTACCTCCGAACCGGCGACCTCGCGCGGGTCGACGAGGACGGGTTCGTGTGGATCGAGGGGCGGGTGGGCGAGGTCGTCAACCGGGGCGGCAACAAGGTGCTGCCGGGCGAGGTCGAGGAGGTCCTGCGGGCCGCGCCCGAGGTACGCGACGCCGCCGTCGTCGGCGCGCCGGATGCCCGTCTGGGCGAGGTTCCGGTCGCGTTCGTCGTCGGCGACGCGGACGGACGAGTGTTGGAGCACTGGTGCCGCGAGCGCCTCGTTCCGTACAAGGTGCCGGTGTCGTTCCGGCCGGTCGACGCCCTGCCGCGCAACGAGAGCGGCAAGGTCGCGCGCCGACAGCTGTTGGCGGTCGCGCCTGACACGTCCGCCGCCGACGTCGTCGAGGCGGTTCGGAGCTGGATCGACGACAACGTCCCCGTCGCGTGGCGGGACGCGGCGGAGCGCGGAAGCGCGGCTGCGATCCGCGAGGTCCGGTCGCGCGCCGAGTACGAGGACTGGTACCCGGTGTTCGCTCGCTCCGGCCTGGTGGCGCCCACCTGGCCGGTCGAGTACGGCGGGCTCGACCTCCCGCCTGAGGTGGCGCGCACCGTGGAGGCCGAGCTGCGGCCCTACAACCTCGGGCGGCTCAACCCGCTCGGGCTCAACCTCGCCGCGCCCGCCCTCTTCGCCCACGGCACCGAGGAGCAACGGCGCCGGTTCCTGCCGCCCATCGTCCGCAACGCCGAGCGCTGGTGCCAGCTCTTCAGCGAGCCCGGCGCCGGTTCCGACCTCGCCTCCCTCGCGACCACCGCCGTGCGCGACGGCGACTCGTGGCTGATGACGGGTCAGAAGGTCTGGACCACCTGGGCGCACCGGTCCGACTTCGCCGTCCTGCTCGCCCGCACCGACCCCGACGCGCCGAAGCGCAAGGGCATCACGTACTTCCTCCTCGACCTGCACCAGCCCGGCGTCGACATGCGGCCGTTGCGCCACATGGGCGGGGAGATCGACTTCAACGAGGTGTTCCTCGACCGCGCCCGCGTGCCCGACACGCAGCGCGTGGGCGACGTCGGAGACGGGTGGCGAGTGGCGGGGGCGACGCTCTCGGGCGAGCGTCAGATGGTCGCCGGCGAGGGCTCCGGCGGCGTCGATCGCATCGGCGGGTTGGCCACCGCCCACGTCCTCGACCTGGCCCGCCGACGAGGCGCCGCCGGCGATCCGGTTGCCAGGCAGGAGCTCATGCGCGGCTACAGCGAGGAGCGCATCCGGGCCTGGACCAACGATCGTGTCCGAGCCCGCCTCCGCGCCGGTCGTCCGCCGGGGCCCGAGAGCTCGATCGGCAAGGTGCACCAAGGCGAGCTGAACCAGCGGATCCAAGCGCTGGCGGTCGGACTGCTCGGCATGGACGCGGTGGCGTGGACGAGCGACGCCGCCGACTACGCGTCGTCACTCCCGTTCGAGCTGCGCGGCATGCTCCGCAGCCGGGCGAACACCATCGAAGGCGGCACCACCGAGGTCAACAAGAACGTGCTCGGCGAGCGGGTGCTCGGGCTCCCACGCGAGCCAGATCCGTGGCAGGGGCGGTCCTGGCGCGACGTGCCGCGCAGCTGATGACCTACGAGACCCTCGTCGTCGAGCGGCGCGGCCCGGTCGGTTGGCTGATCTTCGACCGGCCCGACGCCGGCAACGCCATGGACGCCGCCATGTTCCGCGAGCTCGAGACGGCGTGGCGCGAACTCGACCGCGATTCCTCGGTGCGCGTGATCGTCAACACGGGTAACGGACCCGCGTTCCAGACTGGTGTCGACGTAGTGCAGGTCAGCCGAGACAGGGACGCGCTCCGCGAGCAGTCGCGCCGCACGCGGGACGCCGCGCTCCGCCTCACGGCGTGGCACAACCAGGTGTGGAAGCCCGTGATCGCGGCCGTCAACGGCGTGTGCGCCGGCGGCGGCCTGCACTTCGTGACGGACGCCGACGTCGTGATCGCGTCGTCGGACGCGACGTTCGTCGATCCGCACGTCTCCCTCGGGCAGGTGAGCGCGTACGAGACGATCGGCCTCGTCCGGAAGTCTCCTATGGAACCCGTCGTGCGCATGGCCCTCGTCGGCGTGCACGAGCGCGTCGATGCTCGGCGCGCCCGTCAGCTCGGCATCCTCTCGCAGGTCGTCGACCCGCCCACGCGCCTGCGCGACGACGCCCAGGCCCTCGCTGAGAACATCGCGCGCAACTCGCCGGCGGCGATGCGGATCACCAAGCAGGCATTGTGGGGCGCGCTCGAGCTCGGGCTGTCCGATGCCTACCGACTCGGCGGCCGCGCGCTCGTCTCGATGTGGGGTCATGCCGATCAGGAGGAAGGGCCCCGGGCGTTCGCGGAGAAGCGGGAGCCGGTGTGGCAGCCGCTTGTGCCCGATGGGGATCTGAAGTCGCGGCGATGACTTACTCCGAGTTCCAGTGCCTCAAGGTCGAGCGACGGGGCCCGGTCGGGTGGTTGATCAACGACCGTCCCGACCAGCTCAACGCCATGTCGGCGCACATGCGGGACGAGTTCGCCGTCGCCTGGACCGAGCTCGACCGTGATCCCGACGTGCGCGTGATCGTGCACACCGGCGAGGGCCGGGCGTTCCAGACCGGTGTGGACGTCGCCGAGATCGCCGGCGACGGCGTCGGCATGGAGCGGTACCGCCGCTCGGTCGAGGAGTTCGACCTCCACTTCACGGCGTGGCACCAGCAGGTGTGGAAGCCGGTGATCACCGCGGTCAACGGGGTGTGCGCCGGTGGCGGGTTCCATTGGATCGCTGACGCCGACATCGTCATCGCGGCGTCGGATGCGCAATTCTTCGATCCTCACGTCTCGATCGGACAGGTCGTCGCCCTCGAGGCCATCGGCCTCATCCGGAAGATGCCGGTCGAAGCCGTCATGCGCATGGCGTTCGTCGGTCGCCACGAGCGTCTCTCCGCCGAACGGGCGTACGAGCTCGGCATGATCAGCCAGATCGTCGACCCACCCGAGCGCCTCCGGGAGGAGGCGCAGGCGCTGGCGGAGAAAGTGGCACGCAACTCGCCGGCGGCGATGCGCGCGACCAAGCGCGCCTTGTGGGGTGCGCTCGAACTCGGGCTCACCGACGCCTGTCGCAAAGGCGCGGGGGAGCTGGTGTCGATGTGGGGTCATCCCGACCAGGAGGAGGGGCCCCGGGCGTTCGCCGAGAAGCGGGAACCGGCGTGGCAGGACCTCACTGAACCCTGATGTTCGCGGTCAGCTCCTCTGACCAAGTTGCCTTGGGATAGCGGCATGGGCGTTGCCGCCGTCGACCAGGAGCGACAAACCCGTTTCGGGCTGGTCACCGGGCTCACGTTCGTCGCCGCCCTCGTCGTGGCGCTCGCGGTTCGGGGCAACGCTGTCGTCGGCATCGCGGCGCTGTTCCTGCTGTTCGTCCCGCTCGAGAAGCTCTTCGCGTTGCGACCCCAGCGCGTGTTCCGGCGCGGATTCCTCACCGACCTCACGCACCTTCTCGTCAACAACCTGTTCGCGACCGCGTTGGGCGTCGCGCTCGTCGTCGCGGCGCTCGCCCCAGTGTTCTGGATCCGGAACATGAACCTCGTCGGCGCGCTCCCCGCAACCGCGGCCATCCCATTCGCCGTCGCGCTCGTCGTCGTCGGGAACTACTGGGGGCACCGGCTGACGCACACGGTGCCGTTCCTCTGGCGCTGCCACGCCGTGCACCACAGCATCGAGCTGATGGACTGGGTTGCCGCCGGGCGCCTGCATCCCGTCGACCAGGCGTTCACACAGGCGTTCACCGTGATGCCGCTGGTGATCCTGGGATTCAGCGGCGGCACGTTCGCTGGGGTGGCCGTGTTCGTGACGCTCCTGGCGATCTTCCAGCACGCCAACGTTCGCCTCCGGTTCCCCGGACTGCGCTGGGTGATCAACACCCCGGAGTGGCACCACTGGCATCACGCCGTCGATCCCGAGGCGAGGGACAAGAACTTCGGCCTCCCGGTCGTCGACCGGGTCTTCGGCACGGCGTACATGCCCAAGGACCGGCGCCCGAGCGGGTTCGGCATCCCGGACCCGGTCCCGCCGGTCGGATACCTCCGGCACCTCGCCTTTCCCTTCACCGCCGCCGCCCGCGCCCGCAGGGCCTAGCTGCGGCCCGCGCCGACTCGCTCGCGCCTGCAAAGCTGTCCGCCGTGTCGGACTCCCGAAAGGCGCTCCTCAACGCGGCGCTCGCCCTGGCGACCCTGCTGCTGACGAGCGTGCTCTGGCGTCACCCGGTCGCGCTCACGGCGCTGCTGATCGCCACCGGCCTCGCTATCTACGCGCTGCGGCCCAGTCGCACGAGCGCGTGGGTGTACGTGATGGGGTTCGTGTTCGGCCCGCTAGCCGAAGGCGTGTCCATCCACACGGGCGCATGGGAGTACGCGTCCCCGACCTTCCTGGGCATCCCAGTGTGGCTGCCGTTCGTGTGGGGGATCGCCGCGCTGTTCATCCAGAACACGGCCGATCTCGGGAAGGCCATCTTCGCGAGGGAGGACTCAGGAACTCGTCGCCCCCGGTCGCAGCCCCCGTCCCCAGATGTCGTTGCACCGCTTGCACACGTCGTCCGGGATGACGCCTCCGCGCATGAGCAGGCCGAAAACCGTACAGCCCACGCAGAACGCGAACACCGACTCGAGCGTCGCCGCCACGACGATGCCGCTCAACAGCGCATAGGCGGCGGCTGAGCTCCGGAACCCGAACCACGCGATCGCCGCCGTCACGGCGAAGATCGCGCCGATGCCCTGCGCGAGCCGCTTCGGTGGCCCGGGCACGGCCTTGGCCGGCAAGGGCAACCGCGGTGTGACGACCCTGGTCACGAACTGACCCAGCGGGCTCAACGTCGGGCCCGCCAGCACGCGGGCGACGAACCCGTAGGCGAGCGGGGCGAGCAGCCAGAGCTGACCGAAGACGATCGCGGCGAGAGCCATGGCGAGGACCCCACCGGCGACGAGACGCGCGGAGAGCTCGTTCACCGGGTTCGGGAACGAGAACAGCCCGCGCCCGATCATGACCTCCAGTGTAAAGGCGACCCGAAGGGTCGGGTTTCGGTTCCTACCCTCCGCCCTTCAGGACGCGCAGGCGTTCCCGATACTCGTCTTCGCTGATCTCGCCCCGGGCGTAGCGCTCGCCGAGCACCGCTTCGCCCGACGCCCTCGGACCGCCCCAGAAGCGTCGCCGCCGCCAGAAGAAGAATGCGAGGACACTCCACAAGAGCACGATCCACAGGAGCCCGAACCCGGGCCACCATCCGGCATCCGCCAACATCGTCGCTACTTCCTGCTCGACCTTCTTCACGATCGTGGCGGACGTGGAGTTCGATTGCGTCGGGCGAGGAGCGGTTTTTCCGCGTACGACGACGGGCGCACGGGCTGGCACTCCTACGTACGGCGTCGTAGCCGCCGCGCGGTGTGTACTGGACAGTGATCGAAACCGAGAAGGAGGACGGATGGCGATCGACGCAGCAGCCTCCGAGGCCACGATGCGGCCCGCGCACCCGCTCGAGCCGCTGTCGGCAGCAGAGATCAAAACGGCGGCAGCGGTGATCCGCGACACCGGGCGCTTGACCAACGACGCCCGCTTCGCCTACTTCGGGCTCGACGAGCCACCGAAGGAGGCAGTCAGCGGCTTCGCCGCCGGTGACCCCGTCGAGCGGCGCGTCAGGGTCGTGCTCGTGCCCGGGCCCGTCGCCGACGTGGTCGAGGCGGTCGTCGACGTAGGACGACGCGCCGTGACGTCATGGCGCGACGTGCCCGGGATGCGTCCGGCGCTGCTCTTCGAGGAGTCGCGCAACGCCATCTTGGCGCTCAACGAGAGCGCCGAGTGGCGGGCGGCACTCGCCCGCCGGGGGATCACCGATCAGGGCAAGGTACAGATCGACCCGTGGCCGGCC
This sequence comes from Acidimicrobiia bacterium, assembly GCA_035316025.1. Taxonomy (GTDB): domain Bacteria; phylum Actinomycetota; class Acidimicrobiia; order IMCC26256; family JACDBD01; genus JALZAA01. Next base: position 12,419 of record DATFXL010000018.1, read on the forward strand.
GGGAACTTCGGCGTCTCGCACGAGGACGGGCGACGGATCAGTCGGTGCATCGCGTTCTACCGGGAGACGGAAACCGACAACGGCTACGCGCGCCCCATCGAAGGGCTCATCGCGTACGTCGACATGGCGCGGGGCCAGGTGCTTGAGGTGGCCGACCACGGCGTGTTACCGCTGCCGCCGGAGCGCGGCAGTTACCTGCCCGACGACGTCGGGCCCATGCGTGACGACCTCAAGCCGCTCGGGATCACGCAGCCCGAGGGGCCCAGCTTCACGGTCGACGGGAACCTCGTTCGCTGGCAGCGCTGGTCGATGCGCGTCTCGATGGACCCGCACGAGGGCCTCGTGCTGCACACGATCGGGTACGAGGACGGCGGCCGCGTCCGCCCGATCCTGTATCGGGCGTCGGTCAGCGAGATGGTCGTGCCGTACGGGCACACGAGCCCGATGCACAACTGGAAGAACGCCTTCGACGCCGGCGAGTGGGGCCTGGGCCGCCTGGCCAACTCGCTCACGTTGGGGTGTGACTGCCTCGGTGAGATCCGCTACCTGGATGCCACGCTCGGGAACGAGAAGGGGAAGCCATACACGATCGAGAACGCGATCTGCGTGCACGAGGAGGACTTCGGCATCCTCTGGAAGCACGTCGACATGCTGGGCGGCACGACCGAGGTCCGCCGCCAGCGTCGTCTTGTGGTCAGCTCGATCTCGACCGTCGGCAACTACGAGTACGCCTTCTATTGGTACTTCTACCTCGACGGCAGCATGCAGCTCGAGGTCAAGCTCAGCGGCGTGATGTCGACGATGGCGGTGTCCGCCAACAACGGCGAAGGCCTCGAGAACGCGTCGATGGTCGCACCCCAGCTCGCGGCGCCGTATCACCAGCACTTGTTCAACGTCCGGCTTGATTTCGACGTCGACGGCACTGCGAACTCGGTGTACGAGGTCGACGCGCTGCCAGAACCCGTGGGCCCCGAGAACCCGCTCGCGAACGTGTTCACCGCCAAGGCGACGGCACTTCGGACCGAGCGGCAGGCGCAACGGGTCGTCGACCCGGCCCGCAGTCGGGTGTGGAAGATCGTGAACCCGGAGGTGCGCAACCGCCTCGGCGAGCCCGTGGGGTACAAGCTCGTGCCGTCTTCGACGCCGACCCTGCTGGCGCACCCCGAGTCGAGCGTCGGGCGCCGAGCGGCGTTCGCGACGCGCAATCTCTGGGTGACGCCCTACCGCGCCGACGAGCGGCGCGCTGCGGGCGAGTACCCGAACCAGCACGCGGGCGGCGACGGGCTGCCGCGCTGGACGGCAGCCGACCGGGCTGTCGCCGACACCGACCTCGTCGTGTGGCATACCTTCGGCGTGACCCACATCCCCCGCCCCGAGGACTGGCCGGTGATGCCGGTCGAGTCCAGCGGGTTCCTGCTGGCACCGGTCGGGTTCTTCGACCGCAACCCCGCGCTCGACGTCCCCCCGTCGTCCGAGCACTGCGACGACGAGGGCGGCTGACGCACCTCAGCCCGACGCGTCGCGGCCGGGAGCGTTGAACGGGGCGATGCCGGCGAGCTTTCCTCCCTCGACGGGGATGGTGGCCCCGGTGGTGAAGCTCGCATCGTCCGAGCAGAGCCAGACGACGGCCCGAGCGACCTCGTCGGTCCGCCCGATCCGGCGCATCGGGAGCGCCTGGCCGGCGCGCTCCTGCATCTCGGGGCCAGCCCGTTCGAGGTTCTCCGTGAGGATCGGTCCCGGCGCGAGGGCATTCACGCGGATTCCCTGGGTCGCGTAGTCGAGAGCCGCCGTCTTCGTCAGCCCGATGACGCCGTGCTTGGCGGACACGTAGCCTGCCAAGCCGCCGACCGCTTCCAGGCCCGCCGTCGACGACATGTTGACGATGGCGCCGCCGCCGGACTCCAGCATGGCGGGGATCTCGTACTTCATCGACAGGAACACGCTGCGGAGCGTGATGGCGACGGCGCTGTCGTACGCGTCGACCGGTAGCTCGGCCAGCGGCGTGGGCGCCTGGCCGCCGCCGGCGGCGTTGTTGAATGCGAGGTCGAGGCGCCCGAACGTGCTCACCGTCACGGCGACGAGACGTTCGATCGCGGCTGCGTCGCCGACGTCGGTGGGTACCGCGATGGCGCCGGCACCGTTAGCGGAGAGCTCGTCCGCGAGCGACCTGAGCGCGACCTCGTCGCGGGCGGCGAGCGCGACCGACGCACCCTCGGCACCGAAGGCCCGCGCCGTTGCCGCCCCGATCCCACGGCTGGCTCCGGTGACCACGGCCACCTTCCCGGCGAGAAACGGCGTCGATGTCATGTGCACCTCCGGTGTGTGCCCTGTCTCTTGGAGTCTCGTGGCTCGGCCGCCCACGCGGCGAGCGCCAGGACGTTGACGACCGCCGCGAAGGCAACCCGCCGCGCGCCCGAGGCCGCGGCCGCCCCCGCCGGCGGGTGTCGGGGGGATCGGGGGCGGCCGCGGTGCTCGAACATCGGGGCTACTCCGCCGCCACGGCCTGCAGGACCGGGAGCTTCGCCGCCCGGCGGGCGGGGCGGAGCCCGGCGAGGACGCCCGCGACCGCGCCCACCACCAGCACGACAGCCAGCTGGGTGACCGGCGCCGAGAACGTCGGGGCGATCATGTCGCCCGTGCCGGCGGACGCCGCCTGCACGAGGGCCCAGCCGAGGAAAAAGCCCACTGCGAGCCCGCCGATCGTGCCGAAGACGGCGATCACCACGGACTCCCAGCGGATCATCGACCGCAGCTGACGCCGGCTCTCGCCGATGGCCCGCAGCAGGCCGAGCTCACGCGTGCGCTCGTAGACGGAGAGCGACAGCGTGTTGGCGATGCCCATCAGCGCGATCAGGATGGCGAGGCCGAGGAGCACGTAGACGATGCCGAGCATCATGTCGACGCCCTGGCTCAGTGAGGACGCGTACTCGCCCCGGTCCTCCACGTCGGGCGCGCCGTACGCGCCGACGGTGCGCTGCACGGCGCGCTTGCCGTCCGCGACCGCCACGCCCCTCTGCAGCCGGATCAGCACCGTGTTGTCGATGTCCTGCACCGCGTGCGGTGTCCATGCATCACGAGGCAGGAGGTAGTTGCCGGCGATGTCGCGGGCGTCGTACACGGCGCCGACCGCAAAGTCGGTCGTCGTGCCGTCGGAGAACGTCACGGGCACCGTCGAGCCCCGGTTCCAGCCCTTGTCGTCGGCGACTTGCTTCGAGACGGCGAGCTGCTGCGGCCCGAGCGCCCGTACCGACCC
>DATFXL010000019.1:0-22288 GCA_035316025.1 Acidimicrobiia bacterium
CTTCGCCCGGCTCTGGTTCCTCCAGGTGGCGTCGGATTCCAACTACGCCGCCGCCGCTACCAGTAACCGCACCCGGATCGTCTACGAGCCTGCCCTTCGCGGTCGCATCCTCGACCGCAACGGCAAGCCGATCGTCGACAACGAGCCCGTCGACGTCGTCACCTTCGACCGCAACAAGACCATGAGCCGCGGTGTGCACGAGCTCGTCGTCACACGACTCGCTCAGCTGCTCGGCGTCTCGCCCGACGAGGTCGATCGGCGGATCGACGATCCGCGTGCGTCCACGCTCGCACCCGTCCACGTCGCGACCGGGGTCCCGCCCGAGGTGCGCACGTACATCGAGGAGCACGAGTTGGAATTCCCCGGTGTGCAGGTCGTTCGGACAGCCGAACGGGCCTATCCGAACGGGCCGATCGCAGCCAACCTCATCGGCTACGTCTCCGAGATCAACGCCGAGGAGCTCCGGGTGTTCAAGCACGACGGCTACCGGCAGGGCGATCTCATCGGCAAGGACGGCGTCGAGGAGATGTTCGAGAGCGTCCTGCGCGGCACCCCGCGAAAGCTGAAGGTCGAGGTCGACAGCCGCGGCCGCGTCTCGCAGACGATCGAGGAACGAAAGGCGGTCGCGGGCAAGGACGTCAAGCTCACGCTCGACGCCGACGTCCAGCGCATGGCCGAGCAGTCGCTCGCCCAGGGGATGGACAGCGCTCGCGGCCAGCAGGACCAGACCGAGAAGCAGCGCTTCTCGAACTACCGGGCCGGCGCCGGCGCGGTCGTCGCCCTGGATCCGAACGACGGTTCGGTCGTCGCCATGGCCTCCAACCCCACCTACGACCCCCGCCAATTCGCCGCGGGCATCACCCCCGAGGCGTTCCAGGAGCTCAACCGGCCCGACAGCAACTTCCCGCTCGTGAACCGGGCCGTGCAAGGGCTCTACGCGCCCGGGTCGACGTTCAAGCTGTTCACCGCCATCGCGGCCCTGCAGTCGGGTCAGCTCGACCCGAACGCCGACTTCTACGACCGGGGCTGCCTCGACATCGGCGACCAGCAACGGTGCAACGCGGGAAAGACCCCGCACGGCATGGTGAACCTGCCGCGAGCGCTCACGGTGTCGAGCGACACGTACTTCTACGACATCGGCCGCGAAATGTGGCAGCACTACAACGCGTACCTGAAGGACAAGGACACCAACAAGGACGCCGCCGACGCCGAGATCGCCAAGGGCTACGCGATCCAGAACACCGCCAAGGCGTACGGCTTCGACAAGCCGACCGGCGTGGGCCTTCGCGGCGAGGCGGGTGGCCGCGTGCCCGACCAGCTGTGGAAGCAGCGGTTCCACCAGAACGATCCCGACCCGCGACAGAAGCGCGAGGGGTCGCTGTGGCTCCCCGGCGACAACGTGAGCCTCGCCGTCGGTCAGGGCGACCTGCTCGTCACGCCGTTGCAGCTCGCCAGTGGCTACGCCGCCTTCGCCAACGGCGGCACGCTCTTCACGCCGCGCGTCGCGAGCGCGGTGTTGGAGCCGGGTACCGGGCTCGACCAACCGCAGCCGCCCGTGCGCGCCCTGCCGCCGCAGCCCGTCGGGCCGACGGGCCTCACGCCCGAGACGCGGCAAGTGATCATGGGGGGACTCATCGGCGCCACGACGAGCACTTCCGGTACCGCGTACGAGGCGTTCCGGGGCATCGGCGGCCCGACGGTCGCCGGCAAGACGGGGACGGCGGAGAGCAACGGCAAGCAGGACACGTCGCTGTTCGTCGGGATGTCACCTCCCGAGCGGCCGCAGTACGTCGTCGCGGCGGTGGTCGAGGAAGGCGGGTTCGGTGCGTCGGTCGCGGCGCCGATCGTCGCCCGGATCTTCCAGGGCATCGCCGGGAACGGGAACGCGGCGGCGGTGCAGGTCCAGCCGGCGGACATCCAGGACTGATGCGCTGATGTCGTCGCTCCCGCAGACGGGCTCGCGATGGGCGCGACGGGCGCCGGCTGCCGCTCGCCTCGGCGGGCCGCGCAGGAGGTTCGACGTCTCGGTGGTGCGAGATCTCGACCTGTGGCTCGTCGGATCGACGCTGGCCATCGCGGCCCTGGGCCTGCTGATGATCTACTCCTCCACGCGCGAGCGCCTCCGGCTCGAGGGTGTCGACGAGCTCTATTTCGTGAAGCGCCAGGGCATCGCGATCGTGATCGGGCTGGCCGTGATGGCCCTGCTCATCGCGGTCGACTACCGACGCCTGCGTGACGCGTCGGTCGTCGCCTACATCACCACCGTGGTGGGCCTGCTCGTCGTGCTCTCGCCCCTCGGCGAGAGCGCCCGGGGGTCGCAGGCCTGGTTCCAGCTCCCGGGCGGGTTCCAGCTCCAGTCGTCCGAGCTGGCGAAGTTCGGGATCATCGTGGCGTTGGCCGGATACGCCAACGCCCATCGGGGCGAGATGGACCCGTGGCGCCTCACCGTGACCATCGGGCTGGCGGTCGTCCCGATCGGGCTCGTCATGCTGCAGCCCGACTTCGGGACGGCCATGGTGCTCGGCCTCATGGTGATCACGCTCCTGGCCGTCGCCGGCGCGAGCCTCAAGCACCTGATCGTGCTCGCCCTGCTCGCGGTGAGCTTCGTCGTGGCGGTCATCAACGTGGGCGTCTTGCAGCGGTATCAGGTCGAGCGCCTGACGAGCTTCGTGAGCCAGGGTCAGGACACCCGCAACACGACGTACAACACCGACCAGTCGAAGAACGCGATCGGGAACGGCGGTGTGACCGGGCGCGGGTTCGGCAACGGCTCCCAGACCGCCGGCGGGTTCGTGCCCGAGCAGCACACCGATTTCATCTTCACCGCGGTCGGCGAGGAGTTTGGGTTCCTCGGCGCGGCGGCACTGCTCGCCCTCTTCGCGATCGTCGTCTGGCGCACGTGGCGAGCGGCGCTGCTCGCCCGTGACCTCTTCGGCACGCTGGTGTGCGTCGGCGTCCTCGCGCTGTTCGTCTTCCAGGTCTTCGAGAACATGGGCATGACGATGGGGATCATGCCGGTGACCGGGATCCCGCTCCCGTTCATGAGCTACGGCGGTTCGAGCACGATCACCGCCTTCGCTACCGTCGGCCTCGTCGCCGGCGTCTCCCTGCGCCGCTTCCGCTGAGGGTGGTCTTGGCGTCGCAGGACCGGACAATTGGGGTCCCGCGACGCCAAAACCCGTCGAAACCATCGTCCGGTACACTGGTGTTCCAGATGTCCAACCTGTGGCCGCGGATCGAGCCGCTCCTGGCCAGGGTCGAGAAACCAGCTCGCTACATCGGGATGGAACGAGGGGCAGTGGCGCCGGCCCACCGGCCCGGCGACGTGTCATGGCTCCTCATGTACCCCGATACGTACGAGGTGGGACTGCCCAACCAGGGCCTGCAGATCCTCTACGAGATCCTGAACGAGCGTGACGACGCCGCCGCCGAGCGGTCGTACGCACCGTGGGGCGACCTGGAGGGAGAGCTGCGGCGCCACGGCGTGCCGCTCTTCTCGCTCGAAACCCACCGCCCGGCCGGTGAGTTCGACGTCATCGCGTTCAACCTGTCCGCCGAGCTCGTCTACACGAACGTCCTGAACTGCCTCGACCTCGCCGGCGTGCCGGTCCGGGCCGAGCAGCGTCGACCGGACGCGCCGCTCGTCGTGGCCGGCGGGCACTGCGCCTTCAACCCCGAGCCCATGGCCGACTTCGTGGACGCCTTCGTCATCGGCGACGGCGAGGAGGCCGTCGGGGAGATGACCGAGGTCATCGGCGACTGGAAGCGCGCCGGGCGCACCGGGCGCGAAGGCGTGTTGCGTGAGCTGGCGACGATCCCCGGCGTCTACGTCCCGGCGATGTACGACGTCGAGTACGACGGGCCGTTCGTCCGGGAGGTGCGACCGCGCTTCGACGAGGTGCCGGAGCGAGTCGACAAGCGCACGGTCGCCGACCTCGCCGAGTGGCCGTACCCCAAGCAGCAGCTCGTGCCCTTGACCGAAGTGGTGCACGACCGCCTCAACGTCGAGATCTTCCGGGGCTGCACCCGTGGGTGCCGGTTCTGCCAGGCGGGCATGATCACGCGGCCCGTGCGCGAACGGCCCGAGGAGCAGGTCCGCACGATGGTCCAGGACGGACTGCGGCGCACCGGCTACGACGAGGTCGCGCTGACGTCGCTGTCGAGCGCGGACTTCTCGGGCATCGACGGGCTCGTGGCCGGGCTCGTGAACGAGCAGGAAGGCTCGGGTTGCGTGGGCCTCTCGCTGCCGTCGTTGCGCGTCGACGCGTTCACGGTGGGGATCGCCAGCGAGATCCAGAAGGTGCGCCGCACGGGCCTCACGTTCGCGCCCGAAGGTGGCACGTGGAGGATCCGTCAGGTCCTCAACAAGCTCATCACCGACGAAGACCTGTACGCCGCCGTCGAGGGCGCGTACTCGCAGGGCTGGCGACGCGTGAAGCTCTACTTCCTCACCGGCGTCCCGACCGAAATGGACGAGGACACGCTGGGCATCGCCGAGCTCGCCCGGAACGTCGTCAAGGTCGGCCGCCGGTACACGAAGCAGGCCGGCTGCACGGCATCGGTCGGCGGGTTCGTGCCCAAGCCGCACACGCCGTTCCAATGGTTCGGGCAGAACGGCGTGGAAGAGCTCGAGCGCAAGGTGGTGCTGCTGCGGGGCGCGGTGCGCAAGTCCGGCGTGCAGCTGCGGTGGCACGACCCCGCGGCGACGTTCGCCGAGGGCATCGCCAGCCGCGGCGACCGCCGCGTCGGTCGCGTCATCGAGCGCGTCTGGCGCGACGGCGGCACGTTCCAGGAATGGAGCGAGCGGTTCGACCTCGGCCGTTGGATCGACGCCATGGCGGCCGAAGGACTCGACGCTGACTGGTACGTCACGCGGCATCGAACCGCCGACGAGGTGCTGCCCTGGGACCACATCTCGGCCGGGTTGCATCGCGACTTCCTCTGGCAGGACTGGCAGGCCGCGCTGCAGGAGCACGGCTTGCCCGACTGCCGGTGGACACCGTGTTACGACTGCGGTGTCTGCACCGACTACGCGCTCGAGCACGTCGTCGCGTCGCCGGTGGCGCCGGCGGGTGGGAGCCAGGGGACGGGCCAGGACCTCAGCCGGGGCGGCGACGTGCCCGTGACGTTCGTCGGTGCGCGCGAGAAGGCGGGCGCCGGTGCGCGGTGACGCGGGGTTCCCCGTCCGCCTCCGCTTCACCAAGCGGGGCAAGGTGCGGTTCATCTCGCATCGCGACGTGGCCCGCGCCTTCGAGCGCGCCTTCCGGGTCCAGCAGCTCCCGCTCGCGTTCACCCAGGGCTTCGTGCCCCGACCCAAGGTGAGCTTCGGGCTCGCCGTCTCGGTGGGGCACGAGAGCGACGCCGAGTACCTCGACGTGCAGCTCGCCGAGGAAGTCTCGCTCGACGCGCTGGCAGGAGCCGTGTCCGGCGCACTGCCCGACGGCATCGACGTGACCGGCGCCGCCGCCCTCGCCGACCGGGCGCCGGCACTCCAGGAGTCGGTGACCGGGCTCGCGTACCGCGTCACCGTCACGGGTCCCGACGACGCTCGGGTCGAGCCCGACGACCTGCGGGTCGCCGTCGGCGACGCCCTGGCCCGTCCCGCACTTCCCGTCACCCGGACCCGCAAGGGTCACCAGGCCACCGAGGACCTCCGGTCTATCGTGCGCACCATGGCCGTCACGGACGCCGACGACCTCGGGCCCGTCCTCGACCTTGAACTGTCCACCCAACCACGCAGCGCCCGCCCGGCGGAGGTGCTCTCCGCCGTCGGCGGCGACCTCGTCGATCGGCGGGTGCTGCGAACGAAGCAATGGATCGAGCGCGGCGGCGCGCGGCTGGAGCCGCTCGAAGCCGACGCGCGCTCGCGCGTGCCGAAGGGCGCGCGCGTCATGAGAGAAGAAGGAACCCATGTCCGACAACACCCCGACGGAGGCCCGCCCGGCCTCCGAGGAAGACCACGCGAGCTCGGCGCCGGCCGACGGCGCCGGGAACCCGACCGCGTCGACGAAGCAAACATCCGGTAGCGGACGCGCAGCCGCCGGAGGAGCCGGAACCCCGCGGCGCCGACGCCGGCGCGGCTCCCGCGGCGGCCGGAATCGGCGCAAGCCCAAGGCCGCGGCTGCGCCCGACGGCGCCGCCGCCAAGGACCCGGCCGACGCCGGCGAGGACTACACCGACGCCGCCGCCGACCGGGGCATGACGAGCGAGGACGTCGCCGCTGACGCGCGCGTCGAGGCCGGTCTGGCCGACGCCGAGCCCGGCGCCGTGACCGCGGCCGAGGCGCGCGACAAGCCGAAGATCGGGGACACGCGCCCGGCCCCGTCGAGCAGCGGCGACGGGGGCGGCACCACCCGCCGGCGCCGTCGGCGGCGGGGCGGTCGCGGTCGAGGCCGCGCCCGCAGCGGCGACGCCGGCCCGACGACAGCGGTGCCCGAAACGGTGCGCGGCGACGTCGGCGCCGTCGACGCCGCCGTCTCGCTCGACGAGCTCGACGACACTGCGCTGCAACGCCGACGGGGGCGGACCCGCAAGGGACGCCCGGCGGGGCGGTACATGATGGCCGTGCACGTCCGCGAGGACCGCACCACACACATCGCCGTCCTCGAGGGGCGCAGCCTGATCGAGCACTACGTCGGATCGCTCGAACCCGACGACACGGCGATCGACGGCAATATCTACCTCGGCAAGGTCCAGAACGTGCTCCCCGGGATGGAAGCGGCCTTCGTCGACATCGGCACGCCGAAGAACGGCGTCTTGTACCGCGGCGACGTCGCTTTCGACCCGCACGACGTCGAGGAGAGCCACCCACGCATCGAGCGCCTGCTCAAGAACGGTCAGGCCGTGCTCGTGCAGGTGACGAAGAACCCGATCGGCGCCAAGGGCGCCCGCCTCACCCAGGAAGTCAGCCTGGCTGGCCGCTTCGTCGTCATGGTCCCTGGTCAGCCCGAGACCTACGGGATCTCGAAGCGGCTTCCCGACGACGAGCGCAAGCGGCTGCGGCGCGTCCTCGAGGGCCTGCGCCCGCCGGACGCGGGGCTGATCGTCCGGACCGCGGCCGAGGGTGCGGCCGACGTCGAGCTCCGCCGCGACGTCGAGCGGCTGCGCGCGCAGTGGGAGCAGATCTCGAAGGTCGCCGCGCGCGCCAAGGCGCCGTCGCTCGTATACCAGGAGCCCACGCTCGTGGTACGCGTGATCAGGGAGGAGTTCACCAAGGAGTACCGCGGCGTCGTCATCGACGACCGCGACCTGTACGAGCAGGTGCGTGGATACGTCGAGGCGATCGCGCCCGAGCTCGCCGAGCGGGTCGAGTACTACGACCCCGAGGAGGAAGGCCTCCCGCTGTACGAACGCTTCCACGTGCAGGAGCAGCTGCTGAAGGCGCTCGACCGGAAAGTATGGCTGCCGTCCGGCGGCTCGCTGATCGTCGAGAGCACCGAGGCGTTGACGGTGATCGACGTGAACACGGGAAAGAACGTCGGCCGTTCCAACCTCGAGGAGACCGTCTACCGCAACAACCTCGAGGCGGCCGAGGAGGTCGCCCGCCAGCTGCGGCTGCGGGACATCGGCGGGATCATCGTCATCGACTTCATCGACATGGAGATCCGCAAGAACCGGGACGACGTGATGCGGGCCTTCCGCGAGGCGCTCGCCCGCGACAAGACCCGCACCCAGGTGTTCGACATCTCCGAGCTGGGGCTGGTCGAGATGACCCGCAAGCGGATCTCGGAGGGCCTGGTCGAGACGTTCAGCCGGACGTGTCCGACGTGCCAGGGCCGCGGCTTCCTCGTAGACGAGTCCCTGCTGCAATGACTCGTCGGATAGCCTGACCCGGTTATGTATGCGGTGATCGAGAGCGGCGGCAAGCAGTACCGCGTCGAGGAGGGTGAGCAGCTCGAGGTCGAGCGGCTCGGCGATGCGCGCGAGGTCGAGCTGTCTCCCGTCCTCGTCGTCGACGGCGACCGTGTGCTGGCCACCCCGAACGACCTCGCGGCGGCGCGGGTCAGCGCCCGGGTCGTCGCCGAGGCCCGTGGGCCCAAGGTCACGGGCTTCACGTACAAGCCGAAGACGAACAACCGGAAGCGGTGGGGGCACCGGCAGCGATACTCCGTGATCGAGATCACCGGCATCACGGCCGGCGGCACCCCGAGGAAGACAGCCGCCGAGAAGCCGGGCGGAGCTCAGACGCCGGCGAAGACGGCGCCCGCGAAGAAGAAAGCACCGGCGACGAAGAAGACCGCGGCCACGAAGCGGCCGCCGAAGAAGACGTAGGTCCCCCATGTCGAAGAAGAAGGGCGCGTCCTCCTCGCGGAACGGGCGCGATTCGGCGTCCCAACGACTGGGCGTGAAGGTCACGACGGGCACGAACGTGCGTGCCGGGGCGATCATCGTGCGCCAGCGCGGCACCAAGTTCCACCCGGGTGACAACGTCCGCCGCGGCAGCGACGACACGCTGTTCGCCACGAGCGACGGAGTGGTTCGCTTCGCTCAACGCAAGGGGCGCAAGCTCGTCGACGTGGTCTGACTCTGGTCGCACGTGCTTGCGCACGTGCTCCAGCCAACAGAATTCGTTCTCCGGGGCCGGGGAAACCCCGGCCCCTGCCGCAGGTGCCCCCTTCAAACTGCGGAGACGGCCGCGGTCACGCGTGCAGCACTCCGTATCCTTTCATCGTGAGCGAATTCGTCGACGAGGCGCAGGTCAACCTGCGGGGCGGTGACGGCGGCGCCGGCGCGATGTCGTTCCGCCGCGAAGCGCACGTTCCCCGCGGCGGGCCCGACGGCGGCGACGGCGGGAAGGGTGGGGACGTTGTGCTGTGCGCCGACCGCAACGTCGCGTCGTTGCTCGCGTTCCGCGATCATCCGCACCGGCGCGCCTCGTCCGGTGGGCACGGGTCGGGCAAGCGCCGCAAAGGTGCGGCGGGCGACGACCTGATCGTCGCCGTTCCCGAGGGCACGGCTGTGAGGACGCGCGCCGGCGCCGTCGTCGCCGACCTCGTGAGCCACGGCGACAGCTACGTCGCGGCGCGTGGCGGGCGCGGTGGGCGCGGCAACGCCCGCTTCCTGACGAACACGCGCCGGGCGCCGAGCTTCGCCGAGCAGGGCGAGTACGGCGAGGAGGAGTGGTTCCGCCTCGACCTCCGTCTCATGGCCGACGCCGCCCTCGTGGGCTTCCCGAACTCGGGCAAGTCGACGCTCATCGCGGCCGTCAGCGCGGCCCGTCCGAAAATCGCCAACTATCCCTTCACGACCCTCGAGCCTCACCTGGGTGTCGTCCGGACGCGGGATCACGACTTCGTGCTCGCCGACGTCCCAGGCCTCGTCGAGGGGGCGGCCGAGGGCCGAGGGCTGGGCCACCGCTTCCTCCGCCACGTCGAACGCGCCCGCGTGCTCGTGCTCCTCGTCGACCTTGCACGCGTCGACGGCGACGCCGAACGCCCCGTCGAGCAGGAGCGCGTGCTCTTGACCGAGCTCGTCGCGTACCGACCCGAGCTGCTCGAGCGGCCCCGCCTCGTCGTGGGCAGCAAGGCCGACGTGGCCCTCCACGACTTCGACGGCCTGCGCGTCTCCGCCGTCACCCGCCAGGGCCTCGACGAGCTCGTCGGCACGCTCGGGGCGATGGTCGCCGATGCCCGGGCCCGCGAGCCCGAACGCGAGCCTTTCGTCGTGCTCCGCCCCGTCGAGGAGGGCTTCTCGGTCGTTCGGGACGACGACGGCGCCTGGCGGGTCACGGGCCGGACGGCGGAACGCGTCGTCGCCATGGCCGACCTCACGAACGAGGAGGCAGTCGCGTACGTCCAGGACCGGTTCCGGCGGATGGGCGTCGAGCGGGCGCTGGCACGCGCCGGTGCCCGTGAGGGCGACACGGTACGCGTCGGCCCCGTGGAGCTCGAGTACGTCGAGGGCGTCGGCTGATGGTCGAGGGCGCGACATCGCCGGCGAAGGTCGTCGTCAAGGTGGGCTCGTCGTCGATCACGACGGAACGAGGCGAGCTCGACGACGCCGCCGTCCTCAAGCTGTGTGGTGAGCTCGCGGCCGCGCATCACGCCGGCCACGAGGTCGTCCTCGTCTGCTCGGGCGCCATCGCGGCCGGCCTTCCCGCCCTGGCGATGCCTGGCCGCCCGACGGACATCGGCACCCTCCAGGCCGTGGCGGCCGTCGGCCAGCCCAAGCTGATGGAGCGCATCGGCGGGATCCTGTCCGAGCACGGGCTCGTGGCCGGCCAGGTCCTCTTGACGCCGCACGACTTCGCGCAGCGCGCTCAATATCTCCATGCGCGCGAGACGCTGCGACGGCTCCTCGACCTGGGCGTGATCCCGATCGTGAACGAGAACGACACGGTCGCCGACGACGAGATCCGGTACGGCGACAATGACCGGCTGGCCGCCCTCGTGTCGCATCTCGTGAGCGCGGACCTGCTCGTCTTGCTCACGGATACGCCGGGATTGTTCACGGCCGATCCACGCCTCGATGCCGAGGCGTCGCTCATCGAGGAGATCGCCGAGGTCGACGCGGCGCTGGAGGCCGTCGCCGGCGCGTCGGGCACGATCCGCGGCAGCGGCGGCATGGCGAGCAAGCTCGCGGCAGCGAAGATCGCGGCATGGTCGGGCGTGCGGGCGGTGATCGCCTCCGCCGAGTCGCCATCCGTCGTGCTCGACGCCGTCGGCGGGAAGTCGATTGGAACCGTCATCCGCCCGCGCGAGCACCGCCTCCCGAGCCGGAAGCTCTGGATCGCGTTCGCGCAGCGCGCGGCCGGGCGCGTGATCGTGGACGACGGCGCGCGCCGCGCCCTGACCCGTGACGGTCGCTCGCTGTTGCCGGCCGGTGTCCGAGACGTCGAGGGCCGCTTCGACGCCGAGGACGCCGTCGAGGTCGTCGGCGAGGACGGGCGACCGTTCGCCAAAGGCCTGGCGCGGGTGTCGGGCGACGCGCTGCGCGCGATCGCCGGTCGCCGGACGAGCGACCTGCCCGACGGCACGCCGCACGAGGTCATCCATCGCGACGATCTCGTGGTCCTGCCCTGAGACGGACGCATTCTCCCCAGCCCGCTCTTGCGCGGGTGCGTGGCATCCGTCACACTACGGACCCGGCAACGACGCCACTCGGTCCCGTGATCCTCGTCGCCGGCCGACGGGGGGAGGGCCCTCGCTCGGAGGGCCTGAAACGGCCGGCGAGGAGCGGGGGACGGCAGTGGGGTCGGACGACCGCGCCGAGGCGGACGGCTGCGCCAGCGGCAGCGCCTCCGCCGTGCGGAAGCCCGGCCTCGCTGCCCCCCCGAGCTCCCAATCCCAGAACTAGACCGCGCGGTCAAGGTTTACACTCGCCCTCATGTCCGAGCGCTCCGGGGTCGTCGCGCTCGGCCGTCGAGCCCATGACGCGTCCCGGGAGCTCGCCGCGGCGTCGACGGCAGAGAAGGATCTCGCCTTGCTGGCGGCGGCCGACCTGCTCGGTGAGCGCACCCCTGAGATCCTGGCCGCCAACGCACTCGACCTCGAGCACGCCGAGTCGTCGGGCACGGCTCCCGGCCCGCTCGACCGCCTGCGGCTGAGCGAGGGGCGGGTCGCGGCGATGGCTGACGGGCTGCGGAAGGTGGCGGCGCTGCCCGACCCCGTGGGAGAGGTGCTCGAGGGTTGGGTCGCCCCCAGCGGCATCGAGATCCACCGCGTGCGCGTCCCCCTCGGGGTGGTGGCGATCATCTACGAGAACCGCCCCAACGTGACCAGCGACGCCGCCAGCCTGTGCCTGAAGTCGGGCAACGCCGCGCTCCTGCGCGGGTCGGGCTCGGCCCTGCGGTCGAACGCCGCCGTCGCCGGGGTGCTGCGCGAGGCATTGCAGAAGACGAGTCTCCCCGAGGACGGCGTCGTCCTCGTCGAGGACGTGTCGCACGAGACCGCGGTCGAGGTCATGCGCCTCACCGACAGTATCGACTGCCTGATCCCGCGGGGCGGGCCCGACCTGATCGCGAGCGTGCGGGAGCACGCCACCGTGCCCGTGATCATCGACGGCGACGGCAACTGCCACGTCTACGTGGACGCCGCCGCCGACCTCGACGAGGCGCTCCGGATCGTGGTGAACGCCAAGACGGACCGCACCAGCGTCTGCAACGCGGCCGAGTCCCTGGTGGTGCACGAGGCGGTCGCCGACGCGTTCCTCCCGCGAGCTTGCGCCGCGCTCCAGGAACGTCACGTCGAGCTCGTCGGCGACGAGCGCGCCCGCGCCCGGTGGTCGGCGATGGGCATCGCGACCGACGACGACTTCGGGCGCGAATACCTCGCGTTGAAGCTGAGCGTGGCCGTCGTCGGCACGCTCGACGACGCCATCGCGCATGTCAACCGGTTCGGCTCGGGTCACACCGAGGCGATCGTCACGCGGGATCTCGAGGCCGCCCGCCGCTTCACCGGCGGTGTCGACGCCGCCGTCGTCATCGTGAACGCGTCGACGCGCTTCACGGACGGCGAGCGATTCGGCTTCGGCGCCGAGATCGGCATTTCGACGCAGAAGCTCCATGCCCGCGGCCCGATGGGCCTGCGCGAGCTGACGACGTACAAGTACCTCGTGTGGGGCGACGGCCAGGTGGTCGAGTGACCCGCAGATCCCGATCATCAGGAGCCTGATGGCCGACCGCTTCAAGTCCGTCGACGACGTCGTCGAGCGCCTCCGCACCGTCGACTACCTCGCCGACCCGAACACGGCCGGGGTCGTGTACCTCGCCGACCGGCTCGAGAAGCCCGTCCTTGTCGAAGGGCCCGCCGGCGTCGGCAAGACCGAGCTCGCCAAGGCGTTGGGCGACGTGACCGGCGCGCGTCTGATCCGGCTGCAGTGCTACGAGGGCCTCGACGAATCCAAGGCCTTGTATGAGTGGAACTACAAGAAGCAGCTGTTGCGCATCCAGGCCGACCGGGAGCACGAGACGAGCTGGGCCGAGGTCGAGTCCGACATCTTCTCCGAGCCGTTCCTGCTCACCCGGCCCCTCCTGGAGGCGATCCGCGCCGAGGAGCCGATCGTGCTGCTGATCGACGAGGTCGACCGGGTCGAGATCGAGACGGAGGCGCTGCTGCTCGAGGTGCTGTCGGACTTCCAGGTCTCGATCCCCGAGCTCGGCACGATCGCGGGCAAGCAGCGCCCGCTCGTCGTCATGACGTCGAACAACACGCGTGAGCTCTCCGAGGCCCTGAAGCGACGCTGCCTCTACCTCCATCTCGACTATCCGGACCTCGAGCGGGAGAAGGACATCGTCCGGGTGCGCGTCCCCGAGATCGACGAGGAGCTGGCCGAGCAGGTGGCGCGGGTCGTGCGTTCGGTCCGACAGCTCGAGCTGAAGAAGGCGCCGTCGATCTCCGAGACCATCGACTGGGCCCGCACGCTGCTGTACCTGGGCAAGAACGAGATCGATCCCGAGGTCATCGGCGAGACCCTGCACGTGCTGCTCAAGTACCAGTCCGACATCGCCAAGGCCCGCAAGGAGCTGCAGGTCGACGGCGGCCCGTTGCCGGCGCGCTCGTCGTGACGCCGTGCACCACCTGAACCCGGCGAAGCTGAACGACGCCATGGCGCGGTTCGGGCCCACCGATGCTCAGCTGGCCGGCGATCGCGAGTCGATGCTCGACGTGCTCCAGGGCTTCATCCACGAGTTGCGCGCCGCCGGGTTGCCCGTGTCGATGACCGAGAACCTCGACGCCATGCGCGCCGTCGAGCACGTCGACATCTCCGATCGCGACACCTTCAAGGCCGCGCTCGGAGCGACGCTGGTGAAACACCACCACCACCGGCGCGCCTACGAGACGGTCTTCGACGTCTACTTCTCTCTACACGCCGCCGGCATCGCCGAAGAAGGCGAGGAGGGCGAGGGTTTCGACCTCGAATCGATGGAGGCGATGCGGGCCGAGGGCGGCGGCGCGATGGGGGAGGTCTCGCCGGAGGAGCTGGCGCAGATGCTTCTCCAGGCGCTGATGGGCATGGACCGCGAGCAGCTCCGCCGTCTGGCGGGAATGGCCGTGGACCGCTTCGCCGGTATGGAGCCGGGCCGGCCCGTCGGCGGGACCTACTACCTCTACCGGACGCTTCGGCAGCTCGACTTCGACGGGCTCACGGCCCGGATGATGGGGCAGGCCCGCGAGCGGGGCGAGGTCGGCGACGGTGAGCTCGCCGAGCGCCTCGCCCAAGAGGAGTTCCAGGCGCGTCTGCGGCAGCTGAAGGAGCTGGTCGAGGGCGAGATCCGACGCCGCCTCGTCGCCGACCGGGGGGCGGAGGCCATGGCGCGGACGTTGCGCAAGCCGCTGCCCGAGGACGTCGACTTCATGCACGCGTCGAGGGAGGAGATGCTTGCGCTCCAGCGGGCGATCTACCCGCTCACGCGGGCGTTGGCGGCGCGCCTCGCCCAGCGCCGGCGGCGCCGCAACCGCGGCCACCTCGACTTCCGGTCGACGGTACGGCACTCACTCTCGTACGGCGGCGTCCCGGCCGAACCGAAGTTCCGCCACCCGCGCCCGTCACGACCCGAGATCATGGTGGTCGCCGACATCTCGGGGTCGGTGGCGAGCTTCGCCCGCTTCACGTTGCAGTTCGTGTACGCGATGGCGAGCCAGTTCTCGAAGGTGCGGTCGTGGGTGTTCATCGACGGCATCGACGAGGTCACGCGGTTCTTCCAGGAGTCCGACGACATCGGCGAGGCAGTCCACCGCGTCAACACCGAAGCCGACGTCGTATGGGTCGACGGTCACTCCGACTACGGGCACGCCTTCGAGGTGTTCCACGAGCACCACTACAAGGAGGTGACACCCAAGACGTCGATCATCCTGCTCGGCGACGCGCGCAACAACTACCACGCGTCGCAGAACTGGGTGCTCAAGGAGCTCCAGCAGCGCGCCCGCCATCTCTACTGGCTCAACCCCGAGCCCCGTGGCTACTGGGACACCGGCGATTCGATCATCTCCGAGTTCGGGATCTACTGCGACGGCGTGTACGAGTGCCGCAACCTCCGCCAGCTCGAGCAGTTCGTCACGACCGTGGTGGAGGGCTGAGCGCTACCCGCTCCTCGGTTCCCGCCACATGGTCCAGATCGGTGGCCCGGCTGCCGCCGGCCGGACCTCGTGCTGCAACTCGAAGCCGTGGTGCCGGTACCAGGCGACGTTCCCACGCTCGCGGCAAGGACCGCATCGAGACGGAGCGCGGCGTCGGGTTCAAGCCGCGTTCGACGGGCGAAGAGCTCATAGCCGGCCGGTACGCCGAGCCCAACGCTCCACGTCCGGCCACGCCCACACTACGGCAGTGCTGAGCCTCGCCACGGGCTCCGGGAAGTCCTCGTACCTCCGCCGCCACAGGTGAATCGTCTCGGAGTGGGCGATGCCGAGCCGGTCGGCGATCTCAGTCGCGCCGACAAGCTTGTCCACCTCCACCCGGCGCGACATGGCCCGAACCCTAGCGGTCGGCGACCTCGACTTCGCGGCATCCACGCCGTGCCTAGGCTCCTAGGCGACATAGGATCATAGGCAGAGGCGTTGGCAAGGCTGCGACGGAAGCGCCTGGAGTGTTCGGTGTCGATCCCCACCGAGTCTCGCCGCGCACCAAACCCCTCTGTCGCGGCTCTGTCCGCCCCGCTGCCATCGAGCACGGCCAACGCCCGGGCAGTCGGACTGCCTGGGCGGGCTGGGTGCCGAGGGCTCTAACCGTCGCTGATGGCCCGGATCGGAAGGGCTGCTCAGGAACCTGATCGCGCCTACGTGAGACGATCGTGAGGCGTTACGCCGCAACGGGTTGCCGCCTAGGGGCCTAGGCGTCTGCCTCGAAACGTAGGCGTCACGGTGCCATCTATTCGGCTGCCACCGCTTGGGTTTCAGGAAGAAGCCAAATTGGGACAACCCCTTCGCTACTGGTTGTTCATCGGCCTTCGCGAGGCTCTGGTCATGCAGATTCGTGGGCGGCGCGCTCGCCGCATTGCCATCACACTCGCACTGGTCGGTACGACCTCCCTGATCACGGCGTCGCACGTCAGTGCTCGCTCGGTTGGTGCGTCCGCGCCGACGACGCCGATACGCCACGTCGTGGTCATCTTCCAGGAGAACGTGTCGTTCGACCACTACTTCGGCACGTACCCGACCGCTGCGGGCACCGACGGCCAGCCGTTCCACGCGCAGGACGGCACGCCGCAACCGAACGGCCTCACGGGCGCCTTGCTGGCGAACAACCCGAACGGGACCAACCCCAGCCGCTATAGCCCCGCATACCCCAATCAGCTGGTGACCTGCGACCAGGGCCACGACTACACGCAAGAGCAGCAGGCCTTCGACGGTGGCGCAATGGACAAGTTCCCGCAGTTCACCGGCAACGGGTCAGGTACGGCCCCCGTCGACGGCCAGCAGTGCAAGTCCGGCGACGTCATGAACTACTACGACGGCAACACCGTGACCGCGCTGTGGAACTACGCCCAGTCCTTCGCCATGAGCGACAACTCCTACGGCTCGACCTTCGGGCCCTCGACACCGGGCGCGCTCAACCTCGTCTCCGGGAACACGCACGGCGTCGCCGCCACCCGCGGCGACCTGTCGGGTGAGCTGAGCAGCGATGGGCAGACGGTCATCGGCGACCCACAGCCGCTGCTCGACGACTGCACGACCCGCGACGCCGTGCAGACCACTCAAGACGGGGTGCACGGCCGCAACATCGGCGACCTCCTGAACGCCGCCGGCCTGAGCTGGGGCTGGTTCCAGGGCGGGTTCCGGCCCACCACCCCGTGGGCAGGGCCAGGCACCAAGGCAGCGTGTAACGGGTCCGCCGCCACCCACAACGTGGGGGCTGCGTTCGGCGGAACCGGAGGGAAGCCAGGGGGCGCGTCCAACCCCGCCAACGGGGGTGTGGCGACGGATTGGGGGACCAAGGGCGACTACATCCCCCACCACGAGCCCTTCCAGTACTACGCCTCGACCGCGAACCCGCACCACCTGCCACCGTCTTCGCCGTCGATGATCGGGCACACCGACCAGGCCAACCATCAGTACGACATGGTCGACTTCTCGACGGCCCTGGCGGCGGGCAACCTTCCGGCCGTGACGTTCCTCAAGGCCCCCGGGTACCAGGACGGCCACGCCGCCTACTCCGACCCCATCGATGAGCAACAGTTCGTGGTGAACGCGCTCAACGCGATCCAGGCGTCGCCGTCGTGGCAGAACACCGCGGTGTTCATCGCGTATGACGACTCGGACGGCTGGTATGACCATCATCACGCCGCACCTCTCGTCGCGAACCCGTCGGCCGACTCGACCGACGCCCTCACTGGCGTCGGCCAGTGCGGAACCGGCGGCGCGCTCGGCGGCTACCAGGGCCGTTGCGGGCTCGGGCCGCGCCTGCCGTTGCTGGCCGTCTCTCCGTTCGCCAGGCCGAACTTCATCGACCACACCCAGAATGAGCAGGCATCGATTCTGCGCTTCATCGACCACAACTTCGGTCTCGGGCGCCTCGGCGATGGGTCCTTCGACGCTCGGGCGGGAAGCCTGGCCGGCATGTTCGACTTCAGCAACGGACAAGGGGGGAACGCGCTGTTCCTCGACCCAGCGACCGGCCAGCCCGGCCAGGGCTGACCGGGACCTGGCATCCGTGCCTGGGTGCGCGAGGGTGCCAGTGCCAATACCGACGGAGGCAGGTGAGCGGCGCGAAACAAAATCCGTCCCGACCATAACCGCCGATCCGCCCTTGATACGCGAAGGGCAACGTCCCCCTGGCGAGGTCCTAGCGATCCCTGACCTGCGAGAACGTCAGACCCTCCCCTCGCGCCACATGGTCCAGATCGGTGGCCCGGCCGCCGCCGGCCGGACCTCGTGCTGCACCTCGAAGCCGTGGTGCCGGTACCAGGCGACGTTCCCTTCCGTGGAGGTCTCGAGGTAGGCGGGCATGTGGGTCGCGTCGAGCCGGTCGAGCACGACGTCGAGCAGCTTGCCGCCCAGCCCTTGGCCCTGGCGGTCGGGCTCGATGCCGATCACTGCGAGGTACCAGTGCGGCACCTTCGGGTGGAGCTTCTCGGTCTCGGTCAGGTAGCGAAGACCGTCGCGAAACGTGCGTTGCGTGAGCAACGCCGGCCAAGACGCTACGAGTTGCCGGGCGGCGCGCCAACGTGTCGGTGGGTACGCGCCGTCGGGCAGCCATCCGGCCGACCCCACGACGCGGCCCCCGTCGAGCGCCGCCCACACCTGGCCGAAGGGCAAGCCGTCGCGTGCGACCGCACCGAGGAAGCTGCGACACGACCATCGCCGGCGGCGGGCAGTCGGGTACAGGTGACGGAAGACGGGATCGTCGTCGAAGGCGCGGGCGAGGACGTGCGAGGCGTCTCGCAGCTGGTCACGCCGGAGCGTGGCGACCGCGGGCACGGGGCACGTTGTACTCGTCGAGGAGCTGCCACGCCCGATCTGCGATCCGGACCAGCGCCCGGAGCTGCCCCCGTTCGCGCCGCCGCAGCGGGTGGCCGGCGCGACCGAGGAGGAGCGCGGCGTCGTGCTCGGCGAAGCTCGCCACGGCGAGGTCGTCGGGGCCGGTCACGCCGTCGGACACCAGCGCCGACGCGGACGTGCCGGCGACGAGCGCGCCGAGGACATCTGGGCTCGGCGCGTCGTCGCCGGCGCGGGCGAGGACGCGATCACCGTCGATCAACGCGGTCCAGTCGGCGAGAAACTCCTGCTTGGTCTGGGCCGCGAGTGCGGCATGGAGCGCGTCGACCGTGCCTGCCTCGCATAGCGTCGCCGCCGACTCGAGCGCGTCGAGGCGCGCATCGGGGAAGTGTCCCACGGCGCGTACCTCCTCGACCGACACTCCGTCGACCTCCTCGATCTCGCGGACCAGGGTGGGGACCAGATCAGGGTCGGCGAGGTTGACCGCGAACTCGTCGACGGCCACGTCGGTTCCCCGCTCGAGCACGTCGACGCCGACGATGTCGCCGCGTACGGCGCCGATGCGCGACGCCACGAGCCCGAGCGCGCCCGGGCGATCGGGAAGCCACACCCGCACGAGGACGTGCGCCGCGGACGACGGTGACGGGTGGTCGAGCGGCACGAGCGCAAGGGTACGACGCGAGCATGACGTGGATGTTCCCGCACGGTGAACAGACCCTTGGGGGTTGGTGCGCTGCTCGTAGACTCACCGGATCGAGCGAGTCGGTGTGTTCGGAGGCACGTTCGACCCGGTCCATGTCGGTCACGTCGTGGCCGCTGCCGATACCCGGGCAGCCCTGGCCCTGGACCGAGTCTTCATGGTGGTCGCTGGTGATCCCTGGCAGAAGCAGGGCGAGGTGGTCGCCACGGCCGCCGACCGGCTGGCGATGGTCGCCGCAGCCGCCGCCGACGTCGACGGCGTGGAGGCGTCGGCGATCGAGATCGAGCGGAGCGAGCCTTCGGTCTCGTACGACACCCTCGTTGCGCTCGGCGGGCCCGGCCGTGAGCTCTTCCTCGTGCTCGGCGCCGACGCCGTCCGCAACATGCCGACGTGGCGAAAGCTCGAGGAGACTCGAGAGCGGGCGACGCTCGTGATCGTCGAGCGCGCCGGCGATGCGCAGGCTGAGGCGCCCGGGCCCGGCTGGCGGGTCGAGCGCGTCACGATCCCGCGCCTGGACATCGCGTCCAGGGATCTCCGGGCGCGGTTGGCCGCCGGACGCCCGATCGCCGGGCTCGTGCCGCCGGCGGTGATGCGTGCCATCGGCGAACGCGGCCTCTACACTCGAGCTCGATGACGACCGGCGAGGCCGCTGCTTGACAGGCGCCCCGGCCGTCCTGCGTCGAGTCGCCGTCGCGGCGGCGGCAGCGTCCGCCAAGAAGGGCAACGACATCGTCGCCCTCGACGTCGGCGACATCCTCTCGATCACGGACGCGTTCGTGATCACGAGCGCGAGCAACGTCAGGCAGGTCCGCACGATCGTCGACGAGATCGAGAAGACGATGAAGGAGCTGCTCTCGGCTCCCCCGGCAAGCGTCGAGGGCCGGGACGACGCGACCTGGGTGCTGCTCGACTTCGGCGACGTGATTGTGCACGTCTTCCTGGACGAGACCCGTTCGTACTACGAGCTCGAACGCTTGTGGTCTGACGCGCCGCGCATCGACTGGGAGGAGCTCGTTCCCGCGTCGCAGACTGCGTCCGCGTAGGCGTCAGTTCTCGTCGAGGTACGGGCGCAGCGGCACGCCGAGCTCTCGCAACCCGGCCTTGAGCTCACGCACGCCGAGGTTCTGGTCGAAGCGCGGCGAGTAGAGGATCGAGCTGATGATCGCAGCCTGGGCGCCGCCTTCGGCGAGGCCGGCCGCGATGTGGTCGAGATCGCCGGCGCCGCCGGACGCGATGACGGGGACGTTCACGGCGTCGGCGACCGCTCGGGTGATGTCGAGGTCGTAACCGGACGCGGTGCCGTCGCGGTCGATGCTGTTGACGACGATCTCCCCGGCGCCCAGCTGCTCTCCGCGCCGGACCCACTGGAGCGCGTCGAGGCCGGTGGCCTGGCGGGCGCCGTCGATGAACACCTCGTAGCCGGAGGGGACGTCGGAGCTGACGCCGACGTTCTTGACTTGCGTGCTGAGGACGATGCACTGACGCCCGAACGCCTCGGCGCCGTCCCGGATGATCTCGGGCTTGCGCACGGCCATCGAGTCGACGCTGATCTTCTCCGCGCCCGCCTTGAGGACCTCGAACATATCGTCGACGGAGCGGATCCCCCCGCCCACCGTGAAGGGCACGAAGACGTGGCGGGCCACGCGGCGCACCGTCTCGAGATCGATCTTGCGCCTCTCGGCGCTGGCGGTGATGTCGTAGAACACGATCTCGTCGATCTGGTCGTCATAGAGACGGGCGGCGAGCTCTTCGGCCGGACCGACATCGATGTTGTCCTGGAACCGCTGCGCCTTCGTCACGCGCCCGTCGATGACGTCGAAGCAGGCGACCAGGCGTTTGGTCAGCATCGGCCGTCCCAGGCCGTGAAGTCGGCCAAGAGGCGGAGTCCCAACGGGCCGCTCTTCTCGGCGTGAAACTGCGTCGCGACCATGTTGTCGCGCGCCACCACCGAAGCGAAGTCGACGCCGTACTCGGTGCGTCCGAGCGCGTCGGCCTCCTCGTGCGGGTCGGCGTAGTAGGAGTTGACGAAGTAGTAGTGCCCGGCGTCAGGGAGCCGGGCGACGACGGGGTGTGAGCGAGTGAAGCGCACCTCGTTCCAGCCGATCTGGGGGACACGCGCACCCGCGGGGAACCGACGGACCCGGCCCGGGAGCCAGCCGAGACCGGGGGTGTCGCCTTCTTCGCTGTGGTCGAAGAGCACCTGCAGGCCGATGCAGATGCCCAGGAAGGGGACTCGGTCGCGTCGGACGCGCTCCGCGAGCGCGTCGAGGAGATCCGATTCACGAAGCGATTCGAGCGTGGCTGCTGCCGCGCCCACGCCCGGAAGCACCAGCCGCTCCGACTCGGCGATCTCCTCGGGCTTTGCGACCAGCCGGCACGGCGTCTCGAGTCGTTCGAGCGCGTAGACGACGCTGGGG
The DNA here is from genome assembly GCA_035316025.1 of Acidimicrobiia bacterium. Classification (GTDB taxonomy): domain Bacteria; phylum Actinomycetota; class Acidimicrobiia; order IMCC26256; family JACDBD01; genus JALZAA01. The sequence goes on from DATFXL010000019.1 coordinate 21,489, forward strand.
GAGTTGCCCGCCCGGTAGTCGACCACGTCGATCATGCGGAGGTCAGTCTACGGACGGGGTGCGGTGCTCCCTGCCTGAATGAGGACCACGCGAGCCGCGGATCTCCGATCCGGCGGCTGGCGGAATGCGCCGATGCGTGTCGTCGTCACCCTGCGCCGTGGAGCTGACGCGACTCGAACGCGCGACTTCCACGATGCCATCGTGGCGCTCTACCAACTGAGCTACAGCCCCGAGAAGTAAAGAGGTTATCGCAACTGTCATACCCCGCTCGTACGATCACGCCATGACTGTGGCGACGCCGACCGAGATAGGCGCACGCGCGGAGGCGGCAGTCGCCAGCGCCCTCGTCCGAGTAGGCAAGCCGGTGTTCCTGCCGGCCTTCGGTGTGAACAGCCGCGTCGACTTGATCTATGCGGACGACGGCACGTTGGTGCGCGTGCAGTGCAAGACCTCCCGTCTCGTCGGCGACGTCGTGATCTTCCGCACGTGTAGTAACACAAGGAACCTGCCGCGGGAGTACGTGGGCGAAATCGATGTGTTCGGCGTCTACTCGCACTCAGAGAACCTGGTGTACCTGGTACCGGCCGCCGGCCTGCCCACGCGGTACTGCGCGTTGCGGCTCGCGCCCACCCGCAACGGCCAGCGCAAGCGCGTGTGGTGGGCCGGCGCCTGCGTGCTCGGCCCGCCTTGAACTCGTGGCACTGACGCCTGAGGGGGTCGATCCCTCACCATCTCCCATCGGTGATCGGCGGGTGCCCCCTACACTTTGCGCGGGATGACTGATACGCGAACGCCGAAGA
>DATFXL010000020.1:0-17055 GCA_035316025.1 Acidimicrobiia bacterium
GACTCGAACCCGCGACGCCGCGATTATGAGCCGCGTGCTCTGCCAACTGAGCTACACCGCCGAGCCCCCTTACGGACTCGAACCGTAGACCCCTTCCTTACCATGGAAGTGCTCTGCCGACTGAGCTAAGGGGGCGGAGCCTTGAAGGATAGCAACCGCTTCGCCGCGCGAACGCTGCGATAGCGTCCGTCTGCGTGGGCTTCACGGTTCGCCTCGCCGAGCGGCGCGACGCCGGGGCTATCCGGGCCGTCTACAACCTCGAAGTCGCCGAGTCGACGGCCACCTTCGATCTGGTTCCCCGCACGCTCGACCAGCAGGTCGACTGGATCGCCGAGCACTCGGGGGCGCACCCGGCGGTCGTCGCCACCGACGCGGCCGGCGAGGTCGTCGGCTTCGGATCGCTGTCGCCGTTCCGGGACCGGCCCGCGTACTCGACGGCGGTCGAGGACTCGGTCTACGTGCGCCGCGAGCGGCAGGGCCAGGGCATCGGCCGCCTCCTGCTCGGCGAGCTCCTCCGGCTGGCGCGCGAGCACGGCTTCCACTCGGTGATGGCCCGCATCGTGGGGAACCACGAGGCGTCGATCGCCCTGCACCGGGCGTGCGGCTTCGAGCTCGTCGGCACCGAGCGGGAGGTGGGTCGCAAGTTCGGCCGCTGGCTCGACGTGATCGAGATGCAACGAATGCTCTAGCTGTCGTCTCCGGTGGATCGACCGTCGCCCTGCAGCTGCTCGGGGAACTCGACGGCGACGAAGTCGGGCCCGCGCTGGCCGTTCAGGGTCGGCATCGGGACGTCGACCGACGCATGCTCCTTGTGGGCGATGACCACGCGCTCGTGGTACTCCTGCGCCTGCTCGGCGAACTCCGGCGTGTGGTACTCGGTGCCGTCCACGAGGGGACCGGGCGTGCCGTCGACGATCGCCTGGATGTCGTCGCCGGTCAGGGTCTTGTTCGTCTCCAGGGCGTGCGTGACGGCAAGCACCTCCAGCCGGTTGTCGGCGAGCAATACCTCGGTGCGACGCAGGATCGACTCGAGGTTCTCTTCGATGCGCTCGCCCAGGCCGCTCTTCAGCAGGTCCTTCTCCTTCTGCTCGCCGGGACGGCCCCCGCCGGCGATGCCCACCTGGTGCGTCACGCCGTGCGACGACACGGTCGACCCCATGCCCCAGTAGCCCTCCATGAAGGTGGTGATGCGGGTCGCGCTCTCGAGGTCGGACGACACGCCGGAGGAGCTGTCGCCGTCGAAGAACATCTTCTCGCCCGCGAGCGACGCGAGGCTCACCATGACGTCGGCCTCGTACTCGGAACGCCATTGCGTGAACAAGTCGTCGGGCTTGATCGAGCTGACCATGCCCAGGTACGTCCCGCCCTTCTCGATCGTCGCGATGTCGATCACGAGGTGGTGGCGGGCGCGGTAGGCAACCACTGCGTGGCACGCCTCGTGCAGCGCCGTGGCGTGCCGCTCGCGCTCGATGTACTCGACGTCCTCGGGCGGGCCGAGGTCCTTCAGCTGCTTGGCCTGTACGACGTCGCGCCACGTGATCACCTCGCGCCCGTTGCGGATGGCGACGATCAGCGCCTCGTTCACGACGTCCTTGATCGTGGCCCCCGTGGCGTACGGGGTGATCGTGGCGAGCTTGTCCATGTCGTCCGGCGTCAGCTCGTGCGACACCTTGTCGAAGTACCCCTGGTAGGTGCGTACCCTCCCCGCCTTCGACGGGTATCCGACCTTGTAGATGCGGTCGATGCGTCCCGGCCGTAGCAGCGCCTCGTCCAGCGCCTGCGGCATGTTCGTCGCCATCATCACGAGGATCCGGTACTTCGGCGGCGGCTTGGGGCGCATCCCGAGGGCACGGCGCACCTGGCGGTTCAGGAACCCGCGGGGCTTCTTCAGCCCGGAGAGCTCGGTGAGCAGCGCCTGCAGAGTGCCCATCCCGCCCCCGCCGCCGCCCATCCCCATCGGCATGAACTGTCGATCGCGCCGGCGACGCGGCGCGTCGTCGACTGCGGTGCCGAGGCCGCTCCGCATGACCAGCGAGGCAGAGGGCTCCGAGAGGTACGACAGGCAGTTGCACGAGGGGGTGCTCGACCACGGGCCCGGCGGCTCCGTCTTGCCCGGCTGACCGCCCCAAGGACCGGGCATCAGCTGACCGCGATTGCCGAGCGAGTCCGCCTCGTCGAAGAACACGATCACGCCGCCGTAGCGCAGGGCGAGGCGACGCAACTTCCGGAAGAGGCTCTTGACTTTCAGGACGCCGATCCCGAAGAACATGTTGATGAACGCACCCGGGTCGACGAAGACGTACGGCTTGCCCGTCTCGCCCGCGACCGCCTCGGCCATCAGCGTCTTTCCGGTGCCGGGTGGTCCCCACAGGAGGATCCCGCCGGGGACGTAGCCGCCCTTCTCCTCGATCGCCTCCGGGTCCTCGAGGAACACCATGTTCTCCTTGACCCGGGAGAGGACGCTGTCCTGCCCCCAGACGTCCGAGAACCGCGTCTTGATGTCGTCCGGGTAGTAGACGTCGACGCCGCCCCGGGTCAGCAGCCAGAACAGCGCGCCGAACTCGATGATGATGAACAGCGCGCCGAACATCAGCTGGAAGACGAACGGCAGCGCGTCGATGAGCCGCCTGGGCAGCTCGACCAGCGCCAGGGCCGGCGACGTGTCGAAGATCGCGCCGAGGACGATCGACAGGATGACGAGGAAGAGGATGACCTTCAGCAGCCGCGCGATGCGGTAGCGGGTCCAGTCGCTCATGCGGGCCGAGCGTCGGTTGAACCCGCCGAACACCTTGGTGGTCCAGAACCGGTGGTAGGCGGCCCAGTGCTCGCTGATGAGGTAGTGGACCTGACGCACCACCTCGATCCCGGCGAGCAGGAGGATCCACCACTTGGACCTCACCTCGTCCTCGACGGCATCGACGAACGGCAGCAGCGGGTTGTCCGCCATGTCCGCCCAGACGAAGAACCCGAACAGCGCAGCGAGGAGCAGCAGGTACTTGACGCGATCCCACAGCGCCAGCGGCTTGCGCGTCGGACGGTCGTCGTCCCGGGGGCGGCTCGTGAACTGCGGGCCTGTGGTCGGGGTGGTCGGGGTCATCTCACCGTTCCTTCACGGTCCAGGAATCCATGACCGTGTTGATCGTGTCCTTCTCGCGTTCGTAGCACCGGGCGCTACAGGTGATGGCCAGGAAGTGGATCTCCTTCGTGCTCGGATCGACGATTGCGACCTGGTCGACCGTCACCGACTCGTTGCTGGAGGGAATCGTGAACTCGAACGTGAACCGCTGGCCGTGGAAGCCGGCGTCGCGGGTGAACTCGTCGAGCCGGAGCGGCGTGATGTCGACCCCGCTCTGGGCGAGGTCGTCGACGGGCACGAAGTAGTTGCGCATCGCCATCAGCGAGAACTCGTCCCGTTCCTGCCGGCCAAGCGTTCGCACCTCGGCGATGCCGAACGGATCCTTCGGTGCCACGCTCTCGTAATGCTTCAGCGTCGGCCTCGGGTTGCCGTCGAAAGCCACCGCCCACCCGCTCGCCTTGGCGTCCTTGGCCTGGGTCGGCGACAGGTGGCGCGACTTCACGAACTCGTTCTCGTCGTAGATCTTCCAGCCCTCGGGCACCTTGAAGTACGTGCCCGACCCGTCGTTGGTCGAGTTCTTGACGTAGTGGTAGCCCGAACCCGTGCACGACGCCACCACCAGCGCCGCCGCGCAGAGGAACGCCGCGGCCCCACCGCGCTTCGCTCTGCGTCCCACCACCCGGGGAAGGGCCATACGACCCATCAGTATCGTTCGGATCCGGCTCCGACGGAACTGCGTTCCGTGCTCCGCCGCTGACCAGGGATACGTCGGGGGCGGAGATCCGGATTGCGGCCAGGCGCGAAGCGGTCCGCCGTCGAGGCGGACCTGCACGCCGGGCGCACGAGTGGGCCGGGCTGGATTCGAACCAGCGTAGCTTTCGCAGCAGTTTTACAGACTGCCCCCTTTGGCCACTCGGGTACCGACCCGGGGCGCGTACGATACCAGCCGCGCCGAACCGCCCCCGGGAGTGCCATGCCGACGTTCGACGTCGTCTCCGAAGTCGATCGCCAAGAGGTCCGCAACGCCGTCGACCAAGCGCGGCGCGAGATCGCGACCCGCTACGACTTCAAGAACACCAACAGCTCGATCGACCTCGGCGACAGGTCGATCGAGCTGCACTCCGCGAGCGAGGACCGCCTCCGCGCCCTCACGCAGGTGCTCGAGGAGAAGCTCGTGCGCCGCAAGGTGTCACTGAAGGCACTCGACTACGGCAAGGTCGAGGACGCCGCCAAGGGCACCGCGCGCCAGACCGCGACCCTGAACGTCGGCATCTCCGACGCCAAGGCCCGCGAGATCGGCAAGTTCATCAAGGGCCTCGGCCTCAAGGGCGTCTCCCACCAAGTCCAGGGCCAGCAGCTCCGCGTGAACGGCAAGAAGAAGGACGACCTCCAGACCGCCATCGCCCAGCTCCGCGACGCGGACTTCGGCATCCCCCTCCAGTTCACGAACTTCCGCGACTGAGCGCATCGCCCTCGCCATCGCGACGAGGAACGTGACCGCGGCCGCCCGCGCACCGACGACCGCTCCCTTCGGACGTTGAACGCGGACCGGCCGGCTCTGGGGTGGGCAGAGCCGGCCGTCGGTGGTGCGGGTGGGACTGTCAGGCGTGCGTGCGGTCGAAGTTGCGGAGGCGGGCGATGCGCTCCTCCGTGGGCGGGTGCGTCGAGAAGAGGTTGGCGAAGTTGACCTTGCGCCCCGTGAGCGGGTTGACGATGTACGCGGTGGCCTCGGCCGGGTTCACGTTCATCGGGGTCCGCTTGGCCGCCGCCTCGATCTTCTGCAGCGCTCGGGCCAGCGGCTCCCCGTCGCCGATCAGGTGCGCCCCCGACGCGTCGGCCTGGTACTCCCGCGAGCGGGAGAGGGCCATCTGCAGGAGGCCGGCCGCGATCGGGGCGAGGATCGCCATGGCGAGCAGGCCGATGGCGTTGCCGCCGCCCTCGCTGTCGCCGCCGCCGAAGATGGCACTGAACATCGCGATCCGGGCGACGAACGTGATGGCCAGGGCGACGGCAGCTGCGACCGAGCCGATCAGGACGTCGCGGTTCTTGACGTGCGACAGCTCGTGGGCGAGGACGCCGCGCAGCTCGTCGTCGTCGAGGACCTGGAGGATGCCCTGGGTGACGCAGACCACGGCCTTCTTGGGGCCGCGGCCGGTCGCGAAGGCGTTGGGCTGCGCCTCGGGCGAGACGTACAGCCGGGGCATCGGCAGGCCGTCGCGACGGGCGAGGTCGCCGACGATCTCGTAGAGGCGAGGAGCCTCGTCTCGGGTGACGGGCTTCGCCCGGGCGGCGGCGACGGCGATCTTGTCGCTGAACCAGTACGTGCCGCCGACGAACAGGAGGCCCAGCGCGGCGCCGATGATCAGGCCGCCGGTGCCGAAGATGGCACCGATGCCGATGAACACGGCACCGAGGAAGGCCAGCAGGATGAAGGTCTTGAACGTATTCGTGAATGCGGTGCGCATTCTCACATCACCTCAGTCGGTGCAACGCCCGGGCTGGGACGGGCGTTCCCTCGCATCGTAAGAGTTCTGCCCGGGGCTCCGGGCGCGGCTACTGCCAGGCGATGAGCAACACCAGGCCGGCCGTAACCACCAGCGCCGAGACGAGCCGGGCCCGGCCCAGGCGCTCGTGCAGGAACAGCCAGCCCGCGCCCGCGCCCAGGATCACCGAGGACTCGCGCAGGGCGGCCACGTAGCCCACGGGCGCCAGCCGGGTCCCGGCCAGGACCATGGAGTAGGCCAGAGTCGAGCACACCCCGCCGACCACGAAGCGGGGCAGTTCCTGGTGGAGGGCGGGGCGCAGCCGGGCCGCCCGGCCCGAGGCGACGATGGCGCCGGTGAGCAGGAGCCCGGCGCCCAGCACGAGCGCCACGCCGTAGCCGAAGCCGCTGGAGCGGCGGGCGCCGGCGGCGTCGAGGGTCGTGTACAGGCCGATCATTGCGGCCGTCAGGCCCGCCCAGAGGAGGGCCATCCTCGACACGCCCGGCCGCACGAGTGAGGCGAGCCCGCCGACGACGACGGCGATGGCGAGCCAGGCCAGGCCGGAGAGCGTGTCGGCGAGGAAGAGCACGCCGCCGATGGCCGCGAAGAGCGCGCCCCCGCCCCGGGACAGGGGGTACGCGAAGGAGAAGTCGCCGTGCTGGTAGGCGCGGGTGAGGGCCACCACGTAGACGACGTGCACGACGCTCGACGCGGCGAGGAACGCGAGGGCATCGGCGCCGGGCGGCTCGACCACGAGGAGCACGGGGAGGAAGAGGATGCCGCCCGTGACGTACAGCCCCCACGCCGCGATCAGGCGGTCGGAGCTCGTCTTGACGAGCAGGTTCCACGCCGCGTGCAGGGTGGCGGAGCCGAGCGCGAGAAACGTCGCCGCGACCACTGGACGGTCTCAGTCGTAGTAGCCGGAGTGGAGGTAGATGCAGGGGATGCCCTCGGAGCGGAACATCTCGACGTTCCGGCGGTCGTCCTCGATCGCGAGGCGGAGATCGAAGCCGTAACCGCGGAACTCCGCGACCGAGAAGCGCTTGAAGTCGCGCGACACCTCGTAGTCGCCCCAGGGCCGCATCACGAGCACGTCCCACCGGATCTGGTACCGGTGCAGCCAGGCCTCGGTCAGGTGGTGGACGCGTTCCGGTCGCGCCGTGAGCAGGATGATCGCCAGCGCGGGGTCGAGCAGGTCGAGGAGGACCTTGACCTCCTCGATGACGGGGTCGTCACCACAGGCGTCGAAGAACGCGCGCCAGTCCCGCCGGGGCGCCTCGAGATAGTGCTGCCGGCTGGCGGCGTCGGAGAGCACTCCGTCGAGGTCGACGACCACGGCCGCACCAGCCGGGACCGGGCCGTCCCGCCAGGTCCAGTGCTCCGGAGCGGGGCGGCTCACTCGTCGTCGCCGGCGCCCTGGGTCGCGAGGTAGCGGTCTTTGATCCCCTCGACGACGCTCGGGTCGGCGAGTGTGGTCGTGTCGCCGAGCTGCTCGTCCTCGGCCACGTTGCGGAGCAGTCGGCGCATGATCTTGCCCGAGCGGGTCTTCGGCAGCTCCTCCGTGAACAGCACCGACTTCGGCCGTGCGATCGGTCCGATCGTGTCGGACACGTGCTCGCGCAGCTCGGCGGCGCGCTCGTCGCTCGGCTCGTAGCCGCCTCGCAGGATCACGAAGGCGCTGATGGACTGGCCGGTGGTCGGATCGGTCCGCCCGATGACGGCTGCCTCGGCGACCATCGTGTTGCCGACGAGCGCGTGCTCGACCTCGGCGGTGGAGATGTTGTGCCCGCTCACGAGCATGATGTCGTCGACCCGACCGAGGAGCCAGTAGTAGCCCTCGTCGTCCCGCTTGGCGCCGTCGCCGGCGAAGTACTTCCCGGGGAAGCGACTCCAATACGTGTCGCGGTAGCGATCGGGATCGCCCCAGATGCCGCGCAGCATCGATGGCCACGGACGCGTGAGCACGAGGTAGCCGCCGCCCGGGACCGGGACGGAGTCGCCGTGGTCGTCGACGACGTCGGACCCGACCGCGGGCAGCGCGAACGTCGCGCTCCCGGGCTTCAGCGTCGTGGCGCCCGGCAGCGGGCTGACGAGGATGGCGCCGGTCTCGGTCTGCCACCACGTGTCGACCACCGGGCACCGACCCCCGCCGATGGTCTGCCAGTACCAGACCCACGCTTCGGGGTTGATGGGTTCACCGACCGTGCCGAGCAGGCGGAGCGACGACATGTCGTGCTTGTCGGGGTACTCCCTGCCCCACTTCATGAAGGTGCGGATGGCGGTGGGCGCCGTGTAAAGGATCGTGACGCCGTAGCGCTCGACGATCGACCACAGCCGGTCCTTGTCGGGGTAGTCGGGCGTGCCCTCGTACATCACGCTCGTCGTGCAGTTCACCAGGGGGCCGTAGACGATGTACGAGTGGCCGGTGACCCAGCCGACATCGGCCGCGCACCAATAGACGTCCGACTCGGGCTTGATGTCGAAGACGTACTTGTGCGTCCACGCGACCTGGGTGAGGTACCCGCCGGTGGTGTGCATGATCCCCTTGGGCTTGGCCGTGGTTCCGCTCGTGTAGAGGAGATAGAGGAGATCCTCCGAGTCCATGGGCTCGGCCGGGCAGTCGGCGGACTGGCCTGGGACCAGGTCGTCCCACCAGAGGTCGCGGCCCTCTTGCATCGGGACGTCCTGGCCGGTGCGGCGCACGACGAGGCAGCGTTCGATCGACGGGGTCTCGGCCATGGCGGTGTCGGCGCTGTGCTTGAGCGGCACGATCTGACCCCGGCGCCAGGCGCCGTCGGCGGTGATGAGCAGGCGGGCCTCGGCGTCGTTGATGCGGTCGCGCAACGACTCGGCCGAGAAGCCACCGAAGACCACCGAGTGGGGGGCGCCGATGCGCGCGCAGGCGAGCATCGCGATCGGCAGCTCCGGGACCATTCCGAGATAGATGTTGACCCGGTCGCCCTTCTCGATGCCGAGTGACTTGAGCGCGTTCGAGACGCGCTGGACCTCCTCGAGCAGCTGGGCGTAGGTGATCGTGCGGATGTCGCCCGGCTCGCCCTCCCAGTGGTACGCGATCTGCTCGCCATGCCCGGCGGCAACGTGGCGGTCGAGGCAGTTGACGCTCACGTTGAGCTTCCCGCCGACGAACCACTTCGCGAACGGCAGGTCCCACTCCAGGATCGTGTGCCACTCGTCGCTCCAGTCGAGGAGGTCGGCGGCCTGCCGGGCCCAGAAGCCCTCGAAGTCCCGTTCCGCTTCGTCGTAGATCTCGGCGTCGGTGATGTGGGCCGTCTTCTTGAACTCGGGCGGCGGCGGGAACGTCCGGCCCTCCGCGAGCAGCGCTTCGATGGTGGCTTCCGGCATTGCTCCCCCTTCGTCGCCGACGGCCCGGCTCAGGCTATCTGCGACCAACGTCACGCCTTGCGGCGGCAAACCCCGACAGGGGGCTGTCGCCCACCGACCGCATCATGTCCCCAGAGCAACGATCACCGACAGACGAAAACGAGCCCGAACGAGCCAGAACGAGCCAGAACGAGGAGGAAGCGAGATGGGTGCACCGGTGGTGTGGTTCGAGGTCGCCGGGCGCGACTTCGACACCCTTTCGAAGTTCTACACCGAGCTCTTTCACTGGAAGGTCGACGCCGACAACCCGACCGGCTACGGCATGGTCGACACCGGCGGCGACGGCGGGATCCCGGGCGGGGTCTTCGCCGGCGGCGACACCGAGTACGTGTCGTTCTACGTGCAGGTCCCCGACCTCGAGGCCCGGCTGCGGCAGGCCGAGAAGCTGGGCGCCAAGGTCGTCCAGCCCCCGACGCCGACGGCACCGGACGGGCCGACGATCGCGATGGTCACGGACCCCGAGGGCCACCGCATCGGCATCCTCCAAGAGCCCAGCTGAGGTGCAGCGAGATCCGGCGCGCGGCGCTCCCCCCGCCGCGCGCCGGCAGTAGGTTGCGCGCGTGCAGCGGTGGCGGGTCGGTGACACGACGATCGCACGGGTCGCCGACGAGAGCTACGAGCTCGTGGTGCCGCAGGACGAGGCCACGACCGCGACGCTCCGTTCGCAGGCGTCGTGGCTGTCGCCGTTGTTCGTCACTGACGCGTTCGACCTGCGCGTCGGCTCGTCCGCGATCGCCCTCGACACGCCGGGTGCCCGCGTGATCGTGGACCCGTGGCTCGCGTCCGACGACCCCGACCGTACGACGCCCGACGCGATGGATCGCGTCGAACGACTGCTCGGGGGCCTCTCCGACGCGGGGTTCCCGCCGGAGTCCGTCGACTTCGTCGTGGACACCCACATCGACGGCGTCGGCGGCAACACCCGCCCGACCGGGAGGGGCGAGGTGCCCGCGTTCCCGAACGCCCGCTACGTGATCGCACCGGAGGAGATCGCGGCCCTGCAGGCGGGGCGGTTCCCGGGCGCGGAGGCGTACGAGGTGCTGGTGGACGAGGGCATGGTCGACACCGCCGGCGGGCCGGTCGCGGGCGAGGTCGCGACGGAGCCGGCGCCGGGCCACTCGGCCGGCCACCGGTTCGTGCGCATCGGATCGGAGGGTGATGACGCCGTTGTCGTCGGCCACCTGTTCCTCCACCCGGCGCAGGTCTTCGCACCCCAACCTCGGGCCGGCCTCGACGAGGACATCGAGGCCGCGGCCAGGACCCGGCGTGCGCTCCTCGATCGGGCCGCCGTCGAGCACACGCTCGTCATCGGCCCGCTGTGGGCCGCGCCCGGCGCGGGCACGGTGGTCCCCGACGAAGCCGGCCGGTGGCGCCTGGTTCCGGCGGGGGCCTAACCCTTCGCGAACACGAAGACGGAGTGGGCGCCGAGGCCGCCCGGGTCGGTGAGCGCGGCCGCCTCGGTCACCCGGCTGCGAGCGGCGAGCGCCTCGAGATCACCGACGGCGGCGCGTTCGCGCCACAGCCCGCGGGCGTCGTCGACCAGGTCCTCGATGCCGAGTCCCGCCAGCCACTCGGCCTGGGTGGTGCGCTCCACGAGTCGGAAGCCCGCCCGCGTCGCGTGGGTGATCAGGTGCTCGGCGGGCACGGTGGCGGTGACGTCCTGGGCCCCGGGGGTGTCGAAGGGGGAGCCGCCGCGCTGGTGGGCGCGGTACGTGCGAAGCCAGTCGTCTTGCGGGCGGGCGGCCAGGGCGGCGGCGGAGTCCGCGTAGTCCAGGACCACGAGGTACCCGCGGCGCAACACATGGCTGCACTCGACGAGCCAGTCGACGGTGGCCGTCGGGACGGGCAGCCGAGCTCGTTCCGGGATCGCGGCCCCTGCCGCCACGTCGTCGGCAGCCGCGGCGACCTCGGGTGAGGCGGGCACGACGACCTCGACGAGGTCGCGGTCGCCGCTCCCGACGCGCACCTCGTTCCAGGTGCCATTGACGCGCTCGACGATGCGGAAGGGCAGGTTGTCCAGCAGCTCGTTGGCGACGACGGCGCCGGTGTGGAGCTCGAGCGCCGGGAGCTCCGGAAGTGAGGTGACGATCGGCCCGATCCCCTCGACGGGCCGGGGAGCCTCGTCAGGCTCGTCGCGAACCGCGGGACCGAGCGCCCGGTCGGCGGGCTCCAGGGTCAGCAGGTCGCGCTGGGCGACGCGCAAGGTGGCGGAGCGCTCCACGAGCACGTAGCGGAGGGCCCGCACAGACTCCGGCCGGGCTCGGAGGACGTCGGCGGCGAGGCGTCCCCGACCGGCGCCGGCGTCGACGACGACGAAGGGATCGGGTCGCCCCAGCTCGAGCCACGCTCGGTCCAGGAACCGCGCCACGAGGGCGCCGAACAACGCACCGACCTCGGGGCTTGTGACGAAGTCGCGCCCGGCGCGTCCGGCGCCACCGCCGAGGGCGAAGAAGCCGCCGTCCTCGTCGTAGAGCGCGGCGTCGACGTACCGGTCGAACGGAACCGGCCCCTCACGTCGGATGCGCTCCGCGATCCGTTCGGGGAGATCAGCCATCGGTCCGTCATTTTGGCGTCGCTGCTGCGGCATGCGGGCGGGGGCGGCGACGCGAAAACCCGTCCGCGGCCGTCAACCCGGGAAGGCGACTTCGCCGATGCGGGCGAACAGCTGCGGATAGATCCCGATCACGACGACGACGGCGGCCGAGATTCCCAGCGCGATGCCGAGCGCGGGGGGCGTCCGCGCCGGCACGGGCTCGACGCCGGCCTCGGACGGATCGCGGAACCACATTCGCCGCGCCACAGCCGCGTAGTAGAAGAGTGCGATCACCGAGTTCACCGCCGCGATGACGCCGAGCGTGTACGCGGCGGGTGTGCCGGCGTTGAAGATGGCGCGGAACATCACGAACTTGGCGAACCAGCCCGCCAGCGGCGGGATCCCCGCCAGTGCGAAGAGGAACGCCGACATCAAGAGGGCCAGCACGGGGGCCGTCTGCCCGAGCCCGGAGTACGAGGCGATCTCGCCCGACCGGGTGCGGCGGGCGACGGCGATCACGACCGCGAACGCGCCCAGGTTCATCGCGCCGTAGATGAGCAGATAGATCACCACGGCTTCGAACGCGGAGCGGGCCGCGTTGCCGTCGGCGGCGACCGCCAGTGGAGCGAGGATGAAACCCCCCTGCGCGATCGACGAGTACGCCAGCAGACGGACGATGTTGGTCTGGCGCAGGGCGGTGAGGTTCCCGAGCGTCATCGACGCCGCCGCCAGCGCCCACAGCACCGGCTGCCACGCCTGCTGACTGCCGAAGAAGCCGAAGTACACGAGACTGAGAATGGCGACGAAGCCGCCCGCCTTCGACGCGACCGACAGGAACGCTGTCACCGGCGTCGGCGCGCCCTCGTAGGTGTCGGGAGCCCAGAAGTGGAACGGCACCGCACTGATCTTGAACGCGAACCCGACGAGGGTGAGGAAGATCGCCACCGCGAACAGTGGCGGTAGGTCGGGTCGCGCCGCGTACTGGCCGATCTTGCTCAACAACGTCGACCCGGACAGCCCGAAGATGAACGACATGCCGTACAGCATCACGGCCGACGACAGCACACCGAAGAGGTAGTACTTGATCGCCGCCTCGTTCGACTTCGTGTCGTGCTTCCGCCAGCCCGCCAGCACGTACGTCGGCACCGAGATCAGCTCCAGCGCCACGAAGATCGAGATCAGGTCGCGGGCGGACGCCATCACGACCAGGCCGAGCACCGAGCTGAGCAAGAGGAAGTAGTACTCGCCCTGGTAGTAGTCGCCCTCGCCGATGTAGTCGACCGACACGAGCAGCGTGATGTACGCGACGAGCAGGAAGAAGCCCTTCAGCGCGAGGGCGTAGTCGTCGACGACGTACGCGCCGCCGAACATCGTGCGGGTCGTCCCGTCGGCGGCCAGCGTGAGGATCGGCACCAGCGAGGCCAGCACGCCGACCGTCGCGATGCGCGACGTCTGGAACCGCTCGCGCTCGCCGAAGAAGAAATCGGCGACGAGCACGGCGACGATCGTCGCCGTGAGGATCAGCTCGGGCGCGAGCGCGTGGTAGTCGAAAACCGGGCTCACGACCGCCGCAGGCGTCGGAGCGTACGTCACCCGGCCGCCCTCGCCACGCCGTGCGACAGGACGGTGACGGCGCCGTCGGTGATGCGGAAGATGAGGTTCGGGTAGATGCCGAGCACCACGATGCCCAGGAGCAGTGGCGTCCACGCGAGCCACTCGGCCCAGTGCACATCGTGCACGTGGGCATGCTCGAACTCGGCCTTCACCTTGCCGAACGCGACGCGCTGGAACATCCACAGCAGGTACCCGGCGGCGAGCACCGTGCCGACGGCAGCGACGACCATGTACACCCGGAATGTGATCTGCGAGATGCCGGCGGCCGGGTCGTAGGCGGACAGGATCGCCGGGAACTCGCCCCAGAACCCGGCCAGCCCCGGCAGTCCCAGCGAGGCCATGGCGCAGAAGCCGAGGATCCACCCGAGTCTCGGCGCCTGGACGAGGAGCCCGCCGAGCCGGCTGATCTCGCGGGTCTCGTAGCGCTCCTGCACCGACCCGGCCAGGAAGAACAGCATGCCGGTGATGAGGCCGTGGGCGACCATGCCGAAGATGGCGGCGTTGATGCCGAAGTTCGTCAGCGTGGCGATGCCCAGCATGATGAAGCCCATGTGCGCCACCGACGAGAACGCGATGAGCCGTTTCATGTCGCGTTGCGCGAGGCAGCACAGCGCGCCGTAGATGATCCCGATCACGGCGAGCAGTCCGATCCACGGCGCCCAGTCGTGGGCCGCCTGCGGCAAGATCGGCAGCGCGATCCGGATGAACCCGTACGCGCCGAGCTTCAGGAGGACCGCGGCCAGCAGCACCGAACCGACCGTCGGTGCCTCGGTGTGCGCATCGGGGAGCCACGTATGGAACGGGAACATCGGCACCTTGATCGCGAAGCCGAGGAACATGCCCGCGAAGATCAGGTTCTGCGTGCTCGCCACGAGCCCCATGCCGCCCTGGTGCGCCAGCCGCGGGATGTCGAACGTCTGCGGGCTGGAGAGGAAGAACAGGGCCAGGAAGCTCAGGAGCATGAGCGCCGACCCGAACAGCGTGAACAGGAAGAACTTGATCGAGGCGTACTCCCGGTTCGGGCCTCCCCAGACGCCGATCATGAAGAACATGGGCAGCAGGACGAGCTCGAAGAAGATGAAGAAGAGGATGAGATCCTGGGCACAGAACGTGCCGTTCATGCCCGTCTCGAGGAGCAGGATGAGCGCGAGGAACGCCTTCGGCGTGCGCGGGTCGGGGAAGTGGTCCCACGTGTAGATGACGCACATCACTGTGATGAGCATCGTCATGAGGAGCAACGGCAGCGAGATGCCGTCGACGCCCATGTGGTACCGGCTGTGGATGACGTCGATCCACGACTTGTTGACCTGGAACTGGAGCGCGCCGGTCCGGTCGTAGTCGAAGCGCGCCAGCATGGCCACGCCGACGGCCAGCGTCGCCAGCGTCGTCGCCAGCGTCGTGAGCTTCAGCAACCGTTCCTGCGTCTTCGGGATGGCGAGCACGATCACCATCCCCGCCGCGGGGAGGAAGACCGCCAGCGTCACCGCCCACGAGTCGAACCAGTCCACGTTCCTCTCCTGCTAGTAGGCGACTAGTAGACGAGCCAGAGCGCCAGGCTGAGCGCCCCGACCGCCGCGAAGAGCGTGAGCGCGTACCGCTGCACGCGTCCCGACTGGATGTAGCGGAGCAGACCACCCGTCTCGCCGGTGGTCTCGGCCAGTCCGTTCACCGCGCCGTCGACCACCTTCTGGTCGATGACGTCGTACGTCTCGCGCGCCGCGGCGGCCGTGCCGCGGCCGATGGCGTTGACCACCGCGTCGATCACGTGCTGGTCGACCCAGTGGCTGGCTCGGGCGACCGGGCCCTTGATCCCGCCCACGATGACGTTCTCGTACAGGTCGTCCAGGTAGTACTTGTTCTCCAGGAACCGGTAGCCAGCCCGGGCGGCCGCGTTCCGCTGCGTGAGGTTGCGGAACGGCCCCAGCTCCTCCCGTTGGAACCACAGGTAGGCGGCGATGCCGATCCCGATCACGGCGACGGTCACGGAGACGACCGCCATGATGCTGTTGAACGAGGGATGTCTCAGCGTCGGCAGCGCGACGGCACCTTCGAACCAGTCGCGGAAGTTCTCGATGCCGAACGCCTCGGCGTTGATGAACCCGGCCGCGACCGACATGACGGACAGCACGACGAGCGGCACGGTCAGCGTCGGAGGCGACTCGTGGGGCTCACCATGGCCGCGGAACTCCCCGAAGAACGTCAGGTAGACGCACCGGGTCATGTACGCGGCGGTGAGGAAGGCGCCGATCAGGCCGACGACCAGGAACCCGGTGAACCCTGCGTCCCCGGCGGTCACCAGGATCTCGTCCTTCGACCAGAACCCGGCCAGCGGGAAGATGCCGGCGAGCGCGAGGCTCCCGATGACGAACGTCACGAACGTCACCGGCATGTACCTGCGCAGCCCGCCCATGTCGCTCTTCATGTCGAAGCTGTGGTGCGAGCCCGAATGGCTCACGGAGCCCGCCCCGAGGAAGAGCAGCGCCTTGAAGAACGCGTGGGTGAACAGGTGGAAGACGGCCGCCACCCACGCGCCGACGCCGAGGGCCATGACCATGTACCCGAGCTGGCTGATCGTCGAGTACGCGAGCACCTTCTTGATGTCGCGTTGGACGAAGGCGAGCACCGCTCCGATGATGATCGTGATGCCGCCGATGAGCGCCATCGCGTTCAGTCCGCCGTTGCCGATCGAGAAGCCGCGGAAGAAGACCGGGTACAGGCGGGCGCCGAGGTAGACGCCGGCGACCACCATGGTGGCGGCGTGGATGAGCGCGGACACTGGCGTCGGGCCGGCCATCGCGTCCGGTAGCCACGTGTGCAACGGGAACTGGCCGCTCTTCCCGATGATGCCGATGAGCAGGCACGACGCGCTCACCAGCAGCAGCGTGTGGCTGATGTCGCCGCCGAGGGTCTTGGCGTTGATCGTCGCGATGTCGAACGAACCGGCGGCGAAGAACAGCACGATGATCCCGATCATCAGGCCGACGTCGCCCACGCGCGTCGTGAGGAACGCCTTCACCGCCGCGTCGGAGTTGGGCTTCTCCTCCCACCAGTGGCCGATGAGTGCGAACGAGCAGAACCCGACGAGCTCCCAACCGATGAGGAGCTCGAGCGTGTTGTCGGCCACTACCAACAACAGCATCGAGGCCGTGAAGAGGTTGAGCAGCGCGAAGTAGTGCGTGTACCGACGGTCGCCCTCCATGTACGCCGTCGAGTACACGTGGACGATGAGCGACACGAACGTGACCATGAACAGCATCATCACGGCGAGCCCGTCGAGGTGGGTGCCGACGCCGAACCTCACGGCGCCGTTCTGCCACCACGTGACGCTGTGATCGACGGCCGTGAGCCCGCCCTCGCCCGCCGGCAGCAGGGCGCGACCGAAGCCGCCGAGAGCGCCGCTTCCCTCGTGGTCGTTGACCCGCTGGATCCACTGGACGAGCACGATGCAGGCCATCACGAACGACGCGCCCACCGCCGTGATAGCGACCTCCGAGCCCTTCCGCGGCAGATGCTTCCCGACCATGAGGATCACGACGAACCCCACGGCGGGGATCAGCGGGATGAGCCAGGCGTTCGAGAGCATGCGGGCTCAGCCCTTGAGCTGGTCGACGCGGTCGAGGTCCGGGCTGTGCATGTTGCGGTAGATCAGCAGCACGATCGCCAGGCCGACGCCGACCTCGGCGGCGGCGATGGTGATGACGAACAGGGCAAACACCTGGCCCGAGATGTTCTTCGTGAACGCGGCGAACGCGACGAGGTTGATGTTGACGGCGTTGAGCATCAGCTCGACCGACAGCAGCACCAGCACGCCGTTGCGCCGGGCGAGCACGCCGTACACGCCGGTGCAGAAGAGGAACGCGCTGAGGATGAGGTACTGGTTCAGCGCCATGGTCAGTCCCTCCGGGCGATGACGACCGCTCCCACCAGCGCGGCGAGCAGCAGCATCG
>DATFXL010000021.1:0-4531 GCA_035316025.1 Acidimicrobiia bacterium
CCTCCGGCTCGATCCTGATGCTCCGCCGCCGGTCATCCAAGGCTTCGCGTTCCGGGGCCCGGACTCGATCCCGGTGGTGTTCGACCCGAGCTGAATCTTCCGGGATGCGGTGACGGTCAGCCTTCTTGTCGGGCGACGCGCGTGCTCGTCGTGCTCATGCCCCGAACATCGACAGCCAGGCGTCGCGCGTCGGGAAGCGGAACACATAGTTGCGACGACGGGTGTCGCCCATCGTGGCCGACGGCTCGGGCGAGTACAGGTGCCCGGGGTAGAGCACGGTGTCGTCAGGAACTGCAGCGAGCCGCTGCGTGATGCTCTCGTACATCGCCTCGGGATCGCCGCCGGGAAGGTCGGTGCGGCCACACCCTTCGAGGAACAGCGTGTCGCCGGCGACGAGACGGCCGTCGACGAGGAAGCACTGGCTCCCGGGCGTGTGGCCCGGCGTGTGGACCAGCCGCACGGGGATGGCGCCGATGTGGACCTCGTCCCCGCCGTCGTGGAGGACCAGGTCGGAGTCTGACGCGCCCGTCACCCGCTGCACCCACGGCGCCTCGGTCCGCTGCACGTGGAGGGGCGCGTCGACCTCGTCCAGCGCGAGCAGCTCGCGGGCGCCCTCGATGCGGTAGCCCATAAGGTCACCGCCGACGTGGTCGGGGTGGTAGTGGGTGACGAGCGCGCCCGTGATCCTCATCCCGTCGGCGCCTGCCGTCTCGACCAGCTCGTGCACGCCGTACGCGGGGTCGACCGCCATCGCATCGCCTGTCTCGCGGTCGCCGATCAAGTACGCGAAGTTGACCATCTGCTGCGCGATCGGGTCGTCTCGGGCGAAGTCGCGGCCCGCGAGTAGCTGGCGAAAGTACAACTGGTCGGCCACGGACGGACCCTATCCGGGGTGGCTAGCCTCGCGTCGCATGACTGCGGGCAACGGTGACATCCGAACCGTCCACCGGACCTGCCCGTTGTGCGAGGCCACGTGCGGGCTCGAGCTCCGACTCGCAGGCCGCGACATCACGCTCGTGCGCGGCGATCGCGACGACGTGTTCAGCCACGGCTTTCTCTGTCCCAAGGGCACCGCGCTCAAGCAACTCGAAGCCGATCCCGACCGGCTACGCCGGCCCCTCGTCCGGCGCGGCGAGACGTGGAACGAGGTGTCCTGGGACGATGCGTTCGCCGAGGTGGAGCGGGGACTGACGCCGATCCTCGATCGTCACGGCCGCGATGCCGTCGCGATGTACATCGGCAATCCCAATGTCCACAACCTCGCCGGACAGCTCTACAACCGGGTGCTGATCCAAGCCCTGAGCAGCGGGAACTTGTACTCCGCGAGCACGGTCGACCAGATGCCCAAGCAGGTGTCGGCCGGCCTCATGTTCGGAACCGCCCTGACCATCCCGATCCCCGACATCGACCGCACCGACCATCTGCTCGTGCTCGGGGCGAACCCGTTCGCGTCGAACGGGAGCCTCATGACCGCGCCCGATTACCCCGGGCGCATCCGAGCGCTGCGGGCGCGCGGAGGGAAGCTCGTCGTCGTCGATCCGCGCCGCTCCAAGACTGCCGAGGAGGCCGACGAGCATCTCTTCATCCGGCCTGGCACCGATGCGCACCTGCTCTTCGGGATCGTGCACACGCTGTTCGCGGAGCATTTGGTGTCGATGGGAGACGTGGGGAACTTTGTCGTCGGTGCGGACGAGGTCGACCGGCTCGCCCGTGACTTCGCCCCCGAGGTGGTGGCGCCGCTGTGCGGTATCGACGCAAACACGATCCGCCGCACGGCACGCGAGCTCGCGGCGGCGGACCGTGCCGCGGTGTACGCACGGATCGGCACCTGCACTCAGGAGTTCGGGACGCTCGCAAGCTGGCTCGTCGACGTCGTGAACTGTCTGACCGGGAACCTCGACCGCGCGGGTGGCGCGATGTTCACGAAGCCGGCTACCGGGAGCGCGAACACGAGCGGCACACCCGGCTTCGGGCGCGGCGTCCGGTTCGGCCGGCGTCACACCCGCGTGCGCGGGCTGCCAGAGCTGTTCGGCGAGCTGCCTGTCGTCTGCCTCGCCGAGGAGATCGACACGCCGGGCGAAGGTCAGGTACGGGGGATGATCACCGTGGCCGGGAACCCGGTGTTGTCGACTCCGGACGCCGGTCGTCTCGATCGCGCGCTCGCCTCGCTCGAGTTCATGGTGAGCGTCGACATCTACCGGAACGAGACGACGCGTCATGCCAACGTGATCCTGCCGCCCGAGGGCACGCTCGCGCGCGGGCACTACGACCTCGCGTTCTACCAGCTGTCCATTCGAAACATCGCCAACTACTCGCCGCCGGTCGTCGGTCTCGAGCCGGACGAGATGGCGGAGGCGGAGATCCTGCTTCGACTCGCCAACATCGCCGCTGGCCAGGGCGCGTCGGCAGACCCGGCCGCGCTCGACGATGCTGTCGTCGCCGGATTGGTGCAGAAAGCGGTCCAGCGGACCGGGTCCAACGTCGAGGGACGCGATCCGGACGAGCTTCTCGAGGTGCTGTCGTCGCGCCGGGGTCCCGAGCGCATCCTCGACCTGATGCTCCGGACGGGTCCGTACGGCGACGGATTCGGTGCCGACCCCTCCGGCTTGTCGCTGGCGGTCCTCGAGGCGGCGGCGCACGGCGTCGACCTGGGCCCGTTGCAGCCCCGCGTGCCCGAGGTGCTCCGCACGCCCAGCGGGAAGATCGAGCTCGCGCCCGACCCCGTCGTCGGTGACGTCGCCCGCCTGCGCGACTCGCTCACTCGGGCCCGGAACGGCCAGATGGTGCTCGTCGGACGACGGGACCTGCGGTCGAACAACTCGTGGATGCACAACGTCGACGTCCTGGTGAAGGGGAAGGAGCGCTGCACGCTCCACGTGCATCCCGACGACGCCGGCCGCCTCGGTCTCGCGGGCGGCGGCACCGCCTGCGTGCGGTCACGCCGGGGCGAGGTCGCGGTGACGGTCGAGGTCACCGACGCGATCATGCCCGGCGTCGTGAGCATCCCGCACGGGTGGGGACACGGCATGGACGGTGCCGGCCTCTCCGTCGCGGCGGGACACCCCGGCGTGAACAGCAACGTCCTCGCCGACGGCGACCTCTTCGACCCCCTGTCCGGCAACGCAGTGCTGAACGGCATCCCCGTGATCGTCGAGCGGGTCGCGGCTCCGGGACCCGCCTGACCAGGTTTTCTTCGCCGGCGGCAAGGGAACGCTCCGGGCGACGGGAGGGCGGAGGAAGACGTAGGGATCATGAGCAGCCGCGTCCGAATCGACGACCCCGACGAGCGGCAGATGTGGATCGAGGGGAGGGAAGACCGCGTCGAGCTGGCCCGCGAGGCCGGATGGGGCACCGTGTCGTGGCGGAGCGTATTCCTCGGCGTCCTCACCGCGATCGGCGCGTTCGCCGTGGGCGCCGGCGTCGCCGCTGCAATCCTTCATGTCATCGGCGTCACGACCGACACGATGTCGAGGAGCGAATGGACTCGCCTCGGCCTGATCGCCGGGATCGCAGGGGCGGTCGTCGTGGTCGGTTCCTTTGCGCTCGGGGGTTACGCAGCCGGGCGCATGGCCCGTCGGAGCGGCGTGCGCCAGGGGGTGCTGGTGTTCGTCGTCGGCGCCGTGGTGATCGCCGGCACGGTCGGGATCGCCGGGCTCGAGGGCGCGCTCGCCGCGCTCCGGGACCGGCTCGACGAGCTCGGCGCGCCGACCGGCGACTCGGCGTGGGGAGGTATCGCGCTGCTCACGTTCTGCATCGCGGTGGGTGGCTCCCTGATCGGCTCGATCATCGGCGCCGTGCGCGGTGAGCGGTGGCACCAGCGGCTCCTCGCCCGGGCCCTGGATCCTGATGTCGGGCCCGAAGCCGAGCTCCGCGCCGAGGCCGAGGCGCAGCGGCGAGCGGTGGCGCAGGCGCTGGAGCGGGCGGAGCAGGAGGGCCACACCGAGGTCACCCAGGAGCTCCCGCCCGGCGTCGAACGAGACCGCGACGGAGACCGAGACGGCGATGGAGGCCGCGACGCCGAGCCCGCCTCTACGGCCGCTGGACCGTCGAGGCGTCCTTCATCGCCGTCATGAGCTGCACGAACGCGTCGACGTCCTGGGTCTTGCCCACCACGAGGTCCTTCTGTGCGCCGAAGCCGCCCTCGACGGTCTCGGGCACGTAGAACTCGAACCCGTCGCGCTCGATGGCGGTGACGATGTCGGCCGCGCAGTCGGCGGCTGACACGAACGGCCCCTCGTAGAGGCCGGGAAGCTCGCCGGGCTGGGGTTCCCAGATCTCGGTGTCGATTGGGCCGGGAAGGACGAGTTTCACCTCGACGCCGCTGCCGGCGAGGTCGATGCGCGCCGTCTCGCTCCAGCCGCACATGGCGAACTTCGCCGCGCAGTACGCCGCCTCGTGGACGATCCCAAGCCGTCCGCCCATGCTCGAGACGTTCACGACCAACCCCGAACCCCGGGCCTGCATGCGCGGGAGCAACGCCATCGCCATGCGAATGGGCGAGAAGAAGTTGACGTCCATCGTGTGCTGCACA
>DATFXL010000022.1:0-6505 GCA_035316025.1 Acidimicrobiia bacterium
ACGGTGCTGCTGTTGCACGGGTTCGGCGCCGACCATGAGCTCAACTGGGGCCGGTCGGGTGTGATCGACGCGCTTGTCGACAGCGGACGCCGCGTCATCGCCACCGATGCCCGCGGCCACGGCGCGTCGGACAAGCCACACGACCCCGACCGCTACGCAGGCGACGCCATGGTCCGAGACGCACAAGTCGTCCTCGACCATCTCGGTGTGGAGCGTGTGGACGTGATCGGGTACTCGATGGGGTCGATGGTCGCGGCCCGGCTCGTGCCTGACGAGCCGCGCACCCGCTCCCTCGTGCTTGGCGGTGTCGGCGAACGGATCGTCCCGCCCCGCTCAGGCGGTCGCAACCCTGAGGCGATCGCCGCCGCGCTCCTCGCAGACGACGCGTCGACGGCCGGCAGCGCCACGGCCAGAGCGTTCCGCGAGTTCGCCGACGCTACCGGTGCCGACCGCCAGGCGCTGGCGGCGTTGAGCCGGTCCTCGTCGCTGCGGTCCTCGGTGCGCTTCGACGAGATCACGGTGCCCACGCTCGTGATCGCGGGCTCGGGCGACACGCTCATCCGGTCGCCCGACGCCCTGGCGGCGCGGCTTCCGTCGGCGCGCTTGCAAATGGTGAAGGGCGACCACCTGGGGGCGCCGTACCACCGCGGGTTCAAGGATGCGATCGTCGAGTTCCTCGAGGAGCTACACCAATGACGTCGACCGCCCGGCGGCTCGCCGTTCTCTTCGCCGCGATCCTGCTCGGCCTGGCGAGCCTCGCGCCGTCCGCGGAAGCACAAAACGGCGGCCAGAAGGTCGACGTCAGGTTCGAGCGGATCCAGGGCTTCACCGCGCCGCGCACACCCGCCAAGTACAACAAGGTCGGGATCATCAAGACCGGCGCGCGCGACGCCGGGAACGTCCTCGTGCTCGTGCCGGGTACGTCGGCGAGCGCCGCCTACTTCGAGCCGCTCGCGAAGGACATCGTCCGCAAGTCGAAGGACTGGCAGGTCTGGGCCGTCGAGAGGCGGGAGAACCTCCTCGAGGACCATTCGGTGCTCAACCAGGCCAAGAAGGGCAAGGCCACGCCGCAGCAGCTGTTCGACTATTACCTCGGCTTCGTCACCGACCCGAGCATCACGAAGCACTTCCAGTTCATCCCCGACGCCGACGTCGCCTTCGCCCGTGATTGGGGCATGAACGTCGCCGTGCAAGACATCCGGCGCGTCGTCGAGCAAGCCAAGAAGCAGGGCGGGAAGGTCGTGCTCGGAGGCCACTCGCTGGGCGGGTCGATCACGGCCGCCTACGCCACATGGGACTTCAACGGGAAGCCCGGCGCCAAGGACCTCGCCGGCCTCGTCTTCATCGACGGCGGCAGCAGCCCGACCCCGACGACCCCGGACCAGGCGAACCAGCAGCTCCAGGCGCTCCAGAACGGATCACCGTGGCTCACTTTCGGCGGCATCCCGGCGCCGTACGCCGGCCTGTTCAACTCGACGGGATCGACCGGCGTGAAGATCGCGCCGAACGATCCGTCGCTCGGGTATGCGTGGCCGGCGCTCCCGGCCAACCTGAAGCCACCGGTTCCGCCCACGAACGAGGGCCAGTACGGCTACGCCCTCGATGTCAAGACCTCACCAATGGCCCTGCGGGCAGCCCAGGCGCACCTCGGACAGTTGAAGGACAGCGGCGAGCCGCGCGGTTGGGACACCACCGGCGCCCTCACGCCCATCAAGCGCTACGCCGAGATGTTCTCCGGATGGGGGCTGCAGAGCCTCGACGGCACCGCCTGGTACCACCCACAGCGACTGACCATCGACTCCGGCGCGGTGGCGGCCGGCAACGCCAACGACACCCAGGCCATCCTCGACGTGCACGCCACGCACGGGCACGACCTGCCGAAGGGGCTTCGCATGTACGCCTTCGGCGCCGCCCTCGGGGGCCAGCGGGTGCTCGACGGCGCGACGATCCTCGCCGACCAGTCCGGCATCCCCCATGGCCAACTGGTCCTGGTCGACGGCGAGGCGAACTACGCGCACAACGACCCCGCAGGAGCGAGCCCGAACAACGAGTTCCTGCAGAACCTCACACCGTTCCTGAACAAGGTCGGGTAGACGCGAGGGTTACACCTCAGGCGACGGAATCGAGGACGGTCTGGGCGGCCTCCTCGAGCGTGCCGTCTTGCTCCTGCGCAAGCTCGATGAGCCGCGCGATGGCGTCCTCGAGGCTCGCGTTGCCGGTCACCATGAGCACGCCGTGCGCGCGGTGAACCACGTCGTCGCGCTCGGCGACCAGAGCTTCGAGCTCGGCGATGATCACCTGCGTACGCTCGTACGCCTGCGCGCTCGCCAGCGAGATCGATGCCCGATCGGCGAAGCTCCGCGCGCGCTCCAGCTCCCAGCCCGGGAACCCGACGACCGGCCAGGCGTAGAGATTCAGCACGCCGATCAGCTCTCCCCGTGCAACGAGTGGCAGCGCCAGACAGGCGATGAGACCCGCGTCGCGCGCCGAAGGGCCGAACATCGGCCAGCGTTCGTCGGAGGTGACGGGCTCGAGATCGTGCAGCTCGCCGGTGCGCAGGCACGAGACGCAAGGTCCTTCGTCGTACTTCTCCTGGAGCGCGTCGAGCTGCGAGCTCCGCGCGTCGGTGAACACGTGGGCGCCGAGTCCGTTGCGATCGAGGAGCTGCAGTCCGACGCCGTCGCAGTACTCCACGGTGCGTCGAGCCAGGTCGGCGATGTCCTGAGCGGTGTCGTCGAAGGGCTGCTCGTAAACGATGATCTCGGAGAGCCGTGTTCCCCTGCCCGCGCCGGGGCTCACATCACCCGCTGAGATAGGTGTCGGGCGATTCGACAATCGCAGCGGCGAGGTCGCGCAGCTTGACGTTGCGGTGCTGGGAGAGGTCGCGAAGCCGCTCGAAGGCCTCGTCGGACCCACAGTGCTCGCGGGCTTCGATGATGCCCTTGGCTTGACCGATCACGTCGCGCGACTTTAGCGCTTCTTCGAGCTGCTCGATCACGGCTCGGGCCTTTGCGTAGGCCCTCGCGTTCGCAACCGCGACCGACGCCGGCGCCACGAACCGACGGCCGATCTCCTCGTCGGTCTTCCCGAACGGCCGGTTCTGCGAGTAAAGGTTGAGCACGCCGGCCGGTCCATGGTTTCCGATGACGAGCGGCAGCGACAGACAGCTGACGACGCCCTCGCGGATCGCGGGGGCGCGAAACTTCGGCCATCTGGTGTCGGCCTCCAACGACGCGCTCCGACGGAGTTCGCCCGTGCGTAGGCTCTCGAGGCACGGACCCTCGTCGGTGCCGTACTGATGCTCGTCGACGCGCCGCACCAACGGTCCCGATGCGGCAGCCGTCGTCAGCTGGTCGCGCTCGAACAATGTGACGCCGGCTGCATCGCACGATGGGATCGCGCGCACTGCGATGTGGGCAACGTGACCGAGCATCGTCTCGAGGGTTTCGTTGGCCAGGAGCAGGCCCGCGAGTTCGCTCAGCTCGTCTTCGAGAGCGTCCGTCGGTTCGTCCATCAGCGCCTCCTTCCACGGGGCGCCGAACCACTGTCAGACCGCTAAGCGCTGACAGCCCGCCCCAGAGACAGAGCGGCTGCTTGCTCAACCGGTCCCTCAGAATCTCAGTACGCGACCGTACCGTATTTCGGTACGCAAGCGAACAGTTCTGGACGAGGCAAGGGAATTCCGGATCAGGGCAGGAGGCGGTCGAAGACCTCCCGGGTGACCTCATAACACTCACAGGCGGCGTCCTCGAGGCCCTTCCGATCGACGATGGCGACCCGGCCCCTGCTGAACTGGACAAAACCGGCCTTCTGCAGGATTCCGGCGGTCACCGTCACGGTCGCTCGCCGGACCCCCAGCATGTGGGACAGGAACTCGTGGGTCATCGGGAACTCGTCGGTGCCTACGCGGTCCTGCGTGAGGAGGAGCCATCGGGCGCAGCGCTGCTCGACGGAGTGGAGCCCGTTGCAGGCAACCTGCTGAGAGACCTGGATGAAGAACGCCTGCGTGTACCGCTCGACCAGCGACGCCAGCGCTCCCTGCTGCCGGATCTCGTGCCGGAAGGTGTCGGCGTTCATGCTGACGACCGTGCCCGGGACCTGGACGGTGGCGTACTCCTTCGGGTTCATCGCCGCCGCGCCCCAGGCGACCGTCACGCCCAGCAGGCCTTCGTTGCCGATGGTCGCGATCTCGACGCTGGCGCCGTCGTCCATGCGGGTGAGAACGGACACAACGGCATCGACGGGGAAGTACACCTCGTTGAGTCGGTCTCCCGCGTCCGCGAGTACGTACTTCTGCTGCCCGTCGCGGGTCCCCAGCTCGCCCTTCAGGCGCTCGTAATCAGGCTCCGGGAGCGCGCCCAGCAGGCGGTTGGATCGTTTCGTCTCGTCGTTGTCGGTGGCAGGCAACACTGCGCCTCCTGATCCTCCTGACCTGGGGCATACCCGAGTGCACCTGCCGACATTCGGGCGGAAGGCTGCGCGCTCAACCGAAGGGAAACGTACCCTGCCGTGCGTCCGGTCTAATCCTCAGGCGACGGAAACGGCCCGCGGCCCATCTGCTCGCGCACCGTCGTCACCGGCGGGTTGGTCAGGCTGCGCCGCTGCCAGTTGGCGCCGTCGACCACGAGCGTGTGACCCGAGATGAACCGCCCGTACGGCGAGACGAGGAATGTCGCCGCCCAGCCGAGCTCCTGACGACGGCCGACCCGCATGGCGGGCTGGCTCAGGTCCTTCTCGCTCGTCCGATCGAGGTTGCCACGGATGTCGGCCGTCATGTCCTCGTGCGGGAAGAGACCGGGCACGAGGCCGTTGACCTGGATCCCGTACGGGCCCCACTCGACGGCGAGGGATTCGGTGAGGTTCTTCACCCCCGCCTTGGCCGCGGCCGAATGGACGAAGCCGGGGCCGCCCGTCCACGCGTACGACGCCCCGACGTTCACGATCGAACCGGGTGTCCCTTCCCCGAGGTGCCGGCGTGCGAACTCGCGGGCGCAGAGAAATGTCCCGTTGAGGGTGATGTCGACGACCGTGCGCCACGCGTTGGGCGACATGTCCTCGGCGGGGACGGGGAAGTTCGCCGCCGCGTTGTTGACGAGCACGCCCGGCAGCCCCATTGCGGCCTCGGCGGCGTCGAACGCGGCCGCGATGTCCTCGGGCCGGCGGATATCGCACGGCACGGTGAGAACGGTGGCGCCGAGCGCCTCCATTGCATCCTGTCCTGCGGCCAGGTGCTCCTCCTTGCGGCTCGCGATGACGATGGCGGCGCCGAGGCGCGCGAACTCGGCGGCGATCGCCTTGCCGAGCCCGGTGCCCCCGCCCGTGACCAACACGGTCTCGCCGCCGAACGTGCCCGCCGGAAGAGCGGACGCGCCGACCGGCGGAGGCTCCGGCAGCCCGATCACCTCGCTCACCGGATCCTCCTCCTTCGCCAGGTTCGGCTGTCAGCTGCCGGTGTAGCGCGGCTCGCGATCTTCAGCGCGGGCCGCCCGGAGCTCGGCGATGTCGTCGCTCCGGTTGACGAACGTCTGGTAGATCATCTCGTCGGCCATCGACGACCGGATCGCGGGCACGGCCAGGTGCCGGATGACCTCGCGGGCCATCTTCACGGCGACGGCGGGCAGGGAGGCGATGTGCTGCGCGACCTCCCGAGCGGCTTGGTCGAGGTCTTCTCCGGGGACGACCCGGCTCACGACGCCATGGGTGAGCGCCTCGTCGGCGGTGAGCACCCGGCTGGTCAGCACGAGGTCGGTGGCGAGGCCGGCGCCCGCCATCTCGAACAGGGCTGCGACCCCGCCCGTATCGGGGATCACGCCGTAGGTGAGCTCGGGCAGGCGGAAGCGCGCGTCTTCGCTCGCGATGCGCATGTCGCACAGCAACGCGCGTTGGAACGAGGCGCCCATGACCCACCCCTTGCAGGCGACGATCACGGGGGCGTCGAGCTCCCAGAGCTGCTGGATGCCGCGATGGCCCCGACGCATGAGCTCGTGGTGCGACAGGGGTACCTGGTGCAAGCCGATCGCGCCCACGTCGCGGCCGGACGAGAAGGACTTCCCCTCGCCCCGCCAGATCACGACTCTGACCTCAGAATGCTCCCGGATCTCGCCGAGGATCTCGAAGAGGCGCGCATCCATCTCGTCGTCGAACGCGTTGTGCTTGTCGGGGTTGTCGTTGGTGATCGTCGCGATCGCGCCGTCGAGCTCGAGCCGCACCCGGTCCGTCATCCGTGCGACACCCTAGACAAGCAACGACGAGATGCAGCGAGGCGGCGGCGGGAATCGAACCCGCGTAAAAGGTTTTGCAGACCTCTGCCTGGGCCACTCGGCTACGCCGCCGTGCGCATCTGTGCAGGTCAGCCGGTTGGCCGGGCGCACCCCGACGCACCGAAACGCACCGCCGAGCACCAGGCACTTTGCCATGACTTTGCCATGGCGATGCCGCCTGGTCCCTCAGCCGGTACGCGCTCTCCTCCCTGACGCACGACGGCAGCGTACCCGGACCACGATCA
>DATFXL010000023.1:0-24471 GCA_035316025.1 Acidimicrobiia bacterium
TTGTCGACGATCGGCTTGCCGTTGCGGTCGAGGATGCGACCGCGAAGGGCAGGCTCGTAGACGATCCGGGTGCGGTTACTGGTAGCGGCGGCGGCGTAGTTGGAATCCGACGCCACCTGGAGGAACCAGAGCCGGGCGAAGAGAGCGCTGAAGAGAAACATCACGATGACACCGATGACGGTGAGTCGTACCCGCGCGCTCTCGATCACAGCTGTTTCGTGAACTCCGTTCCGCCCGAGGCAATCGAACTTGGCCTTTCAATCGTGCCATGCGGTCACAGCCGAACGGTGGAACTCCGTAGCCACGTCCGGTCCCCGCCCTGCGGCGTCCGGGTGGCCCACCGCGCGATCGGGAACACCGCGATCGCGAGCAGTGCGTCGTAGAGGGACGCGATCACGATGACCCGGACGCTGGCGAGGGAGAGCAGCTCTTCCCGCCCGGCCACGGCGGCGATGCCGACGAACAGAACGCCGCCGGCGAGGCCACCGAGCGCGCCCCTCATCGGTGTCGCCCATCGGGACGGTCGGAGGACGCCGCTCTGCGCGATGCCGGCGCCGTAGCCGACGAGGGCGAAGGTGAGCGCGGACACCCCGAGGGGTGTGCTGAGAAACAGGTCGACGGCAAGGCCGGCCACGAAGCCGAACGCCGCCCCTCTCTCGGGGCCGAGCGCGCACGCCACCGCGACGGTGAGCACCAGGCCGAGATCGGGCGTCACGCCGAACACGCGCAGCCCGGAGGAGAAGACGGTGGTCTGCAGAACAACGACGGCGACGATCAACAATGCGAGGCGCAGGCGCGGCTGCCAGGTCATGGTGCATCCGCCTCGGCGCGCGTCATCGGCCCGGCGAAGGTCGCAGCACCTTCACGTAGTCGAGGTGCGAGAAGTCGACGAGCGGCTTCACGAGCACGTCCTGCTCGAGATCACCGCGCGTCCTGGTGACCTTGCTCACGGTGCCCAACGGGATACCGGCGGGGAACGGGCTGGCCTGCTGGCCCCAGGTGGAGACGACCTCGCCCTCCCTCACCTCGACGTTGGGGTCGACGTAGTCCACGCGCAGGGTGCCGGTGTCGCCGCGGCCCTTCGCCACGCCGGTGGTGCCGGTCCGCTCCATCTTGACGCCGACGCCCGATTGGGGGTCGTTCACCAAGAGCACGGTCGCGCGATCACGCGACACCTCGATGACGCGCCCCACGAGCCCCGCGCCGGTGACAACGGGCATGTCGGTGCCGACGCCGTCGCTCGCTCCCCTCCCGATCTGCACCGTGACCTCGAAGTTGCCCGGCGCACCGTCGACCACTGGCGCCGCGATCGCGTCTGTGCCCTCTGCGAACGGGAGGTTCAGCAGCTTCTTCAGCTCCTTGTTCTCCTCGATCGCGGCCCGCGCCGCCGCCCGCTGCCCTCGCGCCGCATCCAACCGGCGTCGCAGGCGCGCGTTCTCGTCCTTCAGCGCCGACGCGCTCGTCACGCCGTCGATCCAGTCCCCCACCGGGGCGAAGACGGCCTCGAGGGCCCCGGCGACGGGATCGATCACGTCGTGGACGCCGCCGCGCACGGTCGAGATCGGGCCCGATCCCCGCACGTCCAGGGTGATGAGGGCAACCGCGGTGACGACGATCAGGACGAGGATCGGGCGTCGGTTCGTCCGCTGGTAAGCGACCACTCGACCTGCGGCGCTATGACGCGAGCAGGAGCGCCCTGAGCCCGTCGAACTCCTCGAGGCACTGCCCCGAGCCGAGCACGACGGTGTACAGCGGATGCTTGGCCCGCCGGACCGGCATCCCCGTCTCGGCGGCCAGCCGGGCGTCGAGACCATGTAGCAACGAGGCGCCCCCGGTGATCACGATGCCGTTCTCCATCATGTCCGCCGCCAGCTCCGGTGGCGTCCGGTCGAGCGTGTACTTGACGGCGTCGCAGATGGCCTGCACGGGCTCCTCGATGGCGTCGCGCAGCTCGTCGGTGGACACCACGATCGTCTTCGGGAGCCCGCTGACGAGGTCCCGACCGCGGATCTCGGCGTAGAGCTCGTGCTTGAGCGGCCAGGCGCTGGCGAGCTGGGTCTTCACGTCCTCGGCCGTCCGCTCGCCGAGCGCGAGCGAGTACTCCTTCTTGCAGAACCTGATCAGCGCCTCGTCGATCTCGTCGCCCGCGACCCGGACCGACTCGTTGGCAACGACGCCTCCGAGTGAGATGACCGCGACCTCGGTGGTGCCGCCGCCGATGTCGACGACCATGTTGCCCCTCGGCTCGTGCACGGGCAGACCCGCCCCGATGGCGGCGGCCATCGGCTCCTCGATGATGTAGGCGGGCTTGCGCGCCCCGGCGTACTCGGCGGCTTCCTGCACTGCGCGCTGCTCCACGCCGGTGATCCCCGAAGGCACGCAGATCACCATGCGCGGCTTCGCCCAGCGGCGGTGGTGCACGCGCTCGATGAAATAGCGGAGCATCCGCTCGCACATGTCGAAGTCGGCGATGACACCGTCCTTCAGCGGGCGGATGGGTTGGATGTGCGGAGGTGTGCGCCCGACCATCCGCTTCGCGTCGGTTCCCACCGCCAGCGGCCGGTTGTCCTTGGTGTTGACGGCGACGATCGAAGGCTCGTTCAGCACGATGCCCGTGCCGCGCACGTAGACCACGGTGTTCGCGGTGCCGAGATCGACCGCCATGTCGTTCCCGACGACGGTCGACAGCCAGGGCCGAGCCATTCGGTCAACTTACCGGGGCGGCCTCCGCGAGACGCGGATCATGCGAGGTCGGGAAAGAACAGCGCGATCTCCCGCGCGGCCGACTCCGGGCCGTCCGACCCGTGCACGAGGTTCTCACCCGTCTCGAGCGCGAAATCGCCGCGAATCGTGCCCGGCGCGGCATCGCGGGGGTTCGTCGCGCCCATCATCGCGCGCACGACCAGCCACGTGTCGGGGCCGCCCTCGACGACCATCGCCACGAGCGGTCCGCGCGTGATGAAGGCGACGAGGTCATCGAAGAACGGCTTTCCGTCGTGCTCGGCGTAGTGGGCAGCGGCCATGCCGGCGTCGATCCGGCGCATGTCCATGGCCACGATGCTCAACCTGCGTTGCTCGAGACGGCCCACGATCTCGCCGACGAGCCCGCGCTCGACCGCGTCCGGCTTGCAGAGGAACAGCGTGCGATCACTCACCGGCCGGCGACCCTAGTGCAGCGCCCCTTCACGTCTCCGATGGGTGGACGAGCGCGTGCCGGGCGGCGCCGACGGTGTACAGCGATCCGGTCACGACGATCTGGGCGTCGTCGTCGGTTACAGCTCGCGCCCGCGCGACCGCGGCCTCCACTGAGTCGAAGGTCTCGATACGGGTGGGATCGACTCCCAGGTCGGCACCAGCGGCGGCGACCAAACCGGGATCGAGCGCCCGGGGGCTCGGCGGACGGCAGCACAGCAGGCGCGCTGCGTGCTTGGCGTCCAGCGCCTCGAGCATCTCGTGCGGCTCCTTCTCCCGCAGCAGGCCGATGATCAATGTACGCGGCGTCTCCGGGAACTCGTCAGTGAGCGCGGCGCGCAGGGTCTCTGCTCCGGCGACATTGTGCGCACCGTCGAGAAGGACGAGCGGCTGGTGCCCGAGCACCTCGAGACGCCCGGGTGACCGCACGGAGGCGAAGGCGTCGGTCACGACGTTCTCGGGGAGCGGGCGTTCGAGGAAGCTGTCGGCGGCGGCGAGAGCGGCGGCGGCGTTGTCGGCCTGATAGGCGCCGTGCAGCGGGAGGTACACGCCGTCGTACGCAGCGTCGGGCGTGAACAGGTCGACGAGTCGTCCCGCGTGGGCGAGGCGATTTCCGCGCACGCCGAAGTCGGCGGCGCGCTTCAGCACCCGGGCCGCGCCTCGGTCGAGGAAATACCCGGCCAGCGCGGGATCGGTCTCCCCCAACACGAGGGTGGACCCCGGCTCGATGATGCCGGCCTTGTCGGCGGCGATGAGCTCCCGTGTCGGGCCGAGGTATTCGACGTGGTCGACGCTCACGTTCGTGATCACGGCGACGCGCCCGTCGACAACGTTGGTGGCGTCCCACGTCCCACCCACGCCGACCTCGACGACGGCCACGTCGACGGCGACGTCCGAGAACCACGTGAGCGCGGCGGCGGTGAGGATCTCGAAGTAGCTCGGCCGGTCGGGCAGGTGGTCCTCGACGTCCGCGACGCGCGAGAGCAGGTCGGCGAACGTCACGTCCGCGACAGGTTCTCCGTTCCACACGATGCGCTCGCTCACGTCCTCGAGATGCGGGCTGGTGTACGTGCCGACGGACAGGCCCTCCGCTTCGAGGAGCGCGGACGTCATTCGGGCGACGGACGTCTTGCCGTTCGTCCCGGTGAGGTGGATCACCGGGTACGACTCCTGCGGCGATCCGAGCAGCGCGACGAGGGCCTCGATGCGGGCGAGCGTCGGCGCAGTAGCGCGGCGGTCGGCTCCGGGTGGGAGTCCCGTGGACTCGAGGTTGACGTGAGCGTCGAGCCAGGCCCGGGCGGCGCCGATGTTCAAATCAGGCCGCGTCCTCGGCCAGCTCGACCTCGACGGCGAACTGGTCGGCCGGGACGAGGTTCATGTCACGCACCCGGCCCGCCTGGTGCACGTCGGCGAGCGCGGGCTCCAGCGCCTGCAGACGCTCGGCCGTATCCCGCACGACGGCGAGGTCGACCTCGGCGCGCAACGACTTCTGGCGAGAGGTCTTTGCTTTGCGGATCTCGCCGAGGACGTCGGCGGCGACGCGATAGGTGAGCCGATCGGCGGCGCCGGTCTCGGCCCGTAGCGGCCCCGGGTCGGGCCAGCCCGCCCGATGAACGGAGCCGTCCCGCCACCACGACCAGACCTCCTCGGTGACGAAGGGGAGGTGTGGCGCGAACAGGCGGAGCAACGCCGACAGCGCCAGCTCGAGGGCGCGTCGGGCGGACGCCGCGCCGCCGTGATCGCCGGTCCCGTAGGCACGCTGCTTCACGAGCTCGACGTAATCGTCGCAGAAGCCCCAGAAGAAGCGCTCGGTTCTTTCGAGCGCGCGCGAGTAGTCGTAGCCCTCGAATGCGCCGGTCGCGTCCTCGACGAGGTCGATGAGCGACCGCAGCATCGATCGATCGAGCGGCTGGGTCACCTCGCCGGCCGCGTCGTCACCGACGACGCCGAGCGCGAACTTCGACGCGTTGAGGATCTTGATCGCCAGCCGCCGGCCGATCTTCATCTGCCCTTCGTCGAACGCCGTGTCGACGCCGGGCCGACCGTTCTGCGCCCAGTAGCGGAACGCATCGGAGCCGAAGCGCTCGAAGTACTCGATCGGCGTGAGCACATTGCCCTTCGACTTGGACATCTTCTTGCGGTCGGGATCGAGGATCCAACCATTGAGCGTGACGTCGCGCCACGGCAACGTGCCGTGCTCGTAGTGCGAACGCAGCACGGTCGCGAACAGCCACGTCCGGATGATGTCGTGACCCTGGGGCCGCAGGTTCATGGGAAAGGTGCGCGCGAAGAGGTCGGCGTCGTCCTCCCAATGCGTCCCGATCTGCGGCGTGAGCGAGGACGTCGCCCAAGTGTCCATGACGTCGGGATCGCCGACGAAGCCACCGGGCTTGCCGCGCTGATCCTCGTCGTACCCATCCGGGACGTCGTTCGACGGGTCGACGGGCAACTGGTCCTCACGAGCGAGGAGTCGTCGTTCGTAGTCGACGTCGCCGTCCTCGTCGATCGCGTACCAGACCGGGAACGGCACGCCGAAGAACCGTTGCCGGCTGACGAGCCAGTCGGTGTTGAGACCCTCCACCCAGCTCTCGAAGCGCGCCCGCATGTGCGGCGGGTGCCAGTGCAGCTCGCGTCCCCGGGCGAGCAGGGCGTCGCGCAGCTTCGGGTCGTTGGCACCGTTTCGGATGTACCACTGCCGCGTAGTTACGATCTCGAGCGGGCGCGACCCGCGCTCGTAGAACTTCACCGGGTGCGTGATGACGACCGGCTCGCCATCGAGGCTCCCGGCTTCGCGCAGGAGCTCGACGACCCGTTCACGCGCCTGCTTGACGGTCTTCCCCGCGAGCTCGTGATAGCGCTCGTCGGCGTTCGGATCCGTCGCCTCCCAGTCGGGCGGATCGGGCAGCAGTCGTCCGTCGCGACCCATCACGCTGCGGGTCGGCAGGCGCAGCTCGCGCCACCAGACGACGTCGGTGACGTCGCCGAAGGTGCAGATCATCGCGATGCCCGTGCCCTTCTCGGGATCGGCGAGGTGGTGCGCCACGATCGGCACCCGCACCCCGAACAACGGCGTGGTCGCCTCGTCGCCGAAGCGGTCGCGGTACCGCGCGTCGTCGGGATGGGCGACCAGGGCGACGCACGCCGGGACCAGCTCGGGACGCGTCGTCTCGATCACGATGTCGGATCCACCTTCGACGCCACCGAAGCGCAGCCGATACGTTGCGCCGGGCTGCTCGCGGTCCTCGAGCTCGGCCTGGGCCACTGCCGTGCGGTCGTCGACGTCCCACAGCGACGGCGCCTCGGCCTGGTATGCCTCACCCCGGGCGAGATTCCGCAGGAAGGCTCGTTGCGAGACGCGTTGAGCCCCGGTGCCGATCGTCGTGTAGATGAGTGACCAGTCGACCGATAGCCCGAGTCGGCGCCACGCCTCCTCGAAGACCCGCTCGTCGATGTCGGTGAGGCGCTCGCACAAATGGACGAAGTTGGGCCGGGAGACCGGGATCTCCTGCTTGCCCGGCTTCTCGGGGGGCACGAAGTCGGGGTCGTGCGACAGCGACGGGTCGCACCGCACGCCGTAGTAGTTCTGCACCCGGCGCTCGGTCGCCAGGCCGTTGTCGTCCCAGCCCATCGGATAGAAGACCTCGTCGCCCCGCATCCGCCGGTACCGCACGATCGAATCGGCCTGCACGTACCCGAAAGCGTTGCCGACGTGGAGTGACCCGCTGACGGTCGGGGGCGGCGTATCGACCGTGTAGATCTCGTCCCGGGATTTCCCGCGGTGGAAGCGGTACGTGCCGTCGGCGTCCCACCGCTTGCTCCACCGCGCCTCGAGCCCGTCGAGGCTCGGCTTCTCCGGGACCCGCGTCATCAACGCAGTCTATGGAAGCAAGCAGTGCGGCTCGCCGGGCGCGGCGGCGTCGACGGGTCGCCGTCGGCGGGGTTCGGAGCCGAGCGCAGCGAGGCGACGGACGCGGGTGGGTGGGCCCCGGCGATGACAGCCCGCCGGTGGCCCGACGAGCGCGCTCAGGCGGAGCGCCGCGTCCCGGTCTCGGTGGTGACGAGCGTGGGGGTGACGCGTTCGAGCACGACCGTACGGTCGATCACGCATTGGGCGATGTCGGAGCGGCTGGGGAGGTCGTACATGACCTCGAGCAGCACCTCCTCGAGGATCGCCCGCAACCCCCGGGCGCCCGTCCCCCGCTTCAACGCCTCTTCGCCCACGGCATCCAGGGCGTCGTCGGCAAAGACGAGGTCGACGTCGTCGAACTGGAAGAACTTCTGGTATTGCTTCAGCAGCGCGTTCTTCGGCTCGACGAGGATGCGGATGAGCGCCTCCTGGTCGAGGCTGTGCACGGCACCGATGACCGGCAGACGGCCGACGAACTCGGGGATCAACCCGAACTTCAACAGGTCTTCGGGCAGCACGTTGGCGAGAATCGTGCCGAGGTCCTTCTCGTCCGCCTTGCGGATGTCGGCGCCGAACCCGACGCCGTGGTTGCCGACCCGACTCTCGATGATCTTGTCGATGCCGGCGAACGCACCGCCGCAGATGAACAGGATGTTCGTCGTGTCGATCTGGATGAACTCCTGATGCGGATGCTTCCGCCCGCCCTGCGGCGGGACCGACGCCGTCGTCCCTTCCAGGATCTTCAGCAGCGCCTGCTGGACACCCTCGCCGGACACGTCACGCGTGATCGACGGGTTCTCGGCCTTGCGCGCGATCTTGTCGATCTCGTCGATGTAGATGATGCCCGTCTCCGCCTTCTTGACGTCGTAGTCGGCGGCCTGGATGAGCTTGAGGAGGATGTTCTCGACGTCCTCGCCGACGTACCCGGCCTCGGTCAGCGCGGTGGCGTCGGCGATCGCGAACGGGACCTTCAGCAGGCGGGCGAGCGTCTGCGCCAGCAGAGTCTTCCCGCAGCCGGTGGGACCGATGAGCAGGATGTTGCTCTTCTGGAGCTCGACGTCGGGATCGCCGTACGCACCCGCTTGGACGCGCTTGTAGTGGTTGTAGACGGCGACGGACAGGATCTTCTTCGCCTGTTCCTGCCCGATGACGTAGTCGTTGAGGTACTCGTAGATCTCACGCGGCTTCGGGAGGTCGTCGAACTTGACCTCCGTGCTCTGCGACAGCTCCTCCTCGATGATCTCGTTGCAGAGATCGATGCACTCGTCGCAGATGTAC
Source organism: Acidimicrobiia bacterium (assembly GCA_035316025.1). Taxonomy (GTDB): domain Bacteria; phylum Actinomycetota; class Acidimicrobiia; order IMCC26256; family JACDBD01; genus JALZAA01. Next base: position 8,378 of record DATFXL010000023.1, read on the forward strand.
ACGCCGGGACCGGCGATGAGCTTCTTGACCTGCTTCTGGCTCTTCCCGCAGAACGAGCACTTCAGCAGGTCACCACCGTCACCGAACTTGGCCACGACGTCTCCTCGCTCCCCCCGCCTGTGCGGCGACGCCTCAGCTCACACCGGCGGCCGCGGCCACCGAGGCGAGCTCCCGGTTGCTGATCACTTCGTCGACGATCCCGTAGTCCTGGGCCTCGACCGCACTCATGATGAAGTCGCGATCGGTGTCGTGGGCGACCTTCTCGACTGGCTGGTTGGTGTGGTGCGCCATGATCTCGTCGAGGAGCTCGCGCATCCGGATGATCTCCTTGGCCTGGATCTCGATGTCGACGGCCTGGCCGGACGCGCCTCCGTGCGGCTGGTGGATCAGGATGCGCGCGTGCGGGAGGGCGAAGCGCTTGCCGTGCGCGCCCGCCGCCAGCAACACCGCTGCCGCCGACGCCGCCTGCCCGACGCAGATCGTCTGCACGTCGGGCTTGATGTACTGCATCGTGTCGTAGATCGCGAACAATGCCGTGATCTCGCCGCCGGGCGAGTTGATGTACACGGAGATGTCCTTGTCCGGATCTTCGCTCTCGAGGTGCAAGAGCTGGGCGATCATCAGGTTCGAGATCGTGTCGTCGATCGGCGTGCCGAGGAAGATGATGCGCTCCTTGAGCAGCCGGGAGTAGATGTCGAAGGCACGCTCGCCGCGGTTGGTCTGCTCGATGACCGTCGGGACGAGGTAGTTGTGGATGGGCTCGATCTCGCTCACGCCTGGGGCTCCTCTGTCTGCGCCTTGGATGACTGGTCCTCGGATGCTTCTTCGTCGAAGGCGGTCGGCTCCCCCTCCGGAACCTTCAAGTCGAGGGGGTTCCCGGCTTCGTCGACGACCTGGGCGTGATCGACGAGGAACCGGGCGGTTTTCCCTTTGGCGATGTCAGAGCGTACCGCCTCCAGGATGCCCCTGCGTTCGAGATCGCGCCGCACCTTCTTGGGTTTCTCCTCCAGGCGCTCTGCCAATCGTGCTACCTCGTCGTCGAGCTCGTCGTCGGTCGCGGCGATGTTTTCCTGCGCCGCGACGGCACGCAATGCGAGGTCGGCACGCACCGCTCGCTCCGCGGACTCGCGCACCTCTTGCACGAACGCCTGCTCCTCCGTTCCGGTGGCGGCAAGGTATTGCTGGATCGTCACGCCCTGGCCCTCGAGGCGGTGCGCGATGTCATGGAGACGCTGCTCCATCTCGCGCTGCACCAACACGTCGGAGAGATCGATCGTCACCAGGTCGGCCAGCGCGTCGAGCACCTTCTCGCGCGCGGCGACCTGCGCTTGCACGGTGTTCACGAGCTCGAGCCGCTTGCGGATGTCGGCGCGCAGCTCGTCGACGGTGTCGAACTCGCTCACCTCCGACGCCCACTCGTCGCTGACCTCCGGCGACACCTTCCGCTTCGTCTCCTTGACGAGCACCTGGAAGCCGACGTCCTCGCCGGCGCGGTCACCGAAGCGCTCCGGCAGCGTGTCGTTGAACTTCAGGATGTCGCCCGGCCGCTTGCCGGCCAGCTCCTCGTCCAGCTTGGAGACGAGGAGACCCGAACCCACCTCGTACAGGTAGTCGGTCGCCGTCAGGGCGTCGATCGACTCTTCGTGCACGTAGCCCTTGATGTCGATCTGGGCGTAGTCGCCTTCGGAGAGGGGGCGGGACGAGTCCTCGAGGTCGGCGAAGCGCTCGCGCAACGCGTCGAGCTGCTGGTCGACGATCTCGTCGGTGGCGGCCGGGCTCGGCACCTCGACCCGGAGCCCGCGGTAGTCCTCCAGCTCGACGACGGGACGGACCTCGACGACGGCGTCGAACTCGACGTCCCCGCTGTCCTCGCCCGCCGTGATGTCGATCTCGGGCGGGGCGATGGTGTCCAGGTCCTCGGACCTCACGGCGTCGGCGTAGTAACCCGGCAGCGAGTCGCGCAGGGCCTGATCGCGGGCGATGTCGGTGCCGAGGCGGGCCTCGAGGAGACGGCGGGGCGCCTTGCCGGGCCGGAAGCCCGGGATCTTCACCTCGGCGGCGAGCTTGCGGAACGCGGCGTCGATCGCCCGCTCGAACTCCGAAGCGGGGATCGACACGTGGAGCTTGACCTTGTTGTCGGGGAGCTCCTCGACCGACGTCGACACCGTGGGCATGGGGAGAGCGAGTGTACAGCGGCCCCTCTTCGGCTCCGACGCCTCGGGGATCGGGCCGAGCGCCCTACGCTGCCGTTGCGATGTCCGTTGATCGCGGCCTCACGCACGTGGCGCTCCCCGTCGCCGACCTCGACGCCAGCCTCGACTTCTACCGTCGCTTCGCCGACATGGACGTGGTGCACCGCCGGCGCGACGACGAGACCGGGGACGAGGTCGTGTGGGTCAGCGATCGCACCCGGCCGTTCGTCGTCGTCCTGATCGAGTATCGCCCTGCCGCCGTCGCAGGCTCCGGCTCTGCGGCAACGGTCGGCGAAGCCGCCGTCGCCGCACAACACCGACGGGCCGGCTTCCTCACCGGGTTCTCGCACCTCGGCGTCGGGTGCGAGACCCGCCGGGAGGTGGACCGGCGCTGCGACCAGGGCCGCAGCGAGGGCCGCAGCGTGTTCGGACCGCTCGACTCGGGCCCGCCCGTCGGCTACTGGGCGTTCATCACCGACCCGGACGGCAACAACCTCGAACTGTCCCACGGCCAGGAGGTCGGCCTCACCGTCGAGCGGGCTCCTCGACGCTGACGGTCGCCGCCAGCGGCAGGCGCACCCGGAACGTCGCGCCGTCGCCCCGGCTGGTGTCGACCTCGACCCGGCCGCCGTGGGCGCCGACGAGCGCGGCCACCACTGCCAGCCCCAGCCCGGTGCCGCCCCGGTCCCGGGCGCGGGACGGGTCGGCCCGGTAGAAGCGCTCGAACACGCGCGCCGCGTCCTCGGCGTCGAGCCCCGGCCCCTCGTCGGCGACCTCGACGACGGCCTCGTCGTCGTGGGCGCGCACCCGCACCGTGGTGCGTGTGCCCGGCGGCGTGTGCGTCCGGACGTTGGTGAGCAGGTTGTCGAGCACCTCGCGCAGCCGCATGCGGTCGCCCGTCACCTCGACCGGTTGGTCCGCCTCGATGTTGAGCGGCCAGTCGGCGCTGATCGTTTGGGCCGCCTCGACCGCCTCCCCCACCAGGCCGACCAGTTCCACCGGCTGGCGCTCGAGGGGCCGACCCTCGTCGAGGCGGGTGAGAAGGAGCAGGTCCTCGATGAGGGCCTGCATGCGGCCGGTCTCGACGCGCACGCCCCGGAGCACCCGGGCCAGGTCGTCCGGCCGCTGCTGCGCGCCCCGCTCGAACAGCTCGGCGTATGCACCCACGGCGCTGACCGGGGTGCGCAGCTCATGCGAGGCGTCGGCGACGAACCGCCGGAGGCGACGCTCGGCTTCCTGCTGCTTCGCGAAGGCGTCCTCGATGCGCTCCAGCATCGTGTTCAGCGCCACGCCGAGCCGGCCGACCTCGGTGCGTTCGTCGGTATCCGGGACGCGCGAGCTCAGCTCGCCGCCCGCGATCTGCCCCGCCGTACCCTCGATGTTGCGCAAGGGCCGCAGCCCGACGCGCACCAGCCACAGGCCGAGCCCGACAGCCCCCAGGAGCACCGCGATCGTCACGAAGATCTCGATCAGCAGTAATCGGTGCAACGTCGAGTTCACGTCGCCGAGCGGCAGCGCGACCATGAGCACCGAGCCGTCCGGCAGCCGTTCGGCTCGCACGCGGAACTGCCCATTCCCGCCGGCGGCGGAGTCGACCGTGAAGAAGGTTGAGCTTTCGTCGGCGTTCGAGCTGAGTCCCGACACTCGGTCCGGCAGGCGCGGGCGCGCCGTCGCGAACTGGCCACCCGTTGGCGCGAGCGTGAGTCCGTCGGGGGCACGCCACTCGAAATAGGCGCCGCCTGCAGCTACCGCCAGCGGCCCCGGGTCTCCGCCGCGCTCCCGCGGCCCGAGGAGCGACCGGAAGACCCGCTCATGCGTTGCGTTCAGACTCTCGTCCACACGATCGAGAAGAAACGAACGCAGCGCCGTGTACGTCGCGATATCGGCGGCCACGAGGCCGACGAGGGCGACGGCGGCGACGGCGAGAAGGAGACGGGCTCGTAACGACAGCCTCACGGCCGCGCCCGCCTCAGGTCTCCGGTTCCCGCAAGGCGTAGCCGACGAGCCGGATCGTCTGGATCAGGGGAGGACCGAGCCGGTCGAGCTTCTTCCGCAGGTAGCTCACGTAGGTCTCGACGACGTTGGGGTTGCCGCCGAAGTCGTAGTGCCACACGGCGTCGAGGATCTGCGCCTTGGAGAGCACGCGCTTGGGGTTGCGCATGAAGAACCGCAGCAGGTTGAACTCGGTGGCCGTCAGCTGGAGGGGCTCGTCGCCCCGCCACACCTCGCGCGTGTCCTCGTCCATCGCGAGGTCGGCGAACCTGATGGTGCTGTCGCCAGCGGGCTCGCCCCGCGTTCGGCGCAGGATCGCGTGCACGCGCGCTACGACCTCCGCAAGCGTGAACGGCTTGGTGACGTAATCGTCCCCGCCGGCGACGAGGCCTTCGACGCGGTCCGACGGCTCGTCGCGCGCCGTCAGGAAGAGCACCGGTACGTTCACACCGTCCTGACGCAGGCGTTTGAGGAGTGTTACGCCGTCGAGGTCCGGGAGCATGATGTCGAGCACGACGAGGTCGGGTCGCACATCGCTGACGATCTCGAGCGCGTCGCGGCCGTCATGCACCTGCGCGACTTCGAAGCCCTCGTAGCCGAGCGCGGTGGCAACGGCGTCGGTGATCGAGGGCTCGTCGTCGACCACGACGATCCGGGCCGGACCGTTCACGTCTGAAGCCATGGAGAAGTCACCTTCTTCCCTGACGACGGTAATCGACCATGTCCGACCCGCCGCCGCGTGACGCCTACTCGCCCCCGCGCAGCCGGTCGATGATCGGCTTCGCCTGCGTGATCGGGATCACGAACCCGACGTTCTGCGCGGTGCTCGGGTTGGCGATCGCGGTGTTGATGCCGATCACACGCCCTTGGGCGTCGACGAGAGGGCCGCCGGAGTTCCCTGGGTTGATCGCGGCGTCGGTCTGGATCAGGCCCTGGAGCTGCGCGCCGTTGTCGGTCGGGATCTCGCGGTGGAGGCCCGACACGATCCCGCGCGTGGCGCTGAGGCCGCCGTCGAGGTCGAGTGCGTTCCCGATCGCGACCACGTCGTCGCCGACCTGGACTCGATCCGAGTCGCCGAGCTCGACGGCAGGCAAGTTCGAACCGTCGATCTTCAGGACGGCGAGGTCGTGCGACGCGTCCTGACCGAGCACGCGGGCGGAGAGCTTCTTGCCGTCGGACGTCGTCACGCTGATGCTCCGGGCATCGGCGACGACGTGGTCGTTCGTGACGACGACGCCGGACGGATCGATCACGAACCCGGTTGCGGCGCCGCCGCCGCCCCCGCCGCGGCCGAGGTTCGGGCCGCCGTCGGTCGTCACGGCGACGACCGCGGGCACGTCCTTGGCGAGGATCGCGGAGATGTCGCCCTGGGCGCCGGGTTGTGCGGAGGCGCCGGCGCCCGCCGCCGTCCGGGACGCCGGCGCCGACGACCCATCCGACTCGCGCGTCAGGACCAGCGCCCCCGAGGCGATGAGGGCGCCGGCCAACCCTCCCGCCGTCGCCGCGAGCGCCATGCGGCGGACGGGTCCCACTCGCTCACGGGCGCGACGGGGAGGGCTGACCGGCGCTGGGGGGGAGGGGGGAATTGCGTGGCCGAACCCACCGGAGCGCGACCCGGGTGCGACGGTTGCCGTCCCACCCGACCGGCCGACGAGCTCGTCCACCGGGGCATCATCCGCGTGGCCGTTGAACCGTCCCTGAGGCCAACCTGTGAGCCCGGTGAGAATTCGGGTTCGGCCTACGCTTGGGCGCGCCGGGGAGTGGCGCAGTGGTAGCGCACCTGCTTTGGGGGCAGGCGGTCGGCGGTTCGAATCCGCCCTCCCCGACCGATCCCGGTGACTACGGTGCCCGGTCCGCGCGGGTGTAGCTCAATGGCAGAGCTCCAGCCTTCCAAGCTGGCGACGCGAGTTCGATCCTCGTCACCCGCTCCACGGCGCAGGGAACGCGCGCTCAGCGGGCCGGGTCGGTGCTCTGCGTCGACCCGTCCGCCACCTGGTCCGTCCAGCGGCCGCCGTCCCAGTAGCGCCACTGGTGCCGCCCGTACGGGTCGGCGGCCCAGCCCGGCGCCACCGGCGGCGCGGTCGGCGGCGCCGACGGCGCGACTGGCGCCGTCGCGGTCGTCCTCGCGGCCGCCGGCGGCGCCGCGGCCGGAGCGGTCCTCGGCGCCGGTCGCGCCGGCGCCGCCGGCAACAGGGTGGTGAGGGCCCGCAACGCGAGGAGCGCGGCCGCGGCCGCCACGGCGGCGCCGCCCAGCCACTGCATGATGTTGCCGATCTTCTCCGGCCACGCGAGCCCGCCGAACGCATCGTTGTCGCCGAGCGCGCCGATGGAAGCGATCAGCGCGAGGAGGACGACCACACCGGCGGCCGCGACCGAACCGAAGAGCACGATTCGCGCTGTCCCGGCGCCGCGGGCGTCCGGCGCGAACGGGACGCGCAGCGCGAGCACGAGCCCGACCACGATCACGAGGACCGCGACGTGCCAGATGCTCACCACGTTGAATCCGAGGAACGTGAGCTTGCGCCACGCGCTCGCGCCGGGCGTGAACACCGCATTGACGATGCCGCCGACGATGCTGACGCCGACCGCGCCCAACAGGATCAACGCCGTGGTCTCCAAGGGCATCCGCCAGGTCGCAACGACCTTGGCGCCGGCTCCTTGCACTGCTTCGTCCGCCATCGACCCCTCCTCGTCCGGGCGACATCCGTGAGGGCGCGGGTGCGGAAGCTACTCCCCCGCCGGAGCGTATGGGAATGCCGTCAGCGGGTGCGCTGCTCCGTCGCCGACGAGCAGCGCGTCGCCTCCCAGAACCCCCGCCGACTCGAGCGCCAGCTGCAGCGTCATGCGCGGCTCGAGGCGGTCGGCGTCGTCGAGCCCTTCGTAGCCGAGCCCGACGCCCTGCAGGGACAGGCCCGGTGTCGTGCGCAGCTCCCCGACTCGGACGCCGGGCCGGCAACGGTCCCGGGCCCGCGTCCACTCGGTGCGCCACTGGGCGCATCGGAGGCGGTGCTCGGGGCGTGGGTCCACGGGCCACGTGCGGGCGAGCGATCCTTCCCATCCGTCGACGAGAACTCCGGCGTTCATCGCGACGAGGTCGCCGTCCGCGATCGTGCGGTCGGAGACGAATCGACGGATCGGGCCGTCGCCGTCCACGACGCAGAACACAGCCTCGAAGGCGGGGGTGGTCGTTCCGAGCTGAGCCATGCGCTCCTCGAAGACGCCCTTGAGATCGGATTCCCGCGCGCCTGCATGCAGCGCGCCGACGACGACCCCGAACGCATCCTCGGCGACGGAGACTGCGGTGCGAATGCACTCGATCTCGGCTGGTGTCTTCACACGGCGCGCCACCCGCATGATCTCCTCACCGTCTGCGAGCTCCGCATTCGGGAATCTCGCCGCCAAGAGCTGATCGAAGAGCGGCGTGATTCCGTCGACACCGATGCTCGCGGCGTCCGACACACCTGGGATCGCCGCCACCGACTCGACGATGTTCACCGGGTTCCAGCTCATCGGGTACAACCGCTCGGGCGGGACCTCCGCGGGCACCCCGGCGTCGGTGACGCTCATCAGGTGCACGGCGCCCGTCGCGCGAACGACGACGCAACCGGGGGCGAACGGGCGCGTGCCCGCGAGCCAGAGACGCGTCACGCCCGCCACAAACCGCGCGTTGCCTTCCCGGCCGAGCGCGAGTACGTCGACGTCCCGTCGCGCCATCTCGTCGAGCGTGCGTACGAGCCCTTCAGCCACGCGGGCCTCCGTCGCGGGCGCTGAGGTACTCGTGACCGTCCTCGGTGACGGCGACGATCTCCTCGGCACGGAACCCGGCATCGCCGTCCTCCCACACGACCGGCTCGAACACCAGCACCATCCCCGGCGCCACGACGAGCCCGTCGTCGAACTCGCCGCCCAGGTCGGTCCCGACCAGCGGCATCTCCGCGCTGTTCGTGCCGATCCCGTGGGCCAGGTACAGGCGCGGGAGCCACGGGCGGCGCGACTCGCCGGCCTGTGCGGCCCGGGCCAGGTCGCCGGCGGACGCACCCGGCTTCAGCACGTCGAGGCAGCGGTCGACGATCTCGCGCCAGCGGGCCGCCTGGGCATGGTGTCGCGCGTCCGGGCCGCCGACGACGAACGTGCACCCGAAGTCCGAGGCGTAGCCCTCGTAGTCGATGCCCGTGTCGACCCATACGACATCGCCCGGCGTGAGCTCGCGGTTGGTCGTCGGCGTCGGGAACACGACGTCGCCGGTGGCGGAGTAGGGACCGTCGGCGATCCGGGGCGGCATCACCTGCCAGATGGGATCGACGGTGTTCGCGGTCGCGCCCAGCTGGAAGATCTGGCGGAGGAAGGCGCCCGACAGCTCCCGGTCGCGCACGCCGGGCGCGACCATTGGCTCGACCGACGCGATCGCCTGCTCATTGATCGCCTGGGCCCGGCGGATGCACTCGAGCTCGTCGGCCGTCTTCACGACCTTGCAGGCCCCGAGCACCGCGGTCGCGTCGACGACCTCACGCCCTTCCAGCGCGGCGTGCAGAGGCATCGTGTACTCGTCGAGCGCGACCGGGCCGTCAGGCAGTGCCTCCGCCAGCTCGGCGGCGCCGTCCCGCCATTCGACGGAGAGCGCGGCGTGCACGTGGCCGGCCGGGAGCTCGGGCGGCACGCCTTCGGCGAATGACGTATAGAGGTGCGGCGCGTCGCCGTCGGCGGTCACGAGCGCGATCGAGCGCTCGTAGGCGGCGCGGGCCGCGTCGGCAGCGGGAGCACGGGCGCCGACCGCGTACGCGACGGCGGCTTGCCCCAGCAGCACGGCGGCGGCGAGACCCTGGGCGTCCAGCGCGTCGACCACCTTGCGGTGCCGATCGCGCCGCAAGCGGGCGAGGTCGAGGTCTGCCATCAGAGCGGCAGCTTGTACGCCGCGATCGCGTTGTCTCCGAGGATCTTGCGCTGCGCGTCATCCGGGAGCGGCGCGATCGTTTCGCGCAGCTCCTTCACGACCTCGGGATGGAACTCGGGATGTGGGTAGTCGGACGCCCACAGCACGCGATCGGGGCCGAGCCATTCCGCGCACGCGGCAAGGTTCCACTCCTCGGGCTCGAAGCCGGCCCAGCACTGGCGGCGGAAGTACTCGCTCGGGAGAAGGCTCAGCCAGCGCTTCTCCAACGGGAACGCCTTCACCTGCTCGTCCATGCGCTCGAGCTGCGTCGGGATCCATCCGCCACCCGACTCGAGGAACAGGAACCGCAGGCGCGGGAACCGCTCGCAGACGCCGCCCATGAGCAGGCGTCCCACTGTGACGATCATGTCGACGGTGTTGCCGACGGCCTGGCCGAGCCCGGAGCCGCCGTGCAGCTCGTCCATCGCCATGTTGGTGACCATCATGTTCTCGCTCTCGGCGACGAGCCGGAACTTGCGACACGCGCCGGGGGTGTCGACGTGCACGCCGGGGTGAAAGGCCACTGGGACGTCGAGATCCTGGCAGGCGGCCCAGAACGGGTCGTACGCCGAGTGGTTCAGGGGCAGCTCGTCGACGTACGCCGACGGCCGGACGAACACGCCCTGCAACCCCACCGCCCGCACCGCGCGTTCGGCCTCGATGGCGGCCAATTCGGGCGCCTGAAGCGGCACCCCGGCCATCGCGAAGAGGCGCCGCGGATGGGCAGCGCAGTACTCGGCGACCCAGTCGTTGTAGGCGCGCTGACAGGCGAGCACGAACTCCACGTCGTGGAAGGCGTCGATCGGGTCGTCGGGCCCGAAGAACAGCGCGGTCGACGGGTAGAGCACGGCGACATCGATCCCGTCACGATCCATGTCGGCAACGCGCGCGTCGGGATCGTGACCGCCGGGGACGCGCAAGCTCTGGAGCATGTCGTGGAACTGCTTCGGAGTCATGCCGACCGCCGCTGCCATGGCGTCCTGCAGGTCGCGACCACCACCCCGCACGGCACCGCCGGCGTAGTAGGTCTCGTAGACGTCGTCGACGACGACCTTGCGCGGGATCCAGTCGCCCCATCTCCCGCCGTCCATCCGCGTCGTCCACAGGTCGTCGGGCTCCATCGTGTGGCCGTCGGCGTCGACGACGAGCGCTTCGTCGGACATGGCGGCGCCTCCCTGACGTTCCCGTCAGCTTCCCACCGGCGTCGCCGCGACTCAACGGCCCCGCGACCGCGAGTGTGGGGTGACCGAGGGGATTCGAACCCCCGACCTCCGGGACCACAACCCGGCGCTCTCACCAACTGAGCTACGGCCACCATGCGCGTGCCGGGACGACCCCGCACGCACGCGACCGCAGATGCTACCGGTCCAGGTCTCAGGAGCCGTGCGGATACGGTCGCAACTCGCCGTCGATTGCGCGCGCCCGGAGGGATTCGAACCCCCGACCCGCGGATGAGAAGTCCGAGGCGACTCGTGTCGTCGTGTCCGGCCGCGTGACGCGCAGTCCAGTGGAGCAGCGGTTTCGCGATGCTGACGGCGTCCGGTAGGAGTCGTTCATCCACAGCCGGTGGGAGCACCACTCCGCCGCGCTCGTCTGGATCACAATGCGCCCCGACTCGGGCGACGCCTACCCGGTCTCCGAGCTAGAAGCCGCCCGTATCCGCAAGCGGGCCGCGGCGTAGTGTGCCCGATCCGCTCCACCTGACTCGCCCGACCGAAGCCGGTGACACGACCGTTGCTCGATGACCTTGACGTGCTTGGATCAGCTCCACGCGAGCAGTCCCGCGATCATGCACTCCCAGATTCCCGCTGTAACACGAACTGACTTCCAATGAGCGACAGTGTCCATCCGTGGGATGCGAACTCATCGACCGCTCGCTTCACCCCTTTATCCCACCATCCATAATCTCCATAGTCGTCACCAGCGAGGACGCCGTCCTGTGCGATAAGCGGTGCCCATGCGTGTAGATCTGCACGAACTGCGTCGTACGTGTGGTCGCCGTCGATGTAGACGACTTCGAATTTCCGCCATGCCATTGTCGCCGCGGCCGCCACGGAGGGTTGACGGCTAATAATCACTCGGCGAGCGGCGATCTCCCGATCGAATCGCGCCAAGACGCGTTCGTAGATCCTGTCCATGTCCTCTTGTGACTTCGCGCGTGCGCCGCCATACCAGGCGCTTTCTTGCTCCGGTACGAACTGCCAGGGATCCACCAGGTGCAGCGTTCGTGGCCGCAACTTGTCCAGGAGTAGCTGGGAGAAGTCGCCCTCCCACACCCCGACTTCGACGACAGCTCCGGCTTTCGGCAAGCACCGCAAGAGACGGTTGCGTTCTCGAACCCAGGGGATGAAGCGCCGTATCAGACGGATGAGGCGCCGAATCACACGGCGTACCACAGGGTGCACATGCTTGCACATGAGGTAACGGGCGATCATCCGCCGACGACCATCGCGCAATCGGCCGTCGGGCGACGCGAAAGCGGTGCGCCCGGAGGGATTCGAACCCCCGACCCGCGGATTAGAAGTCCGCTGCTCTATCCCCTGAGCTACGGGCGCCTCTGCAAGATGCTACTGAGCCGACCGACCCGACTGCGTGACGAGTGCCAGGATCCGTTGCGTCGCCCGCACGGCGTCGACGTCGGTCACGACGCCGGCGACGCGTCCGCGTCCTCGATCCTCGCTGACGCGCGCGTGCGCGTCGACGAGCAGCGGTTTGTGGTCGATGACGACGACCGGCTCGCCCACCAGCGCGAGCAATGCGAGCGGGTCATGGAGCCGAACAGCGGCATCGTCGTCGCTGACGCCGGGGGCGTGCTGCCGGGTCCGCCAGTCGTCGAGCATCGGACCGAGAACGGGCGCGGCGGCGACCATGGCAGCCGCGTCGACGTCGGACAGCCGCATCCTCACCGTGACATCGAGCGGGCACAGAAGCAGTCCCGGCGCGTGCTCGACGACCGCCCGCGCGGCGGCCGGCTCGACGCCGAAGTTGTGCTCGACCTCGCGCACCGCGCCCCGGTGGCGAACTGGGCGCAACAAGCCGCCCATCACACCGAGACGTGACGGCAGGGCACCGGCAGCCAGGAGACGGGCGACGTTCTCGAGCGGACCGATGGCGAGCAGCGCATCGGGGTGCGACGCGACGACGTCGCGATCCGTCAGCCGCGCGCCCGGCACGACGGGGGCGTCGACGAGTTCCCGCGCGACGTCCGCTCGCCGTTCGGTGTCGCCGTCGACGGTGCTGACGCCCACGAGATCCACGTCACGGTGCGCGGCCGCACACAGCAGCGCGAGGGCGTCGTCGGGATTGGTGCCGACGTCAGTGTCGATCCAGAGCCGCACGGAGCGCCTCCTCCAGCGTTGGATGCGCGAACCGGTAGCCGGCGGCTTCGAGACGTTTCGGGAGCACGCGCTGCCCCGAGAGCAGGAGCGCGTCGACCAGCTCGCTCCCGTACCACAGCTTCAGCGGCAGCAGCGGCGTCGGGATCCTCGTCGGGCGGTGCAGGACCCGACCGAGCGTCTCCGTGAACTCGCGGTTCGTGACCGGTCTCGGCGCCGTGTGGTTGCAGGCGCCGGCCACGTCGTCGCGGTCGACGTGGTGCAGGATCGCGGCGACATGGTCGTCCAGCGCGATCCAGCTGAAGTACTGCGCGCCGGTTCCGACTCGGCCCCCGAGACCCATGCGGAACGGGACCAGCAGGCGATCGAGCAACCCGCCGCTCGCCGCCAGCACGGGCCCGGTCCGCATGCGCACGACCCGGATGCCCGCCTCCTCGGCCGGCTTCGTCGCACTCTCCCAGCGCGCGCACACTTCGGCGAGGAACCCGGTGCCGCGGGGAGATTCCTCGGTCAGCTCCTCGTCGCCGTGCGGGCCGTAGTAGTCGACACCGGAGGCCGAGATCAGCACGGCCGGCTTGCGCGCGAGGCCGGCCAGCGTGCGGGCGAGCAGGTCGGTGCCCGTCGTGCGCGACTCGAGGATCAGTCGCTTCCGGTCCGCCGTCCAACGTTTGTCGCCGATGCCGGCGCCCGCGAGGTGGACGACGGCGTCGATCCCATCCAGCCCCGCCGCGTCGACGCCTCCTGCACGAGGGTCCCAGGCCAGCTCGTCCCGTCCCGAGGGTGTGCCGCGGACGACACGCACCGCACGATGCCCGGCGTCTGTGAGCGCGGGGACCAGCGCCGATCCGACCAACCCGCGCGACCCCGTGACCGCGACGTTCACGCCGATAGCATGGATGGTCCCAGCGCCCCTAGCTCAACTGGATAGAGCAGCGGACTCTTAATCCGCGGGTTCAGGGTTCGAGTCCCTGGGGGCGTACCACTTTCCGAGACACCCGGAGGCAGGACGGCCCCCAACCCCGCCGCAACGAGCCACGGCCGCGGCGCGGGGGCACGGAACACACAGACGAGGGCACGCAGAGCCCGGTGTCGGAGGCGCAGGCTGTGGTGCTCTGGTGCGCGCCCATACCAGAACGGGCATTATGTATGCCCTCGTCGCGACCAGCGGTGCCGTAGTCGTCGCAAGCGATCCGTCGCGTGCCTGCGCGTTTCGCGCCATCCGGCCCGGGGTACCGCAAACGGTTTGAGAAGGCTCTGGCGGACCGAGTCAATAGGAGGTCCTTGTGGCTCCCACGACATCTCTGACGGATCTTGCGGGTCGGTTTGCCGATTCACTCAACGGACGCGATGTCATGGAACGCGAGCTTCTGAGCGATGACTACATCAACCACAACCCGTACGTAGAACCGGGAGCTGCTGGTTCAGCCGCGTTCTTCGAACAGTTGCTCGGCGCAGTGCCGGACATAAACGTTGTCTGTGAAGACGCGATCGCAATGGGAACCCTCGAAGAAGGAACCGTCGTCGGTCGCTACACGTACACGGGCACGTTCACGAATCCGCTGTTGGGTTTCGCTCCGACCGGGAAGCGCATAGTGATGCGAAGTATCGATATCTGGCGCGTTATAGACGGGAAGTTCGCCGAACACTGGGACGAACTGAACACTGCAGACTTCTTCGGCCAACTCCAGGGTGCGGAGCCCCAGCCGCGCCCCGGCGCATGACTTCACGAGATACATAACTGCCGATCTGTGCCCTGAAGCGGAGTCCCCACAGATCCGGCGATGTGGGATACGCGTCCCGATTTCCTACGGCTGTCGGGCGCCGGGTCCATCGATGTTCACTCGCCGACGCTGTCGAGCCAGAGGTGGCGCTGAAGCCCTGACGCAAATCGACATGCGGCTTCGGTGCGTCGCCGACGAGACTCCTGTTGTGGGGACCGTGCGACCGGCAGTTCCCGCGGATGCAACCGCGGTCGAAGCGGTGTGGGCTGCCGTTGCCGCCGAGGGCGAATGGATCGGTACGGAGCTCCCGCTCGACCCCAACTGGCGAGATCGCTTCATGGCCGCACTCGCCGCGCAGGAATCGTCTTGGTTCGTCGCCGATCTGGGAGGACAGGTCGTTGGCGGGGTCTTCGTCCAGGGCGTAGGTGGCGTCGCCCACTTGGGGATGGCAATCGTCGAAGACCACCGGGGAGCCGGACTCGGTCGCTCGCTACTGACCGCCGCAGTGGACTGGGCTCGCGATCGCGGATGCCACAAAGTGACCCTCGAGGTGTGGCCCCACAACACCCGAGCCCGGCAGCTCTACCAGAGCGGGGGCTTCGCTGACGAGGGATACCTGAGGCGTCACTACCGACGCAAGAGCGGCGCCTTGTGGGACGCGGTCGTCATGGCAGTGATCCTCGACAAGGACTCGCCCGGACGTCCGTAATCTCGACGGCCACCCAGCCGGCGATCCGGGATAGTTCGCTCTCTCCGGTGTCCAACTTCACCGATGACCAGCGAGGCTCGTTCGTTAGCGCCTTCGACGACCTTCACGACGTGAGGCCTCGTCGTAGCTCACGGGGAGACACCTAGCCCGCGATGGGCTGTGCCGATGTCAGATCGGTCCATATCGTCTTCTCTTGAGGTTGTCGAGGACACGGACGAGCGAGTGGCCCTCGACGCGTAGGTCACCCTTGAACGGCATGGCGATCGCCAGCAACAGCGCGAGGTCCAACGGGATGAGCGCAACGATCCCACCGATCGCCAAGCTGTAGGCGTGACCGAGGTGCAGCGCTAAAACGATGGCGTTAAGCGCGAGCGCGATGCCACTAAGGAACGCAAGTAGGAACAACGGCGTGGGCAGATCACGGGCGGCCGCGTTCAGTCGCTCGGAGCGCGTGATGGCGATCGCGTCAGCGGCGGTCGTGAGGTCATTGGACACGGAAGCCGGAACATCGGGCTGGGCCGCAATGCCGCGCACTCGGTACTGCAGCTCGCTCATGCGGTCGTGCGTCGCCTCGCAGCCGGAACCATCCCTGAGCGCGGACCACTCGTCGTTCAGTACTGAGCGCAGGTATGCGGCCAGGTCGCGGCGGATCGCGGCGCCGTCGCAGCCCGGCGAATGACTGATCCACGCCAGGCGGATGCACGCGTCGGCTTCCATGTCGACGGTGTGCTCGGCCTCGCGGTGGTGACCCCACTCGATGGTGATGACGAATGCGGTGAGGAACGCGAACAGAGCGCCCAGGGCACCCATGAGAGAGCCTGCGATGATCCCGAGGTCGCCCTGATCCCTGGAGCCGATGACCGCGTCGAGGAGCAGGTACGCCGCGGTCGTCCACACGGCGAACCATGCCAGGAACATCCCGAACAGCGCGGCCGACGGTCGCCCCGCGAGCCAGCGCACGAGCTGCCCGAGCCAGGACCGGTTCGCCATGCTGAACATCCTGCTCGGCCACGGCTCGAGGCGTGCAACACCGATGACTGTCTTCGATCCATCCCCTTCTCGGCAGGTTGCGGAACTTCGTGGCGCGGAAAACGACCCGTCAGGTGTGCATCCTCCATTCCGCCTCACCGTGTGTGCTTGCAGAAGTGAGCAGGCGGACTGATGCTTTGGGCTGCTCGCCCGCTACACCGCCCCGGGCGCCGACCACTGTGAACC
>DATFXL010000024.1:0-15005 GCA_035316025.1 Acidimicrobiia bacterium
TCGGCGGCACGCACCACGAGATCGTGGTCGACGAAGTCGAACTCGGCATCGAAGGTGCGCAGGCCGAGCGGCACGGGTGAGGTCGTGAGCCCGCGGGCCGTGACGTACAGCGGCACGTTTGCCCACTGCGGCTCGAACGGCGACAGCGCGAGCCGGAGCTTGCCCACGATCTGTGTGTACATGTGCAGCGTGTCGCGGGTCGGACGCCATTCGTCGTAGGGCAGCGCCGGCCACTCGTCCACGACTTCACCTTCGCGCGCCTACACGGATCGCCGCTCGGTCAGAACAGCTCGTCGGCCTCATGGGCCGCGACGTCGCCTTCGAGCTCGTCCTCGTTATCCCCGGCCTCGGCGGCGCCGCCGATCTCGCTCTCGAACACCTCGAGGTCGGTGACGATGCGGTTCACGTCGTTCTGGGCCCGGGCGATGCGGGAGCGACACAGTTTGATGAGCTCGGCCGCCCGGCGGACCCGCTCGGCGAGCACGTCGACGTCGAGGTGGTCGCCCTCGAGCTCGTCGAGGATGTCCTCGAGCTCGGTCATCGCCTCGGCGTAGCCGAGGTCGCCGGTCGTGGCGTCGTCGGTGTCGCCGCTCGGTGTGCTCATGGCTCCCGCGTGTCTACCTCCTGGACGACGGCCGCCGCCGTTCCGTCGGCGAACTCGGTGAGGAGCCGATCGCCGGTGCTGAGAGCGGCGGCGCGCTTCACGACCCGGCCGTCGCGGTCGCGCGTGATCGTGTAGCCCCGTTCCAGCACCCGCGCCGGGTCGAGGGCGCGCAGCCGAGCCGCGCACGCGTCGAGCCGCGTGTCCTCGGCCCGGGCCAGACGACCACCCGCCGCCGTGAGCGCGTGCTCGCGGCCATCGACGGTGGCGACGGCCTGCTTGACCGCCCGCGTACCGAGCTCCTCGGCGCGGCCCCGGTGGCGCTCCACGGCGGCGAGCTCGCGGGCGAGCGCCGCCGGCGGGCGGCGGCGGGCGCGGCGGGCGCAGTCGCGCAGCTCCCGCAACGCGAGCGCACAGTTCGAGCGAGCGTGGTGCACGACGCCGCGCGACACGTCGTCGAGCCGGTGGACGAACTCCATCACTCGTTCCACGAGCACCTGCGCCGACGCCGTCGGCGTCTTGCTCGCGGTGTGCGCGACCTCGTCGGCGACGGAGCGGTCGACCTCGTGCCCGATGCCGGTGAGCACCGGGAGGGGCATGGCGGCGATGGCGCGGGCGACGTCGTCGCTGTCGAAGGGCGCGAGGTCGGCGCGCGACCCGCCGCCCCGCACGATCACCACCGCGTCGAGCCCGTCGGCGACGCGAGCGAGCCGCCGCAGCGCCCAGACGACGCGGCGGGGGGCGTTGGCGCCCTGGACGCGCACGTCGCACACGCCGACGCGGAACGCGAACCCGCTGGCGTCGAGCTCCTCGAGGAAGTCGTGGTACGCGGCGCTAGCGCCGCTCGTCACCAACCCGATGCGCAGAGGCACCTCGGGCAGCTCGTGGACGGCATTGGCGCGCAGCAGACCTTCGGCTTCGAGCTGGCGGAGCACGCGGTCACGATTGGCGGCGAGCGCGCCGGCGGTGAAAACCGGGTCGATCCCGGTCATGATGAGCTGCAGCCGGCCGGTCGGCGGGTACACGTCGATGTGCCCCTTTACGCGCACCTCGACGTCGTCGGCGAGTTCGATGCCGGGCACCTTGCGCAGCGCTGCGTCGACCGTCATGAGATGACTGCGGAACAGCGCCACGTCGAGTGCCGCCTGCACTCGGTTGCGGCGCTCGTCTTTCTCCACGAGCTGGAAGTAGACGTGCCCGGGCCGGGACTTGCGCAAGCCCTGCACCTCGCCCCGCACCCACACGTTCTCGGGGATCGCCTCCCGGAGCGCGTCACGGATCGTCGTGTTGAGCTCGGTGACCGACAGCGTCGGCTCGTCGTCCATGTCCGGCACGGTAGCGGGGCCGTCGGAGGACTCGAAGCACCGTCACGCCTCGAGGTAGTTCTCCAGGAACATCACGGTCTGGTCCCGGACCTGGTTCGACTGCGCCCGGGAGTGTGCCGTGCCGGGGAGGATGATCTCCTGGTTCGCCACGCCCGCCCGGTCGAGTGCGGCGAGCGCCAGCGGAATCGTCGACGCCGCCACCCCGATCTTGGCGGCGACCCGCACGCATCGACCTCTCGGCATGGTCATCAGCATCACCGGTCCGGGTCATTCCGAGCTCAGCGGGGTGTCAGCGGCTCGTCAGCGGATCGCTACCCTGCTCCGAGTGACCGACACCGAGACGCTGACGCCCACGCAGGCGCCGGAGCGTGAGCGCACCGACGACGGTGACCACGACCGCTTCTCCCACTACGCCAAGAAGGACGCCATCGCCCGGGCCTACGTGACCGGCGAGCCGATCGTCGCCCTGTGTGGGAAGAAGTGGGTGCCGAGCCGCGATCCCTCCCGCTACCCGATCTGCCCTACCTGCAAGGAGCTGAAGGAAGCCGGCTGGACGCTCCGCTGACCCCGGTCCTCACGCCGACCTAGATCGCCGTCGCATGGCGCGGCTGGTAGAGGACCATCTCGACGTCGCCCGGCAGCACCATCGTCGTGGCGATCCCGAAGCCCTGGTTCTGGGGCTCACCGCGGAACTCGATGCCCTTGGCGCGCAGCTCGGCGATGGTGGCGTCGAGGTCGTCGCACATCAGGCTCACCTCGCAGGACGGCGCTTCGGCCGGGTGCACGCCCAGCTCGGCGGGCGGCAACGCGAAGATCAGCCAGCCGTCGTGGGCGTCGACGTGCTTCCAGCCGAACACGTCGCGCAGCAGCGCCCGCAGCTGCTCCGGCTCCGACGTGTACAGCAGGGCGTGCGTCCCCGTGATTGCCATCCTTCGCTCCTTTCTTCTCCGAACGGGTCGGATCAGTCCCGTGCCGCCGCTACCTGAGGATGTTCACGGCTCGGGCGATCACGAGCGCGACCGTCATCAACGAGACCGCCGACTGGGCCATCATCGTGAGCTTGGCCCAACGGGAGAGCGGCATGACGTCTGTCGGGCTGAACGCGGTGGCATTCGTGAACGACATGTACAGGTAGTCGACGAACGCCGGCTCCCACTTCGGCGGCGTCACCTCCGGCGTGCTCATCTGGGGGAACAGGAAGTCCGGATACTCGTGGCGCGCGTACACGCGGGCGACGGGCCCGCCCCGGTCGAACTCCCAGTACCAGAGCCCGAACACGATCACGTTGGTGAGCCAGATCGCGGCGCCGGTGAGGAGGAGCTGTGCAGGGGAACGGATCCCGGTCCCTCGCACCAGGTCGACGACGAGGCGCGCGGCCGTCGAGACGTTGGCAATGCTGATGACCCCGATGAGCACGAGGCTCACGGTGCGCAGAGCGCGGGACTGACGGTCGATGCGCTTCGGGTTGGCCACCGTCAGGCCGACCAGCAGCAGCAACGCCAAGCCCGGCAGGAGCCAGCGCGGGTGCGGTGAGATTCGATCCGGCAGCGCGACGAGCATCCCGATCGCAGCGAGGATCGCCGCCGTCACCGCGAGTCGTGACTCGCCCCGAGTGACCCGCCGCCACGCCGGAAGGGCTCCCTCACCCACGGCGCGGGCAGCGCTCTTCCCGGGAGCGAGGATCCTCTCCAGGCGCGAGAGGCGATCCCGCATCTCCGCGTGCGTCTCGTCGTCCGAGCGCCCGTCGGACCCCTTCCGGGGCGTGGCATCGGCGTCTGTCACGGGTCCTCCGCAGCGGGCGTCCACCCACCCGTGGTCCCTGGCTCGATCGACTCGCTGGCCGCGAGGTTACGGCGACGACGGCGTCCGCAGCGGCGGTGGGGCGAACAGCAGTGGCATGAGGTGAAGCGGCGGTGGCTCACCCGGTCGACCCTGTTGCACCCAGACCCGGTGGGTCAGCGCGCGCAACACGCGGTGGTACGTAGAGAAGAAGAGGACGGCGAGCGGGAGCTCGATGAACGCGGCAGTGAGAATGCTGGCCACGGCGTCGCTGGTCCCCCACGACAGCACGACGTCGAACCACGCATCGCAGACCAGCAGCACACCGCTGATCAACAGGACCATGAGGACCGCCTGGCGCCGCTTGAGCGTGTACCAGGCCGTCGTCGCCAGGGCGGTGACGAGGGCGACGTCGAAGCCGACCCACGCGAACCGCCATCCGCTGCTGGCGTGGCGTTGCGGCAGGGTCACCGACAGGAAAGCAATCCAGGGTACGAGCACGATGGCGCCCACGGTGGCGATGGTCAGGATCTCGAGCCGTCGCCGGCGGGCGCCCGGCGGGGGCCCGACCGGGTCGAGTTCGGCGATCCAACGGGTCAACCGAGCTCGCTCGTCGCCCGAGAGCGATTCGGCGTCACCTCGCGTCCTCACCGCCCGCGACAGTCCTTCGTCATCGGTCGTCGCCATGGCAACCCCTCCTCGCGCTCGTCGCATCCGCGGACCGGGCCTCGGGTGCTCGCGCAGTCTTGCGCCGCCTCCGCCTGACACACCCGTCAGGCGCGCGCGAGGCTGACGAGCACCATGGCAGGCGCGCTCGACGGCATCCGCATCCTCGATCTCTCGTGGGGCATCGCCGGCCCGCTCGGCGTGCTGCTGCTGGCCGAGCAGGGCGCGGACGTGATCAAGGTAGAGCCGCCCGGCGGCGACCCGTTCCGGATGTACGACGGCTACAAGGTATGGACGCGCTCGCGCCGTTCGGTCACCTGCGACCTCAAGTCCGAGGCCGGCGTCGCCGCCTTCCGCAAGCTCGCCGCCACCGCCGACGTGCTCGTCGAGAGCTTCCGTCCCGGCGTGATGGACCGCCTCGGCGTCGGATACGACTCGCTCGGCGCCGACCTGCCGCGTCTCGTCTACTGCTCGGTGCCGGCGTACCCGCCCGGGCACCGTCTCGCCCACCGCCCCGGGTACGACGCGCTGGTGCAGGCGTCGTCGGGTCAGCAGTGGGAGCAGCCGGGATGGCGTCCGGGACCGATCTTCCTGCACATGCCGATGCCGAGCATGGGCTCGATCTTCCTCGTGCCGTCGGGGGTCCTCGCCGCGCTCATCTCTCGGGAGCGGACCGGGCGCGGCCAGCACGTCTCGACGAGCCTGCTTCAGGGCGCGTTCCTGTACACGACCCAGATCTGGCAGCACATCGAGAAGGCGAACGCCGCGTTCCACGAGCTGATGGGCAAGAGCTACCCGCCCGGCGTGCACCAGGGGATGATCTTCGAGTGCGCCGACCACGAGTTCGTGCACGTCAGCGTGATGAGCGGCCTCGCCCCGAAGAAGACCATGGACGAGATCCTCGGCGTGACACCCCCGCCTGCCGACCAGCTGGAGGGTCTGCTGCCGTTGCAGCAGCAGGTGCTGATGAACGACCGCCGCCGCGACGCGTTCAAGGAGCGCAAGCGCGAAGAGCTGGTGGATGAGTTCCAGGCCAACAACATCGCGGTCGAGTCGGTCATCACGATGGAGGAGGCACTGACGCGCCCCCACCCCCAGCTCGACGCCAACGGCATGGTCGTCACGGTGGATGATCCCGACCTCGGGCCGTTGATCCAGGTCGGTGTCCCCATCAACCTCTTCGGCACGCCGGGCGAGATCCGCGGGCCCCAACCGCGCGTCGGCGAGCACAACGTCGAGGTGTGGAGCGAGGTCGGCGTCGACGCCGGCGACGTGGCCGCGGTCGCGGGAGGCGCGTGACGTGACGGACCAGACGAACGGCACCGGGCCGCTGGCGGGGCTGCGGCTCATCGACTTCGGGCAGTACCTCGCGGGGCCGTTCGGGCCGATGATCCTCGCCGACCTCGGCATGGACGTGATCAAGGTCGAGCCCGTCACGGGCGACGGGATGCGCATGGCAGGCAAGCCCTTCTTCGGCTGTCAGCGCGGCAAGCGCGACATCGCGCTCAACGCCAAGACGCCCGCCGGCCACGAATTGGCGTTGGAGCTTGTCCGCCGAGCCGATGCCGTGCACCACAACATGACCAAGGGCACGGCGGCGAAGCTGGGCCTCGACTACGAAGCGTGCAAGGCCGCGAAGCCCGACATCGTGTACTGCAACACGTACGCCTACGGGCTCAAGGGCCCGCTGTCCCATTTCGGCGGGCTCGATCCGCTGTACCAGGCGGCGACGGGCCTCGAGTACGAGGCGGGCGCGACCCAGCACGGCAACGACCCGCTCTATTACCGGTTCGGGATGTGCGACGCCGCCAACGCCATGCTGAGCGTGGTCGGTGTGCTCGCCGCCCTCCTGCATCACGAACGCACCGGCGAGGGCCAGGAGCTGTGGACGTCGTTGCTCGACGGCGGCGCTGTCTTCGCGTCGGACGCGATGGTGAAGCCCGACGGCACGCCCGTCCCGCGGCCGCGCCTCGACAAGGCGACCACCGGCATCGATCCCGGCTATCGGCTGTACGAGACCCAGGACGGCTGGGTCCAGGTGGCGGCGGTGAAGCCGGATCACTGGGACGCGCTGTGCACCACGCTTCGCGTCGACCCGTCGATCGACCGCACGACTGCCGACGCGCAGCTCGAGATGCGGTTCCGCACCCGCACCGCCGTGAGCTGGAGCTACCACCTCGATGACGCCGGCGTCCCGAACGAGATCGTCGTGGATCCCAAGGGCGGCGACCTCGCGCTCTTCGATGCCGACAACGACCGCCTCGGCCTCGTTGCCGACTACGAGCATCCGATCATGGGCGCCATCCGTCAGTTCGGCAGCACGATCGACTTCTCCGAGACGCCGTTCCGTCCGAACCGTCCTCCGCCCCGCATCGGCGAGGACACGAAGGAGATCCTCGCCTGGCTCGGTGTCGGCGAGGCGCGCATGACCGAGCTGAAGGACGAAGGCGTCGTCACCTGGCCCGACGAGAGCTACGCGGCCGCCTGGTGATGCATGGCTCGTTCGGACCGGATGTGGGTACAAGAGATTGCGAACTGCCGGAGGTGATAGGAGGTGGCTTCCGTGCCTGAGACGGAATCCGTCGGCAAAGCGGGAAAGAAGGACGACAAGCAGGACAACACGGTCGAGCGCATCGCGGAGCGCGTCGGTGAGGCCATCGGCGAGGCCACCGGGAAGGCGAAGAAGGCCGTCCGCAAGGCGCGGAAGCGGGCCAAGAAGCAGGTGGCGAAGGTCCGGGCCACGGGTAAGGCCGCGGTTTCCCAGCGCAAGAAGGCCGGGGGCAAGCGGAGGGCGGCGAAGAAACCGGCGAAGAAGACCGCCAAGAAGGCCAGCGCGACGAAGAAGACCGCCAAGACCGGCGCCAAGAAGACCGGCGCAAAGAAGACGGGTGCCAAGAAATCGACGGCGAAGAAGACGACTGCCAAGAAATCGACGGCGAAGAAGACGACTGCCAAGAAGTCGACGGCGAAGAAGGCGGCGAAGACGTCGACCGGGAAGCGCGGCCGCTGACCGGCGGCGACGTCGATCAGCGCCGACCGGGAATCAACCCGAGATGGTGATGGGCGGGATCAGCGTCGTCGGCGGCGGTTCGCTCGGCGGCGGCTGACTCGGTGGCGGCGTCTGCGGCGGCTGCGCCGGCGCCGGTGTCACCGGGACGGGCTGACCCCCACCAGTGGTCGGCGCGGCGGCGCCGCTGGCCGTCGCTGGTGACGGCGCCGCCGCCGGCGGCGTCCCCCGAGCAGTCGACGGCGCCGGCGACCTGAACGGCCCGGTGGTCGTCGTCGGCCCATTCGTTCCCGCCGGCGCGTCGGCGGCCTGACCGACCTGCGAGGTGTCGCCGGTCGGCGCGTCCGTGGTCGACGCCGCCCGGTGCGCAGGCTGGTTCGCGCTCGCCACGCTCGGACGGTCGGACCCGCCGCCGCGGAGGAACATCGTCCCGCCCAGCGCGGCCATGAGCGCGAACACGACGGCCGCCGCGCCCGGTGCCGCGCGGCGCTTCAGCTTCCACTTGCCGCCACCGTTCTCCACGCGCTTGAGCCACTCGCGGGCGGCCTTTTCGAGCTCAGCCGACTGCTCTGCACCCGTCTTCGTGAGCGCGGCGGAGATGTCCTCTTGGAGTTCTTCGATGCCATCCCGCAGCTCGACCGCGGCCGACTCGAGGCTCTCGACCCGGCTGTCGGCGCTGCGCTCGATCGTCGTGCGGGCGGCGGCGATCATCTCGCCGAGGTCGGTGGCGCGCGCCTCGGCTGCCTGCGCCAGCCGATCCTCGGCCTGCGCGAGCACGTCGAGGAGCTGGTTCTTCGTCACGACGCCGGCGTCTTTGAGCTGACGCGTGTGCTCCTCGGCGGCGGCGCGCAACTTCGCCTCGAACCCGTCGGCGGCGGCCGCGAGCGCGGCCTCGAACTCGTGCATGCCGGGCATCGCCCCCGCTCCGGCCGGCGCGTCGTAGCCGTTCGACACCGGCGGCGACTCGGCCACTTCGGCCTCGAGTTCGGCGAGGCGGTCCTCGAGCGCGCGCTGGGCGGCGTCGGATCGGTCGACGTGCGAGTTGAGATCGGCCAAGCGTTCGTCGACGACCTTCTCGATCCCCACGGGACGGCCCTCGTGGTCGAGCCCGCGCCGGTCGGGCGTCGACCCCAACGTCGTTCCCTCCGCACCCGAAGCGCGGTCTTGCTCGATCATCGGCGCCCGATGTTCGTCTGCCGCATCGAGATCGAGCTGACGCTCCTGGGCGTCGCGCAGCTCGACCACGAGCGCGCGCACTTCGTTGATCTGATCGGTCGTGCTGGTGTGGAGGCGGGTCAGCTCGTCGAGCAGCCGCGAGTGCTCACGGACCGTGTCTTGCACCTCCCCGACGCGGGTAGCGGCGGCCGCTTCGAACGCGGCCGCGTCCTCGTCGGCGGCGCGTCGCATGGCGTCCTGCGTCTGGGTCGCCTGGGCCCGCAGCACGTCCACGGCCTCGTCGAGCTTCGCCCGGGCCGACTCCTCGAAGGCCATCGCCTGCTTGGCCGCCGCCTTCCGCATCTCGTCGTGCGACGCCGCCATGTGCTCCCGCATGCGACGTGACTCCGCCACCGCCGCCTGCTTGATCCGCTCCCGGGCGGCGGCGACCACCCGCTCGATCGCCTCGGCCTCGGCGGCGCGGAGGTTCTTGAGCTCCGAAGCCTTCGCGTTCATCGCCGCTTCCATCGCCGCCCGCTGCTCCTTCACGGCCAGCTCGAGCTCCGCCGCCTGCTCCTGTGCATCGGCGAGCCTCTCGTCCTGCTCGGCCACCCAGTGGACCCCCGAACCCCGGTCGGTGCTCACACTCTCGATGGCCTCGACCTGCTCGGCGCCAGCGCGCAGGATCTCGGCCGTCTGGACCTGGCCCTCGCTCCGCAGCATCTGGCGCTGCTGTTCCAGCGCCTCCTCGAGCTCGCGGGCGCGCCGGTTCATCGCGTCCTCGAAGGAGTAGCGACGACCTTCACGCACGGGTCAGCGCTCCGCTCGCGCCGAGACGGATGCCCACGCGGCACTCCCACAGAGTCGGTGATGTGGCTGCGACCCGTGTCGGGCTCAATCGGACGGCCTCCGCTCCGCACGTTGCCCGCCCTGGTCCATTCGCAGCGGCGAATCGTGCCACAACCCCGCGAATCGGACAAGGCGACAAGCCTCCCGTCATCTTGACGTATTCGATCTTCAACTCGAGACCTCAAGAGGAAATGACAACGACGGAGCGCAGCACGTCGCCCGCTCCATCTTGAGGAAGGCGTCCTCCACGTCGTCAAGACCGATCGTCTCGGACACGAACCCATCGAGGTCGAACCGGCCTTGGAGGTACAGGTCGATCAGCAGCGGGAAGTCGCGGCTGGGCAGGCAGTCGCCGTACCACGACGGCTTGAGGGCGCCGCCCCGGCCGAAGAAGTCGATCATCGGGATGTCGGGCAGCGGCATGTCCGGGGTCGGGACGCCGACCTGCACGACCGTGCCCGCGAGATCGCGCGCGTAGAACGCCTGCTCCAGCACCTCGGACTGGCCGACCGCCTCGATGCAGACGTCGGCACCGTTGCCGTCGGTGAGCCGGCGGATGCGCTCGACCGGGTCATCCTTCGACGCGTCCACGGTGTGCGTGGCGCCGAACCGGCAGGCACCTTCGAGCTTCCGGGGGTCAATGTCGACGGCGATGATCGTGCGGGCGCCGACGAGGCTCGCACCGGCGATGGCGGCGTCGCCGACGCCGCCGCAGCCGAACACCGCGACGGTGTCATCGCGCTGTACGCCGCCCGTGTTGAGGGCGGCGCCGAAGCCCGCCATCACGCCGCAGCCCAGGAGGCCGGCGGCCTCGGCGCGCGCGGCCGGGTCGACCTTCGTCGCCTGCCCGGCGGCGACGAGCGTCTTGTCCGCGAAGGCGCCGATGCCGAGCGCAGGCGAGAGCGTGGTCCCGTCGGCGAGCGTCGCGGGCTGCGTCGCGTTGTGCGTGGCGAAGCAGTACCAGGGCTTCCCTCGGCGGCACGCCCGGCACTCGCCGCACACGGCGCGCCAGTTGAGGACGACGAAGTCGCCCGGCGCGACCGAGGTGACGTCGGGTCCGACCGCGTCGACGGTGCCGGCCGCCTCGTGCCCGAGGAGGTAGGGGAAGTCGTCGCCGATGCCGCCGTCGCGGTAGTGGAGGTCGGTGTGGCACACGCCGCACGCCTGCACCGAGACGAGCGCCTCGCCGGGGCCCGGGTCGGGCACGACGACGGTCTCGATGCGCACCGGCTCCCCCTTGCCCGGCGCGATGACGCCGCGCACCTCGCTCGCCATGGCGCGGACGCTAGCGCTGCGACACGCGGTGGAGCATCCACACGTTCGGTTCCCAGTATCGACCGGTCCCCTCACGTACCTCGAGGGGTGCGAGCCCGCCGGGGAAGACGTACTCACCGTCGGCCGGGAACTGCATGCCCGTCCACTCCGCCCACTCGTCGACCGAGCCGGTGATCTGCATCGAGCGCGGCTCGGGCCGGAGCGTCGTCGCGTCCATGCGCACGTGCACGCGCAACCACGGGTCGAACGGAAGCCCGTCGTCGCGCGACCAGGCGACGTACCGCTCGATGGGGATGAGCGGATAGCGGTCCTTCCAGCTCGGCCGGACGGGTGCGACGAGCGCGTCGAATCCGGCGCCGGCGGCCCGGTCGGCCATGGCGCCGATCACGATCCGGCTCAGACCGCGTCCCCGTTGGTCGGGGACCACTTCGGCGGCGAGCGCCGACAGCACGGTCGGCGGCGCGGACTCGCGCACGGCGCGCAGCCCCATGGCGTCGATGCCGGCGGGCAGGTCGTCGAGCGTCCCGTTCCAGCGGAACGGGATCGTGCGTCCGCGGGCGACGGCGCGCGCGGCGGCGGCGTCCCAGACGAGGAACTGCAGATGCGCGTAGCGCGGCACGAGCGCGCCGAAGTACTCGCCGCTCACGTCGCCGTGCAGGTTGTACTCGGGCCACACGTCGAGGAACGCGGCCTCGGCCTGGTCCCACAGGTCGGGGCGCTCCTCGGCGGTCACGATCGCGAGGCCACGCTCCGTGGCGGGAGTGTCACGCACGCGATGAGTCTCGCGGGAGCGACGGTCCACCGCTCGCGCAATGCAGTCGGTCAGGATTGTGCCGTGCCTGGCTGGGTGTGGCTCTGCGGACTGGTGTTGATCGCGGCGGCGGGGTGGCTGACGTGCGCGCTCGTCGCCCGGCGCGCCGCGCGCAACGAGCGACGCATGCGCACGGACGTCCAACGTCGAGCCCAGGCCGAGAAGGTGTCGGTGTGGCAGGAGCCGCCCGCCGATCCGCAACCGGTGGCGTTGCTCAACCACTCCGAGGGGCCGGTCTACGACGCCGTCGCGACGTTCGTGTTCGTCGACGGCACCGGCCCGGCCCGCGGCGAGGAGATCGCATCCGAGCGAGTCGGTTGGCGGGTCAGGGTCGGCGTGATCCCGCCCGGCCGGTGGCGGGTACGCGTCGACGGCGGGTGGAACGGCTTGTACTCGCGCCTCGGCGTCGAGGTCGCGTTCACCGATTGCGCCGGCGAGCACTGGGTGCGGCGCGCCGACGGCCGACTGGAGCAGTTGCCGCGCGGCGCGTTCGAGTACTTCGAGCTGTCCCGCTCGCTGGACCGCACGCCACCCGAGCACGACGACGCCCTCCGGCGCGCGGTCGACCATCGCGCCCGCGTCCAGGCCTTCTTCGTCGGCGACAGTCATGACCGGCGGTGGTCGGCCCGCTGCGCCTGCGGTTGGCTCGTGACGACTGCGACCCACCTGGCGGCGTGCGACGAGTTCGCCCGTCATCACCGCGAGGCCAACGGGTCGGTGGCGTGGCGCGCCGACGCTGCTTCCGGCCGCGCCGCTGCCTGAGCGCCGACCGCGGAGTCTCACGGCGGGCGCGGCGGCACGGAGTCGAGCGGCACCAGATCCCAGTTCCCGCGTTCGCCCATCACCGCCGTCAACCCCAAGTTTCCGGACGCGGAACGGGCGGCCCCGTCGGCGGGACCGCCCGTGTTCCGATGGCCAAAGGCTCAGACGACGCTGCGTTCCGGTCCGCCGTACTGGGCGAGGCCGTAGATGACCAGCACGGACAGGAGCACCACCAGGAACGAGTAGACGGGGTGCGGCCCGAAGATCACCGGCAGCTGGGCGAGCGCGGCCAGGGTGGCCATGAGGATGCCGAACCAGCGGGCGACCTGGTTCCGGGCTAGCACGCCGAAGCCGGCGATCACCTCGAGGATCCCGAGGATGAAGATGACCCAGCCCCACCCGGTGACGTTCCCGATGACGACGGTCCCGTTGTCCCGCGCCGTCACGTAGATGTTGTCGCCGGCGATCATCGTGAGCCCCAGCACGGCGCTGAAGAAGCCGACGACCACCAGCAACACGAAGGCGAAGAACAGCCAGCCCTCACCCTTCTCGTACGTTTCGTACCCCGTCGTGGACATTTGTCTGTGTCCCTCCCGGCCGCCTCGATCCGGACGGCGTATCGACAAACTCGGCGCCGCGGATCGTATGCGCCACTCCATCGACACTCGTGGATGGCTGGGCGTTTCGTCGCGTCGCGCACTGCCCGGCATGGAATTGCGCGGCCCCGGCTGTTACCGTTCCCGGCCAGGCGGGCGCCCGTAGGCGGAGCGGGAGCGGGCAGGAAGGCGTTCGTCGGCGATACCGGTCCAAACGGGCCGTCACATCACTGATGGAGCGTGTTCTGACCTTGTCCCAGGCTGGACCGCGTGTGCGCCGGCGGAGGGCCCGCACGCTGCTCTCCCTCACCGCGCTCGCGAGTGCGGCCTCGATCGCCGTGCTCGCCTTCACGCCGGCGGCGTCGTCCCAGCAGGATCCCTTCGCCCCCGCTCGCGAACGGCTTGCGCGTGCCATGACCGACACGGTCAACGCGCAAACCCGGTACGACCAGGCCGTCGCCGATCGCGAGCAGGCCCAGGCACAGCTCGACGAGCTCGTCCAGAACATCGCCACGGCCCGGGCGCAGGAAGCCGCGCTGCGGCAGGAGATCGCGAACCGGGCCGTCGCGCTCTACAAGAACTCGGACGACCCCAGCGGGCTCGGGACGCTCGACCACACCGACCCGATGGATGCCGGGCGCAAGACGAAGTTCACCGAGGTCACCGACCGGTTCTACAAGGAGCGGGTCGAGCAGCTGCACGAGACGGCGGACACGCAGCAGCAGGCCCAAGATGGCCTGCGAAAGAAGCGCGACGACCTCGACGACCGCATCCCCCACCTCCAACAGGAGAAGACGGACGCCGACGCCAGAGTCGTCCGATTCCAGCGTGGGGGCGCCATCGCCGACGCAGGCGCGGCGTTGCGAGCGGCGGGTGATCCGATCATGGGACCGTCGGTGCTCACCGCGGACGAGATGGCGTCCTGGCTGCGCTCGAGCGGATCGTCACCTCGCTTGTCGGACGGCACGACGGTCGAGCAGATCGCGCAGATGTACATCGACGAGGGCAACGCCGAGCACGTGCGCGGCGACGTCGCGTTCGCTCAGGCTGACATCGAGACCGGCGGCTTCACCGCCGGCGCAAGCGACAACAACTTCTCCGGCCTCGGCGCCTGCGACAGTTGCGGCGGCCAGAACAACTTCCCGACCGCGCTCGACGGCATCCGCGCCCAGATCCAGTTGCTCAAGGCGTACGCCGGCGGCGGCCCCCTCACGAACCCGGCGTCGCCGTACTGGTGGGGCGGAGATCCGATGACGGCCGCCAAGAAGTACGCAAGCTTCGGCGCCACCGGCTCGGCCACGACCTGGCGGCAGATGGGCGGCGGCAAGTGGGCGTCCGACGGCGGCTACTCGTCGAAGGTCCTCGGCACTTACGACAAGATGATCGTCGCCGCCGAGGGGGTGTAGAGCCGCGAACGCGGTGCTCGAGCGGTACGCGCAGTTTGGTGGGAGATACGGCCTTACGCTGGACACGCGGCACGGCCGCGGTTACGTCGCTCCGGCGCCGGGTACCCCGACGGGAAGGAAGGGCGTCCGAGTCGAGGAGGAACTGTGGTCGGTGCACTCATTCT
This sequence comes from Acidimicrobiia bacterium, assembly GCA_035316025.1. GTDB lineage: Bacteria > Actinomycetota > Acidimicrobiia > IMCC26256 > JACDBD01 > JALZAA01. The sequence continues at coordinate 14,397 of DATFXL010000024.1, forward strand.
CGGCATTGTCGCCGGCGGAGTGGCTCGATTGGTGATCCCGAACGACGCCTTCGAGCACATTCGGGGGTGGAGGTCGTGGGTCGTGACCATCCTGCTCGGCCTGGTCGGCGCGCTCGTCGGATGGCTCATCTTCACCGGGATCTTCGGGATCGGGGACAGCGACGCGTTCGACCTCGGCGGCGTCGTCGGGGCGATCATCGGATCGATTCTCGTCCTGGTCATCGTGGGCGCGATCGTCCGGCGCACCCGGCCCTTCGAGCGCTGGGAATAGCCGCCCCCACCGGCGGCGGCCGGAACGTGCGGGCACCGCGCGCGGTCTGCTCGTATTGGTGACGTGGACTTCGAACTCCCCCACGAGCTCGTCGACTATCTCAGCGAGCTGGACGACTTCATCGAGCGCGAAATCAAGCCGCTCCAAGCCCAGGACGACAACGAGCGCTTCTTCGACCACCGGCGGGAGGACGCGCGAACCGATTGGGACCGCGGCGGACTGCCGAACGAAGAGTGGGAGTTGCTCCTGGCCGAGATGCGCCGCCGGGCCGACGCCGCCGGCCACTACCGATACGCGTTCCCGAAGGAGTACGGCGGCAAGGACGGCACCAACCTCGG
>DATFXL010000025.1:0-31814 GCA_035316025.1 Acidimicrobiia bacterium
GACCTTCGAGCCCGGCGCCACGCCGGCGGGGGGAGCCATCCGGGCTCTCCTGCTCGATGGCGACGGCCCCATCGACCCGATCACCGAGGCGCTCCTTCTCGCCGCCGACCGGGCGCAGGAAGTCGCCGACGTCATCCGCCCCGCGCTCGGCCGCGGCGCCGATGTGGTGAGCGATCGCTACGTCCCGTCGTCGTTGGCGTACCAGGGCGTCGGGCGCGCGGTCGGCGTCGAAGAGGTGGAGAAGCTCAATCGATGGTCGACCGGCGGCCTCGACCCCGACCTCGTCGTCGTGCTCGACGTCGACGACGAGGTGGCGCGGTCCCGGCGGGCCGAGCCCGGCGACCGGCTGGAACGAGAGGGCGCCCGGTTCCACGCCACCGTCCGCGATGCGTACCGGACGCTGGCGGCGGAACGAGGCTGGGTCGTGCTCGACGGCAACGCCGACGTCGGCGCGGTCACCGACCGGATCTGGGATGTGGTGCGGGAGCACCTCGGTCTCTAGCTGGCGCAGCCAGGGGCTATGGCATTTGACGGACCGTTGGCCCCGTAGATTGACGGCCGTGTGGGAACGGATCGTCGGTCAGGAACGCGCCGTCGGGTTGCTCCAGCGCGCCGCCGAACGACCGGTTCACGCGTATCTCCTGGTGGGGCCGCGGGGGTCGGGCCTCGAGGACGCCGCCCGCTGCTTCGCGGCCGAGGTCGTCTCACCCGAGGACGACGAACGCGTCCAGGACCTCGTCGTGCGGGGGATGCATCCCGACGTCGTCGAGTTCGAGCCCGAGGGCAGTCAGATCCTCGTCGCCCAGGCCGAGGCAATCATCCGCGAGGCGTACCGGGCACCGGTCGAGGCCGACCACAAGGTCGTCGCCGTGTTCGAGGCCGATCGGCTGAACGAACAGGCGTCGAACAAGCTCCTCAAGACCATCGAGGAGCCGCCGGCGCGCAGCACGATCGTGCTTGTCACCTCCTCGCCCGACGAGCTCCTCGAAACCGTGCGGTCGCGATGCCAGCGCATCGACCTCGCTCCGCTCGGAGAGCCGGCTCTCCGCGACGCGCTCGTTCACGAACACGCCGATCCCGACTCGGCCGATCTGGCCGCCCGTCTCGCCGGCGGGCGGCTCGACCGGGGGCGGGCGATGCTGGGCGCGCTCGGCGACGTGCGACGCGCGTTCGTCACCGTCGCGGCACAGCTCGACGGGACGGCCGGTTCGGCGATGCGCGGTGTCGACCACGTCACGTACGCGCTGCAGGAAGCCGTGGCCAGTCTCGACCGGCAGCACGAGGTCGAAGTCGACGAGCTCAGCGCCGAGCTCGAGCGGGCCGGCTATCCGGAGCGGTCACGGGCCGCGTTGCTCAAACGGCAGGCGGAGCGACATCGTCGCCAACACCGGCGCGCCCGCACCGATCTGCTCCTCGAGGGCATCACGGCCCTGGAGTCCGTGTACCGCGACGTGCTCGCCGGTCCCGGCGCCCCGCGCCTCAACACCGACCAGCCCGTCCTCGAGCTGACGCCGCGCGCCTGCATGGAGGCCATCGACGCGTGCCGGCAGGCCCGCGAGGCATTCGAGTTCAACCCCAACGAGAGCCTGCTGCTCGAGCGACTCCTGCTCCACCTCCCAGCGGCGAAGGTTCCGTAGAGCCGAGCTCGCGGACGTGACGCAACCGGTGGATCCCGACCGTCCCCCCGGGCGCCCGCCGTACACTCCACGGCTGCGCCGGGATAGCTCAGCTGGCAGAGCAGCTCACTCGTAATGAGCAGGTCAGGGGTTCGAGTCCCCTTCCCGGCTCTGGCGCTCCTGACGAGCGACACTGTGAGCTCAGGGCTGCGGGTGGCCTCCGCCGATGATCCACGCCGCGAGAACCCCTGGGCAGTTTGTTCCCCCACGGGGCAGGAGGTCGCTTCCGTCGCTTCCCGTGCCCGGATAACCTGGCCACCACTTCCCGCCGGCCCGGAGCCGGCGGTTTTCGCGTCACGCCCCGTCTCCCGGCGCGTCGCCGCTCTTCCCCGACGGAGGGCTCGGCCTCGAGCCCACGACCAGGGAGAGCGGAATGCACATCAAGCCTTGGGTCCGTCGGGCCGCGGCGGCGGCGGCTCTCGTCGCCGTCGTCGGCGGCTGCCGCTACGGCCGCTTCGGTCACGGCGTGTGGGACCGGCTCGCGCAGTGCGAGAGCAGCGGGAAATGGAGCATCAATTCCGGGAACGGGTTCTTCGGAGGACTCCAGTTCCTGCCGGCGACGTGGGCGGGTTTCGGTGGCAGCGCTTTCGCGCCTCGCGCGGACCTCGCCACCCGTGAGCAGCAGATCATGGTGGCCCAGCGCGTTCTCGCCAAACAGGGCTGGGGCGCGTGGCCGGCGTGCGCGCGCAAGCTCGGTCTGCGCTGACCACTGGTCGTCGTCGCCCGGGGAGCGCGTCGTCCTCCCCGGGCGACGACCGGACAGAGAGACAGAGACACAAAGGAAAAGGACGGTGAAGCCGCCTCGCTCCGAGGCAATTCGACGGCCGGCGGTAGCCTGACCGCCATGGCCGACCAGGCCCAGTTCGCCGAGCTCGCGATGCCGTACATGTCGGCGTTGTACTCGGCGGCGTTGCGCATGACGCGCAATCCCGCCGACGCCGAGGACCTCGTCCAGGAGACGTACCTCCGCGCGTACCGGGGCTTCGGCGGATTCCGCGAAGGCACCAACCTCAAGGCGTGGCTCTACAAGATCCTCACCAATACGTTCATCAACACCTACCGGGCCAAGAAGCGCCGTCCGGACGAGGTCGACCTCGACGACACCGAGGACTTCTACTTGTACCGCCGGTTGGGCGGGCTCGAAGCCGCCAACGCCGACCGGACGCCGGAAGCGGAGGTCCTCGACGCGATTCCCGACGAGGTCGTGAAGCAGGCGTTGGAATCGCTCCCGGAGCAGTTCCGGATGGCAGTTCTCCTCGCCGACGTCGAAGGGTTCTCGTACAAGGAGATCGCCGAGATCATGGATGTCCCGATCGGGACGGTCATGAGCCGGCTACACCGAGGAAGAAGGCAGCTCCAGAAGGCGTTGTGGGAATTTGCGGGGGAGCGAGGCCTCCACCCGGCCGGTGACCCAGCGGGGGGATAGCGAGAACGAGATGGACTGCGACGAAGCGATCGTTCGCATCTACCAGTACCTGGACGGCGAGCTCACCGTCTGGCGCCGGCGTGCGATCTCCCGCCACCTCGACGAGTGCCCGCCGTGTGCGCAGGGCTTCGACTTCGAGGTGGAGCTGCGACAGGTCGTCGCCTCGAAGTGCCGCGACGAGGTGCCGCCCGAGCTGAAGCATCGCATCGCCGAGGCCATCCGCGTCACGATCGAGGAAGAGCACCGCGGCCCTCGGCAGGTCTGACGACGACCGACCCGAGGAGCGCGCACCTCCCGCTCTACGATGAGGCTTCGACAGCCGAGCATCCCAGGAGCCTTGCCGTGAAGGTCGTCCGCGTGGCCGCGTTGCCGCTCACGCTGATCGCCGTGACCGTGATCACCGCCGCGCCGGCGGGCGCCACCTCCGTTCTTGCCAACGATCGCTACAAGTGGTTCTACTGGATCGGGCCGCTGCTCATGGTCGGCGCCATCCTGTTCCTGATCGCCCTGGGCGTCGGGTACTACGTCCGGGTGCTGCGACCGAAGTACCGCGGGCGTCCGGTCAACAAGTGACCCAGACCGAGACGGCCGCGCCTCCGCAGCCCGTCGACTGGGAGCTGGCCGAGCGCGTCGCCCGACGGTTCGCAGGTCGGGAGCCCATCGCCGCGTCGTACCTCAGCGGTTCGCTGCACAGCGATTTCTCGGCGGTGACGACGGAGGCCGAGGAGCTCGTCGCCGACTTCACCGGGCTGCACGCGCCCGGGACCGCGTCCGCCTGTGTCCTCGACCGACCGCAGTGGGTGCACGCCAACGTCGCGTCGATGCGCCGCATGCTGTACCCGCTCACGGCGCGCGTCGGCGAGCGAATGGCGCGCAGCCCGGTCGCGCCGATCGGGCGCCGCGTCGCCGGCACCGAGATGGGCGTGCTCCTGGGTTTCATGGCCCAGCGTGTCCTCGGTCAGTACGACCTGCTCGTCCCGGACGAGGCCGGTTCCGAGACGACGAGCGGCAGCGACGCCGTCTACTACGTCGGCGCCAACATCCTCGCTCTCGAGAAGCGGTACGCCTTCCGGCCGCGCGACTTCCGGCTGTGGATCGCGATTCACGAGGTCACGCACCGCGCGCAGTTCACGGCCATCCCGTGGATGAAGCAGTACTTCCTGTCGCTGGTCGAGCAGGCGCTCGCGATCGTCGACCCCGACCCGGGCCGGCTGGTCCAGGCGATGGTGCGCGCCGCCGACGAGCTCCGCAGGGGCCGCAACCCGCTCGACGAAGGCGGGCTCGTGGCGCTCTTCGCGTCGCAGCAGCAGCGGGGCGTGCTGGCCCAGGTGCAGGCGCTCATGTCGCTGCTCGAGGGACACGGGAACAGCGTCATGAACTCGTTAGGACGTGCGCACGTCGCCGGGCACGAGCGCATGGCGCGCGTGCTGCAGGCGCGCCGGCGCAGTCGAGGCGTCGCCGGCATTCTCTACAAGCTGCTCGGCCTCGAGTCGAAGCTCCGCCAGTACGAGCTGGGCGAGACGTTCGTCGCCGCCGTGGAGCGGGCGGCGGGGCCGCGCGCGATCGACGCCGCGTGGCGTGGTCCTGAGTATCTCCCGACGATCGACGAGCTGACGCGACCGAGCGAGTGGCTCAGCCGCGTCGCCTGAACCCGCGCGCGGCGGCGGCTTGTGGACCGTCGCCGCAGGCGGAGCTCGCGACGGCGATCAGACCAACAACTAACGTTTGGGGCGATGGCCCTCGTATTGGTCGTCGACGACGAGCCTGACATTCGGGAGCTCGTGCGCATCAACCTCGAGCAGGCGGGTCATCGCGTCGTCACCGCCGCCGACGGCGACGAAGCGCTCGCTCGGGTGCGCACGGAGGCGCCCGACGCCCTGTTCCTCGACGTGCGCCTGCCCGGGACCGACGGCTGGGCCGTCCTCGAGGAGCTCAAGGCGGGAAGCCGGCGCGACCTGTCCGAGATCCCGGTCTTCATGGTGACCGCCGCCGACGAGCCCGAGGCGAGGCTCCGGGGCGGCATCCAAGGAGCGCTGCAGTACATCACGAAGCCGTTCGACCCCGGCGAGCTCGTCGACGCCCTCGAGCAAACGCTGTCGCCGACCGCGCCGACCGAACGGGAGCAGCGCCGCAAGGTGCAAGCCGAGTCGCTGGAGGCCCTCGCCCGCTTCGAGAAGACGGGTGCCCTCCCGGACCGCACCGCCGCCGAGCCCCGTGTGCGCATCACCCGTCTCGAGCACTCTCCGACCTCGCCGAGTCCGGCGCCGCGCATTCGTGCCGCGCGCGAGCGCGTCGGCGAGCTCACGCCCAAGCAGCGCAAGCTCCTCGAGGCGCTCGCCACCCGCACGCCCGTCACCGCGGTGGCGCAACAGCTCGGGATCAGCCGGAGCAACGTGTACGCGAGCCTGCGCCGGATCGGCAGGAAGCTCGGGCTCAAGGGCACCAACGAGCTGCTGGCGTTGCTCCGCCAAGGCGTGCTCCTCGACGCCCGGGCCGGGCCGCCGGGCCCGCCTGCGTCGCGCTGACGCCCGGCCATGGCCGCGCCGATTCGACTGGACGTTCCGCCTGACGTCGTCCCACCCGTCGTCGTCGGGTGCTCGGGCGGCGCCGACTCGCTCGCGCTCCTCGCCCTCGCCGTCGAGGCCGGGCTGGAGCCGATCGCCGTTCACGTCGACCACGGGTTGCGTGCGGGAAGCGATCGCGAGGCGGATGTCGTCGCCGGCGCGGCGGCGCGCCTGGGCGCACGGTTCGATGCGCGACGGGTCCACGTGGAGTCGGGCCCCAACCTCGAGGCGCGGGCGCGCGCGGCGAGGTACGACGCTCTCGAGATGGCGCGCGCCGAGCACGGCGCGACGGCGGTGCTCGTCGCGCACACGGCCGACGACCAGGCCGAGACCGTGCTGCTGAACCTGCTGCGGGGAAGCGGCTCGGCCGGGCTGGCGGGGATGCCGGCGCGGCGCGGGCGGCTGGTCCGTCCGCTCCTCGCCGCCCGGCGGGCGGACGTGCGGGCCGAATGCGCCCACCGGCACCTCGTGCCGGTCGAGGACCCGTCGAACGAGGACGTCGCGCACCGCCGCAACTGGATCCGCCACGAGGCGCTGCCTCTCCTCGAGCACGGCGCCGCGCGCGACCTGACACCCGTCCTCACGCGGCAAGCGGATGTGCTCCGGGCGGAGTCCGACTTCCTCGACGCCCTGGCGCGCGCGTCGTGGCCGGGGGAGGCCGGGCCCCGGGCGAGCGACCTCGCCGCCCTGCCCGACCCGCTGGCGCGCCGGGCCGTTCGGTGCTGGCTGGGCCCGCCGCCTCCCGCACTCGACGAGGTCGATGCCGTCATCACCGTCGCGCGCGGCGAGCGGCGGGCGGTCGACCTGGCGGGCGGACGGCGCGTGGAGCGCGGCGCCGGCGTGTTGCACGCCGTGAGAACTCGATAGCGTGACCTTCGAGCTGACGGAGCGAGGAGGGACAGGGGAGTCGGTGGAGGACGCGCATCTCGGTCGGTTGGTCGTCGGCGCCGAGGAGCTGCAGCAGCGGGTCGCCGAGCTGGGCAAGGAGGTCACGTCGGACTACGCCGCCCACCCCCCGCTCCTGGTCGGGGTCCTGAAGGGCGCGTTCGTGTTCATGAGCGACCTGTCCCGGTCCATCGACCTGCCGGTCGAGTTCGACTTCATGGCCGTCTCCTCGTACGGCTCCGCGACCCGCACCAGCGGTGTCGTCCGCATCGAGAAGGACCTCGAGATCGACCTCAGCGACCGGCACGTCCTGATCGTCGAGGACATCGTCGACTCCGGCCTGACCCTCGCGTACCTCCGCAAGAACCTGGCGGCGCGTGGGCCGGCGTCGCTCGAGGTGTGCGCGCTCCTCGTGAAGGAGGGGCTGCAGCGCAACGACCTCGACCTGCGTTACGTGGGGTTCCGGATCCCACCGGACTTCGTCGTCGGCTACGGGCTCGACGTCGGCGAGCGCTATCGCAACCTCCCCGCTGTCTACGAGTACACCGGAACGCTCACCGCGTAAGGAGTGAGCCGGGAACGGCGATAGCCTGACCTGCGTCCCCCGCCGGGAGTGACCGTGACCAAGCTTCGCCGCAGCGTCCTCATCTTCGTCGCCCTCGGCGTCGTGCTCGCTTTTGCTGCATGGCAGCTGCTCGACACGAGCCCCTCGCGTACCGAGCTGTCGCTCAACCGGTACGAGAACCGACTCAATGAGGGGAAGGTCCGGTCGGCCACGCTGCTTGACAAGGATCACGAGATCCACGGGAAGCTCACCGATGGCACCGACTACGTCGTGAGGTTCCCGGAGGGCTACACCGAGCAGATCACGGGCGACATCGTCGGCGCCGACGTGAAGCTCGACGTCGACAGCCAGCAGGACAGCGCGTGGCTCGGTCTGCTCCTCGGCTGGCTGCCCTTCATCCTGCTGATCGGGATCGTCCTGTTCGTGCTGAGCCGTGTGCAGGGCGGCGGGCGGCTCTTGGGGTTCGGGAAGTCACGGGCCAAGGCGCTCAGCAAGGACGAGCCGAAGACGACGTTCGGCGAGGTTGCGGGGCTCGACGAAGCGGTCGAGGAGCTCCAGGAGATCAAGGAGTTCCTCGAGACGCCGGCGAAGTTCCAGGACATCGGGGCCAAGATCCCGAAGGGAGCGCTGCTGTTCGGGCCGCCGGGAACCGGCAAGACCCTGCTGGCCAAGGCGGTCGCGGGCGAGGCGGGCGTCCCGTTCTTCTCGATCAGTGGCTCCGACTTCGTCGAGATGTTCGTCGGCGTCGGCGCTTCGCGCGTGCGCGACCTCTTCGATCAGGCGAAATCGGCCGCGCCCGCGATCGTGTTTGTCGACGAGATCGACGCCGTGGGCCGGCACCGTGGCGCCGGACTCGGCGGCGGACACGACGAGCGCGAGCAGACGTTGAACCAGCTGCTGGTAGAGATGGACGGCTTCGACCAGAAGGCGGGCGTCATCCTCATCGCGGCGACGAACCGGCCCGACATCCTCGATCCTGCGTTGCTCCGACCGGGCCGTTTCGACCGTCAGATCGTCGTCGACCGACCCGACCTCGAGGGCCGCAAGGCGATCCTGCGCGTCCACGCGCGCGGCAAGCCACTCGCGGACGGCGTCGACCTCGACGTGATCGCGCGCCGCACTCCCGGCTTCACGGGTGCTGACCTCGCCAACCTCATGAACGAGGCGGCGCTCCTGGCCGCGCGTCGCGACCTGCGTCTCGTCGGCATGCCACAGCTCGAGGAGGCCATCGACCGCGTCCTGGCGGGACCGGAGCGTCGCAGCCGGCTGATCTCGGACGCCGAGAAGCGCGTCATCGCGTACCACGAAGGTGGGCACGCCTTGGTCGCGCACGCGCTCCCCAAGACGGACCCGGTCCACAAGGTATCGATCATCCCTCGGGGGCGGGCCCTCGGGTACACGCTGACGCTCCCGATGGAGGACAAGTTCCTCGTCGCCCGCAGCGAGCTCTCCGACGAGCTGACCATGCTCCTCGGCGGACGTGCCGCCGAGGAGATGATCTTCGCCGATCCCACCACCGGCGCCGCCAACGACATCGAGCGGGCGACCACGGTCGCGCGCCAGATGGTCACCGAGTACGGGATGAGCGACTCGCTCGGACCGATGCGCTTCGGGCAGCCTCAGGGCGAGGTCTTCCTCGGCCGCGACCTCGGCCACAAGCCCGACTACTCGGACGAGGTCGCGGCGAGCATCGACGCCGAGGTCCGCCGCCTGATCGAGTCCGCCCACAACGCGGCCCGCAAGATCCTCGAGACGAACCGGACCGTGCTCGACCGGCTCGCCGCCGCCCTCATCGAGCACGAGACGCTCGAGACCGAACGGGTGCAGCAGGTCTTCGTCGACGTGCGCCCGTGGGACGGCAGCGTCTCCGACGGCGCCGGCCGCGCCGCGTCGGCGGCCGCCTCCGAGCACCAGCCTCCCTCGCGACCGCCAAAGGCCCAAGAATGAGCGACAGCATCCACGCAGTTCCCTCCGGCGACGAGCCGCGGGCGTTCGACAAGCCGCGCATCGAGCGGGCGGTGCGGGAGATCCTGGAGGCGATCGGCGAGGACGCCGATCGTGAGGGCCTCCGGTACACGCCGCGGCGGATCGCCGACATGTACGAAGAGATCTTCAGCGGGTTGCGTGAGGACCCGCGCTGCCACGTCACGACCACGTTCGAGGCAGAGCACGACGAGATGGTGATGGTGCGGGACATCTCGATCACCAGCTTCTGCGAGCATCACCTCGTCCCGTTCCACGGTCGTGCTCACGTCGCGTACATCCCCGACCGGGACGGGCGCATCACGGGGTTGTCGAAGCTGGCGCGTATGGTCGACGGGTTCGCCAAGCGGCCCCAGGTGCAGGAGCGGCTCACTACCGAGATCGCAGACGCCCTGGTCGACATCCTGACGCCACACGTGTTCGTCGTCATCGAGGCCGAGCACCTCTGCATGACCATGCGGGGGGTGAAGAAGCCGGGCTCGCTCACGGTCACGTCCGCCGTGCGGGGCATGTTCAAGGACAACCCGGCGACCCGCGCCGAGGCCATGAGCTTCATCGGGCAGACGGGCCTGCGCGGCTGACACCCCCATGCTGCGTGCGGAGGGGGACATATAGGGCCCCAGGGCACGCATGATCGACCGCCGGTACGCTGCGTTCATGTTCGAGTGGAACCGGGTGTGCGGCGCACGAGCGGCGGTGATGGGCGTCGTCAATGTCACGCCCGACTCCTTCTCGGACGGCGGCCGCTTCCTCGAGCGCGACGACGCCGTCGCCCACGGCATCGAGCTCGCCAGCGCGGGCGCGGACGTCCTCGACGTCGGCGGCGAGTCGACCCGCCCGGGCGCCGCACCCGTCCCTGCCGACGAGGAGCTCTTCCGCGTCGTGCCCGTCGTCGAGCGGCTGGCGGCGGCCACCGACGTCCCGATCAGTATCGACACGACCAAGGCCGCCGTCGCCGGCGCCGCGCTCGCGGCCGGCGCGTCGATCGTGAACGACGTGTCGGCCGGACAGCTCGACCCCGAGATCCTGTGCGTGACCGCCGACGCGGGCGCGGGATACGTCGCCATGCACATGCAGGGTGAGCCGCGCACGATGCAGGCCGACCCGCGCTACGACGACGTTGTCGGCGAAGTGGGGGACTTCCTCGCCGAGCGCCTCGATGTCGCCCGGGCGGCCGGGATCGCACCGGGCGCGCTGCTCGTCGACCCCGGGATCGGCTTCGGCAAGACGGTCGATCACAATCTTCGGCTGCTCGCAGCCCTTCCAAGGCTCGTCGAACGCGTGCAGGTGCCGGTCATGGTGGGGACGTCCCGCAAGACGTTCATCGGGAAGGTGCTGGCCCGCGCCGGCGGCGGTCCCGAACCGCTGCCGGTCGACCAGCGCGACGAGGGAACGCTGGCGACGGTCGTGTGGGCCGTCGAACGGGGCGCGTCGGTCGTGCGGGTGCACGACGTCGAGCCGGCGGTGCATGCCGTCCGCCTCCTCCACGCCCTCCACGCCGCCGACGCGGGCGCGGCATGAAGGGTCGGTGGGCCCAGGGCCTCGAGCCGCGCTACTTCACGTGGGTGATCACCGGGCGGTTCGCGGTGTCCGAGCGGCCGGGCGGGTTCGCCCGCAACCACCGCAAGGTTCGCCGGCAGGAGGAGCTGTTGTGGCTGGCCGGCCACGGGTTCACGCACGTCCTGTCGCTGCTCGACTCGCCGCACAACCTGCACGCGTACGAGGAGGTCGGGCTGGCGTACGAGCACGTGCCGTTGGGAAGGCACGACGAGTTGGACGAACGGTTGCGCGACGTCTACACGACCCTCTCCCGCTGGCTCGACGACCCGTCGGAGCGAGTCCTGATGCACCACGAGGAGTTCGGCGACCGCCTGCTCGGTGTCGTGGCCGGCTTTCTCCTCTATTCGGGGCTCGTGCACGAGGGCCCGCACGCGATCGTGGTGCTCGAACGCCTGACCGGGCGGCAGCTCGGGTCCGTCGGGCGCGAGATCGTCGCCGTCACGGTGAACGAGGGGCTGTTCCGCTCGCCGCGACCGTCGCCCGCGCCGCTGGCGACGCCGGCGAAGGAGGCCGCCAAGGCGAAGGGAGCCAAGCCGGAGAGGACGAGGGGCAAGAGCGCCCAGGCTGACGCGCCCGCGACGGCGAAGAAGATCGGGTCCGGGCGGGGCAAGAAGGCGAAGGCCTGACTGCAGCGCGGACGGGTCGAACGGGTAAGTAGTCGCGATGGACAAGATCGTGATCGCCGGCCTGCGCGAGCTCGGGGTGCACGGCGTGCTCCCCGAGGAGCAGGGCCGGCCGCAACCGTTCGAGGTCGACGTGGAGCTCGACGTCGACATGACCGCCGCGGGCGAGAGCGACCACCTCGACGACACGGTGGACTACTCGGCGGTTTCCGAAGCCGTCAGCCGGGTCGTGAAGTCGGAGCGCTATCACCTGTTGGAGCGACTGGCGACGCGCATCGCCGAGGTGTGCGGCGCCGACCCGCGCGTGAAGGGGGCCAAGGTCACGGTCCGCAAGCTGCATCCTCCCGTCCGGGCGATGGTCGACCACGTCGCCGTGCACATCGAGCGCTAGCCGTGCGGGCCGGGGACCGGTTCGTGGTCGGGATCGAGGCGCCCGACGGTAGCGGCGAAGAGAACCGCGTCCCCGACGAGGGCCCTTTCATCGTGCGGGTCCGTGATCGCGACCGGGGGACCGTGGTCCGGGCCATCCCCCTCGGCACCGACGTCGGCGCCGCCGAGGACCTGCGGGAGCGGATCAGCGACGACCTCGCCCGCTACGACGCCGACACGTTCGCGCAGCAGTACGCGATCGGTACCGCCGGCCGTCCCCCCGTGCGGCGCGCTTACCTCGGCCTCGGGTCCAACGTCGGCGACCGGGCCCGTGCGCTGCAGCGCGCGGTCGACGGGCTCGCGGCCGCCGACGGCGTGACGTTCGCGGCGGTGTCGTCCGTCTTCGAGACCGCCCCCGTCGGCGGGCCCGAGCAGCCCGACTACTTCAACGCCGTCGTCGCCGTCGACACCGACCGCACGCCCCGCGAGCTGTTGGATATCGCCAAGCGGTTGGAGAACGACGCGGGCCGGGTTCCTGGCGAGCGGTGGGGCCCACGCTCCCTCGACGTCGACGTGCTCCTGGTCGGCGACGACGAGGTGGACGAGGAGGATCTCGTCGTCCCCCACCCGCGTTTGTACGATCGGGCGTTCGTGATGGTGCCCCTCGCCGAGCTCGACCCGATGCTGGCCCCCTGGGTGCCGGCGGGGGAGGCCGGGGTGCGCCGGAGCGAACTACAGTTGGCGGTGCCAGAGACCCAGTAGTCCGGTACCTCAGAGGACCGGAACGAAAGGCTGCGCACCGTGGACGCAACGAGTCCGTCCGGGGCCTTCGCGCTCGTGGGACCCGGCCGAGCCGGCACCGCGATCGCCCTCGCGCTCTGGGGACGCGGCTGGCGACCCGTCGCGGTGGCAGGGCGGTCGCTCGACGCGCCGTCGACCCGGGTCGCGGCGGCGCGGCTGGCCGCGCCGGCGGTCGAGGTCGCCGACGCCGGTCGCGAGGCCGACGTCGTGATCGTCGCCACACCCGACGCCGCCATCGCCGAGGTTGCGTCCACCCTTGCGCCAGCGGCGCGGACGGGCGTGCTCGTCGTGCATCTGTCGGGAGCGTCGACCCTGCACGAGCTGGATGGCGTCCTGCTGGCGCGGCCCGACGTCGAGGTCGGGTCGCTCCACCCGCTCCAGTCGCTGCCGTCGGCGGACGTCGGACGGGAGCGCCTGACCGGCTCGTGGTGCGCAGTCGATGGGTCGCCCCGCGTCGAGAAGATCGCGCTCACGCTCGGCATGCGGCCGTTCCGCGTCGCCCCCGCCGATCGCGTGCGGTACCACGCAGCCGCCTGTGTCGCGTCGAACCACCTGGTCGCGCTGCTGGGTCAGGTCGAGCGCCTCGCCGCCGATGCCGGCGTCCCCTTCGAGGCCTTCCTTCCGCTGGTCCGGGGAACGGTCGGGAACATCGAGACGATCGGACCGGCCGCTGCCCTTACCGGCCCCGTCGCCCGCGGCGAACACGAGACGGTCGCGCGCCATCTCGACGCGTTGCCCGAAGAGGAGCGAGACGCGTACCGCGCCCTCGTCGTCGAGGCGGAGCGACTCGCCGCCCGCGAGAAGGCGCCGGCGTGATCGTCGTCGAGCGGATCGCCGAGCTGCGCGAACGATGCGACCTGGCTCGCCGCACCGGCAGCACCGTCGGGCTGGTGCCGACGATGGGGTTCTTCCACGATGGTCACCTGTCGCTCATGCGCGCCGCGCACGCGAACCACGATCTCGTCGTCACGACGATCTTCGTGAATCCGCTCCAGTTCGCCGAGAGCGAGGACCTCGACAGCTACCCAGGCGACCTCGCCGCTGACACGGCCGCCGCCGAGGCCGCGGGCGTCGACGTGCTGTTCACGCCGAGCGTCCCCGAGATGTATCCGGAACCGACGGTGACGACGGTGCACGTCGCCGCGCTCACGGAGGGATTGTGCGGCGCCACCCGCCCGACGCACTTCGACGGCGTCACCACGGTCGTCGCCAAGCTGTTCTCGATCGTCGGCCAGTGCACCGCGTACTTCGGGCGCAAGGACTTCCAGCAGCTCGCCGTCGTTCGTCGCATGGCCGCCGACCTCGACCTTCCCGTGGAGGTCGTGGGCTGCCCGCTCGTCCGTGAGCAGGACGGCGTGGCGATGTCGAGCCGCAACGCCTACCTGTCAGCCGAGGAGCGCGAGCGTGCCCGGGGGCTGTTCGCCGGGCTGCGGGCGGCGGCGGCGACGGTGGAGAACGGCGAACGCGACCCCGATCCCGTCCGCGCGGTCCTCGAATCCGAGACGGCGCGCCACGGCCTCGAGCTCGAGTACGCCGAGATCCGAACGGCGGCCGACCTGACGCCCGTCGCCGAGCTCGACGGAGAGGTCGTCGTCGCGGTAGCGGCACCCGTCGGGCAGGCGCGCCTGATCGACAACGTCACGATGCAGATCGCGGGCGCCGAGGTCTCGGTCGACCTCGGCGTCGTCACACTCGCCACACAGGGGAGCACGAACTGATGCGCCGCACGATGATGAAGTCCAAGATCCACCGGGCCACGGTTACGGGTTCCGACCTGAACTACGTGGGCTCAATCACGCTCGACCCGCGCCTCATGGCGCTCGCCGACATGCTCGAGCACGAGCAGGTGCACGTGCTCGACCTCGACAACGGCGCCCGCCTCGAGACCTACGCGATCAGCGGCGGCCCCGGTGACGTGGTCCTCAACGGCGCCGCCGCCCGCCTCGTGCACACCGGCGACCGTGTGATCATCATCAGCTACGCCCAGTACGACGAGGAGGAGCTCGAGTCGTACGCGCCGAGAGTCGTGCACGTCGACTCGCGCAACCGTCCCACCGACGAGGAGTTCCAGGAGCTCGACCGCGAATTGCACGAACTCGCTCCATGACCGCGCGCGACGGCGGCGGTTGTGCCGACCGTCGGAGCAAAGCCGGAGCCGGCGCCGCCGACGAGCAACGCGACCGACGAGATCCAGCGGTCAGTAGTCTGGGCTGATGTTCGACCTGCTGGTGCTGGGCAGCGGGATCGCAGGCTTGTCGGGTGTGGTGCACGCCTCACGCGCCGGCGGGTCGGTTCTCGTGCTCACCAAGGGCGAGCTCGCGCACTCGGCGACGCGGTACGCGCAAGGCGGCGTGGCCGCCGCGCTCGACGGCGGGCCCGGGGACTCGCCCGAGCTGCACCGCTCCGACACCATCGCCGCCGGCGCCGGGCTCTGTGACCCCGACGCCGTGCGGGTGCTCGTCACCGAAGGCCCCGACCGCGTGCGCGAGCTCATCGCCATGGGTGCGGTGTTCGACGAGACCGGCGACGGCGAGGCGGCCGCCCTCGCGCTGGCGCGCGAGGGCGGGCATTCGGCGGCCCGAGTCCTGCACGCCGGCGGCGACGCCACCGGTGCCGAGATCGAGCGGGCCCTCGTCGCCGCCGTCGAGGCGACGCCGGCGGAGGTGCGCGAGGGCTGGCTGGCGCTGGACCTCCTCGTCGAGGGCGGCCGAGCCGCCGGCGTGACGGCACGGGCGCCGAGCGGCGCCGTTACCGAGGTGCGCGCTCGCCACACCCTGGTCGCTACGGGTGGCGCGGGCCAGTGCTTCGCGGTGACGACGAACCCCGCGCTCTCGACGGGTGACGGCATCGCCATGGCTGTGCGGGCCGGCGTCGTCGTGGCCGACGTCGAGTTCATGCAGTTCCACCCGACCGCGCTCCACCATCCGGCCATGCCGCGGCCGCTTCTCTCGGAAGCGCTGAGGGGCGAGGGCGCGGTGCTGCGCGACATTTACGGGCACGCGTTCATGGCCGAGGAGCATCCCCTCGGCGACCTTGCGCCGCGCGACGTCGTCGCCCGCGCCATCACACGACGGCTCCACGAGCAAGGGACCGACCACCTCTGGCTGGACGCGACGTCGATCGCCGGCTTCGAGACCCGGTTCCCGACGATCTGGCGCGCCTGCCGCGCGGTCGGCCTCGACCCCCGCAACGACTGGCTCCCCGTCGCGCCCGCCGCCCACTACCTGTGCGGTGGCGTCTGCACCGACCTCGATGGGGCGACGAACCTGCCCGGACTGTGGGCGTGCGGCGAGGCGGCGTGCTCGGGCGTGCACGGCGCCAATCGGCTCGCATCGAACTCCCTGCTGGATGGGCTCGTGTTCGCGCACCGCGCCGTCGAGGCCATCGGGCGCGGCAAGGACGAGCCGGACGAGAACGGCGTCCTGCGCGGCCTTGAGCCTTACACGGTGCCCGTTGCCCGGTCCGCCGCGTCCGCGCCATCCGTCGAGCACCAGGTCGGGGCGCATCGGAGCGAGGCGCGCGACGACCTCCAGCGGCTCATGACGCGCGAGGCGGGTGTGCTGCGCGACGCCGCCAGCCTCGATCGTGCTGCCACTCAACTCGCGGCGATGGCCGACCTGGGCGACGCGGAGCTCCGCAACCTCGTCGCGGTGAGCAGCGCGCTCGTGGACGCGGCGCAGGCACGTACCGAGTCGCGCGGCACGCACACGCGCCTCGATTTCCCGGAGCCGTCGTCCGGGTTCCTCGGCCGGTTCGTGTTCGGCACGCGCAAGGACCCCCGTTTCGTGCCGTTGCCCGAGCCCGAGAGAGTGCGGTGATGCTGGCTTTGCCGACCATCACCGCATCGCCGGAGGTTGCGACGGCGTCGATGGAGGAAACGTGAACGACGCCGATCCCGCCGTCGGTCCGCTGCGCGAGGCCGTGGCCGCCGCCCTCGACGAGGACCTCGGCGTGCTCGGCGACCTCACCTCGCAGGCGACCGTCCCCGAGGCCGCCGTCGGCACCGGCCGGTTCGTAGCTCGCCAGTCCGGCGTGCTCGCCGGCGCGACCTCGGTGTCCGAGGTGTACCGGCAGCTCGACCCCGACGTCACCGTCACGTGGCGGGCGCAGGACGGCGACCCGCTCGCGGCCGGCGACGAGCTGGGCCGGGTCTTCGGGCGGAAGCGCTCGATCCTGACCGGCGAGCGCATCGCGCTCAACTTCCTCTGTCACCTGTCGGGCGTCGCCACGGCGACGCGCGCTTTCGTCGACGCCGCTGGAGGTGCGGTGCGCATCCTCGACACCCGCAAGACGCTCCCCGGCCTGCGCGCGCTCGAGAAGGCGGCGGTACGCGCCGGCGGCGGGTACAACCATCGGGCGTCGTTGTCGGACGCGCTCCTGATCAAGGACAACCATCTGGTCGGCCTCGGCGTCGCGAAGGCGGTGCACTCGGCGAGCGACCGCTGGCCCGGCCGCACCGTCGAGGTCGAGTGTGAGCGTCCCGAGCAGGTGGCGGAGGCGATCGCGGCCGGAGCCGGCATCGTCATGCTCGACAACATGACGCCCACCGACGTGAAGAAGTGCGTGAATCTCGTGCGGACGAGCAGCCGTCCCGGTGTCCTGGTCGAAGTCTCGGGGCGGGTCACGCTCGAGAACGTCGCCGAGTACGCGGCCGCCGGCCCCGACCTGATCTCCACCAGCGCGATCACACAGTCGGCCCCCGCGCTCGATCTCGGCCTCGACATCGAAGGCGAGGCCTGACCGGTGCTGCTCGCAATCGACGCCGGCAACACGCAGACCGTGATCGGCTTGTTCAATGGGCAGGAACTGGCCGACCACTGGCGCATCGCGACCGTCGCCGATCGGACCGAAGACGAGTTCGCGCTGATGATCCAACAGTTCCTCGGGTTCCACGGCTTCTCGTTCGACGCCCAGGTGACGGGCGTCGCGATCGCATCAGGGGTGCCCCGGGTGACAGCCGCGTTGCGACTCATGACGCGTCGCTACTTCGGGTTCGAGGCGCTCGTGGTGGAGCCCGGCGTCCGCAGCGGGATGCCGATCCTCTACGACAACCCGAAGGAGGTCGGGCCCGACCGCATCGCCAACGCGGTGGCCGCCTACGACCTGTACGGCGGCCCGTCGATCGTGGTCGACTTCGGTACCGCGAACACGATCGAGGCGATCAGCGAGAAAGGCGAGTACATCGGCGGCGCGATCTTCCCCGGCATCGAGATCTCGATGGACGCGTTGTTCGAGCGCGCCGCCGCCCTGCGTCGGGTCGAGCTCGTCCCGCCGAAGAACGTGATCGGCAAGTCGACGATGGAGTCGGTGCAGTCGGGTGCCGTCTACGGCTTCACGGGCCAGATCGACGCGCTCGTCGATCGGTTCCGAGCCGAGCTCGGTGACTGCACCGTCGTCGCCACCGGAGGCCTCGCCGACCTCATCCTGCCGTTCTCGCGCACGATCCAGCACAATGAGCCGTGGCTCACCCTCCACGGGCTTCGGATCGTGTTCGAGAGGAACCATTGAGCGAAGCGCAGGACGAACGGGCCCGGCGCCTGGCCAAGGTCGACGCGGAACGGGCGCAGGGTCGCGATCCGTATCCGGTGCGCTTCGACCGGACGCACACGGCCGCCGAGCTGCACGCCGATTTCGACGGCGTCGACGCCGGTGCGGAGACAGACGACGTCGTCCGGATCGCCGGCCGGCTGCTGTTGATCCGGCGCCAGGGCAAGCTCACGTTCGCGACCGTCCGCGACGGCACGGGCACGGTGCAGCTGTTCGTGTCGCGGGGCGTGCTCGGCGACGAGCGGCACGCCGAGTTCGACGACCTCGATCTCGGCGACTGGGTGGGTGCCGAAGGCAGCGTGCTCAAGACGAAGAAGGGCGAGCTCTCGGTAAAGGTCACGAGGTTCGAGCTCCTCGCCAAAGCACTGCGGTCCCTACCAGACAAGTGGCACGGCCTCGCCGACGTCGATACCCGCTTCCGGCAGCGGTACGTCGACCTCATCGTCAACGAGGACGCCCGGCGCGTGTTGGCGACGCGTGTGGCGACGGTAGACGCCCTCCGCTCCTTCCTGAAGCAGCGCGGGTTCGTGGAGGTCGAGACGCCCGTCCTGCACGAGATCCTCGGGGGAGCGACCGCAAAGCCGTTCTCCACTCATCACAACGCGCTCGACCTCGATCTCACTCTGCGCATCGCGCTCGAGCTGCACCTCAAGCGACTTGTCGTCGGTGGATACGAGAAGGTGTTCGAGATCGGCCGGGTCTTCCGGAACGAGGGTCTCGGCACCCGCTACAACCCCGAGTTCACGATGCTGGAGGCGTATCAGGCGTTCGCCGACTACCACGACATGATGACGCTCACCGAACAGATGGTGGCGCACGCCGCGACGGAGGCGGTCGGCACGACCCACGTCGGCGAGGGCGACGCCGCCGTCGACCTCACTCCGCCGTGGCGACGCAAGACCATGCTGTCGTTGATCCGCGAACACGCCGGCGTCGAGGTCCACCCGTCGATGCCGCGCGAGAAGCTCGAGCGCATCTGTGACGACCTCGACGTGCCGCGCCAGCCCGGCTGGGGCCCCGGCGTGCTGGTCAACGAGATCTACGAGAAGACGGTGGAGCCCAACCTCGTGGGCCCGATCATCGTGTACGACTACCCGCGCGAGGTCTCGCCGCTCGCCCGCGCCCATCGGGACGATCCCGACCTCGTCGAGCGCTTCGAGGTCGTCGTCCTCCGACGGGAGCTCGCCAACGCGTTCAGCGAGCTGACCGATCCCGTCGACCAGCGGGCACGCCTCGAAGCGCAGGCCGCGTTGCGCGCCCGCGGTGAGGAAGAGGCGATGGACGTCGACGAGGACTACGTGCGAGCCCTCGAGTACGGGTTGCCACCGACCGGCGGGCTCGGCCTCGGCGTCGACCGGCTCGTGATGCTCCTCGCCGGCGTCGGTACGATCCGCGAGGTAATCCTGTTCCCGCAGCTGCGGCCGGAGGCGGGGGAGACCTGATGCGTGCGCTCGTGACCGGCATGGGAGGCGAGCTCGGCACGCGCGTCGCGCAGCTGCTCGAAGAACGTGACGACGTAACGGAGATCGCAGGCTGCGATATCTGGCCGCCGCGGCGGCGCTTGCGCCGCAGCGAGTTCCACCGGATCGAGCCCCACGACCAGGAGCGAATCCACAACCTCGTCGCCGAACTCGCGCCCGAGATGGTCATTCATTACGGCGTGTACGAGCCCGACTCGCGCCTCGGCGGTCGTGAAGCGGCCGAGGCGACCGAGGCGTACACCGTGCACGCGCTCACCGCTGCCGCCAGGACCGGCCGTCTCGAGCGTGTCGTCGTGCGCAGCGGGCTCGAGGTGTACGGCCGGGGCCGCGGGCGACCGGTCGTGCCGGCCGAGGACGCTCCCCTCGCGCCGACGACCCCGTACGGGCGGACGTGCCTCGAGGTCGAGACGCTGGCGGCGGCGCTCGTGCGACGCCTCGGCATTCCCGTCGCCGCGTTGCGGCTGGCGCCGGTGGTCGGGTCGCACGTTCCGAGCCCCTTGGGCCGGCTGCTGCGGCTGCCGCTGGTGCCGGTGCCGGCGCTCGCCGACCCCGCCTTCGTGCTCCTGCACCAGGACGACGCCGCGCGCGCGATGGTCGAGGCGGTGCTGCGAGGCGTGGACGGCCCCGTCAACGTCGTCGGCGTCGGCGCCGCCAGCCCGTGGCAGGCCGCCCGCCTCGGCGGCCGCATCCCGATCCCCGTGCTCGGGCCGGGCTGGGACGCCGCCCGCCGGATCGCCGAGTTCGCGGGCGCGCCCGTCCCTCCCCACGTCCTCGAGCTGATGCAGAAGGGCCGCGCGGGCGACGGCGCCCGCGCGCGGGAGGTCCTGTCGCTGCCGCGGCTGCGCTCGACGATCGAGATCTGCGCCGAGCTCTACGAGTGGGGGACCGTCAGCGTGCTACGCCCGGCCGAGGACGTGGCGTGAGCGCGTCGGCCGACTCCGCGCTTGACCTCGGTGCCGACGACCGCGTCCAACCGTTCGACTCGCCGCTCGCCTTCGCCCGCCGGCGCCTCGACGGTCGCTTCCAGATCGACGCCTTCGGCGGCGACGCCCAGCTGATGGACCTGACCGGACGCGTCCTCGCCCTGGGCGTGCGCGTCGAAGTCGAGCACGCCGAGCGCATCCCCCGCCTGGGCGGCGCGCTGCTCGTCGCCAACCGCGGTCTCGGATTCATCGAGCCGGCGGCGCTCGCCGTCGCCGTCCGGCAGACGGTCGGCCGGCGGCTGCGCGTGATCGGCGCGCTCGACCTGCCGGTCGTGGGCGACGTGCTCCGCAAGATCGGGGCCGTCGGCTACCGGCCCGACGACGTGGCGGTACTGCTGCGCGCCGGCAGCCTCGCCGCCGCCCCACTGGCGCCGACGTGGCTGCGCTCGGGCGCCGGCGCGCCGCCCCGCGATCTGCTCGCCGCCGTCGTCGGCTTCCCGGTCGTGCCGGTGGCGGTGCTCCCCGGTGGCCCGGGCCGGCTCCCGATCCGGCCCTGGCGCGTCGTCGTGGGGCCCGTCGTCGAGACCGCCACCGACGCCGTCGCCGGCGACACCCTCGCGGGCGCCGAGCTGGCCGAGCGCACCCGGACCGCCGTCAACCATCTCCTCGCGAACGCGCGGGCCCTGCCGTCCCGCGCCTGACGATCTCCCGAGTCGCGGCGAACTGACGCGCCGGAAGTCGACAGGTGCCCATTGGCCCTCCCGGACAGGGGTACATTCGTTTGCACTGACGCGAACGCATCGCTCGCGCTTGCAACCGGAGGCGACGTGAAGCACGTCACGGCCGACGACGGGGTCCAGATCGCGTACGACGCGTGGGGCCGCAAGGATGGCCCGCCGGTGCTCCTGATCCAAGGGCTCGGGATGGACTCTCGGGGCTGGGCGCTCCAGCGCATGGCGCTCGGCCGCCACTATCGCTGCTTCGCTCCCGACAACCGCGGCGTGGGCCACACCGGCCCGGTGCCCCGCCCGTATTCGCTCGAGCAGATGGCGCGCGACGCGGTCACCATCCTCGACGCGGAGGGTGTCGACTCTGCGCACATCGTCGGCGCCTCGATGGGCGGCGTGATCGCCCAGATCATCGGCGTGATGTACCCCGAGCGCACCCGGTCGCTGGTGCTCGTGTGCACGTCCTGCCGCCACCACCCCTGGCGCCGCGAGGTCCTGCGGGAGTGGGCCGACGCCGTCCAGGAGCGCGGCTCCGGCAGCCTCGGCGACGAGGCGCTGCGCTGGCTCGTCGGGCCGCGGCTGCGCCGCCGCTTCGGCCTCTGGCTCAACATCCTCGCCCGCATCCTCGTCCACGCCGATCCCGACGGCTTCGCCGGCCAGGTGCAGGCGATCCTCGACGCGCCCGACGACCTGCGGTTCGAGCTGCGCAACGTGCGCGTGCCGACGCTCGTGATCACCGGTTCGCAGGACGCGCTCACGCCCATCGGCGACGCCGAGGAGCTCACGGAGATGATCCCGTACGCGCAGCTCGTCGAGCTGCGGGGCGCCGCCCACGGGCTCATGGTCGAGTCGCCCAACGGCTTCAACGACGTCGTGCTCGACTTCCTCGACCGCGTGAGCGGCCTCGACGCCGTGATCGACGAGCAAGCGGCGAGCGCCTAGCTCACGAGTCCCGCGTCACCAGTCGCTCAACGAGGCGGGTCAGCGCCGCGCACACATCGGGCTCGAGGTCGGCCGCGCCGTCGAGCGCGCCGCCTGCCTTGGCGGCGTGACCGCGGGCCATGCCGAGGGCGGCGCCGATGGCGCCGTCGCTGACGGCGAGACGTCGCACCTCGGCCAGCTGCTCGCCGTCGAGCGGATGACCGAGCAGCTCGCGCAGCGCCGGCGTCGACGCGATGGCGTGGATCACCGGCAGCGTGTAGACGCCTTCGACGAGGTCCTGGCCCGCGGGCTTGCCGAGCGTGGCGTCGGTCGCCGTGATATCGAGCACGTCGTCGACGATCTGGAAGCACATCCCGAGATGGAAGCCGTAGCGCGTCAGCGCATCGAGGGTCGGCTCGGCGACGCCGGAGACCATCCCGCCGACGCGGCACGACGTGCCGAACAAGGACGCTGTCTTCCCCTCGATCGCCGAGCAATAGCCCTCTTCGCTGCGGTCGATGTCGAAGAGGTGTTGGAGCTCCAACACCTGACCCCGGCACAGCTCGGCGATCGTGCTGGCGAGGATCTCGGCGACCTCGCCGCCCAGGCGCGCGGCCAGGGCCGACGCCCGCGCGAGCAGGAAGTCGCCGGCGAGGATGGCGACGATGTTGCTCCAGCGTGCGTTGACGCTCGGGACACCCCGGCGGGTCTCCGCCTCGTCGATGACGTCGTCGTGGTACAGGGAGCCCTGGTGGACCAGCTCGATGGCGACGGCGCCGATGATCGCATCGTCGGCGGCGGGGCCGTGCCCACCCGACGCGGCATACGCGGCGCAGAGGGTGAGCGTGGGGCGGATGCGCTTCCCGCCCGCGCCGATGAGGTGCGAGGCCACCTCGGCGAGGAACCGGTCGGGCGTTGTGACGGCCTCGTGGAGGGAGTCCTCGACCCGGGCCAGGTCGCCCGCCAGCGACGGGATCGCCAGCGTCTGGACCGGGTCCATGGCTGCGACGTTACGGTCCGGCGGGAACAAACTCCAAGCTCGGGTTGTCTAACAACCCTCAGGCACAAGCAGGGAAATGCCGCGAAAGCAGCAGCCGAGGAGCGGGCCGCCGGGCGGAAATCCGGGGCTTGCCCGATACACTGGCGAAGGAGTCTGCGTCCAGAGCCATTCTCAGCACCGAATGGGGTACGAGAGGATGCGGGCGATGAGACGGCTCCCGAGAGGCGGTTGACAGGTGTTCGAACGTTTCACCGATCGAGCCCGAAGGGTGGTCGTGCTGGCGCAGGAAGAGGCGCGCCTGCTCAACCACAACTACATCGGCACCGAGCACATCCTGCTCGGGCTCATCCACGAGGGTGAGGGCGTCGCGGCGAAGGCGCTCGAGTCGCTCGGCATCTCGCTCGAGGCCGTGCGGGCCCAGGTGGAGGAGATCATCGGTCACGGAGGCTCGGCGCCGTCCGGGCACATCCCGTTCACGCCGCGCGCCAAGAAGGTCCTTGAGTTGAGCCTGCGCGAGGCACTGCAACTCGGTCACAACTACATCGGCACCGAGCACATCCTCCTCGGGCTGATCCGTGAGGGCGAGGGTGTCGCCGCCCAGGTGCTCGTGAAGCTCGGCGCCGACCTGTCGCGCGTCCGCCAGCAGGTCATCCAGCTGCTCTCCGGGTACGCCGGCGGCAAGGAGGGCGCCACCCAGGGCGGCGGCTCGGGCGAGGCCCAGCCCAGCGGCTCGCTCGTGCTCGACCAGTTCGGTCGCAACCTCACGCAGCTTGCGCGCGACAAGAAGCTCGATCCCGTGATCGGGCGCGAGAAGGAGATCGAGCGCGTGATGCAGGTGCTGTCGCGCCGCACCAAGAACAACCCCGTGCTGATCGGCGAGCCCGGCGTCGGCAAGACCGCCATCGTCGAAGGTCTCGCGTCCGACATCGTCGAGGGTGAGGTTCCCGAGACGCTCGTCGGCAAGCAGCTGTACACGCTCGACCTCGGCGCGCTCGTCGCCGGCTCCCGCTACCGCGGCGACTTCGAGGAGCGCCTCAAGAAGGTGCTGAAGGAGATCCGTACCCGCGGCGACATCATCCTGTTCATCGACGAGCTGCACACACTCGTCGGCGCCGGCGCGGCCGAGGGCGCCATCGACGCCGCCAGCATCCTGAAGCCGATGCTCGCACGCGGTGAGCTCCAGACCATCGGCGCCACCACCCTCGACGAGTACCGCAAGCACCTCGAGAAGGACGCCGCGCTCGAGCGCCGGTTCCAGCCGATCAAGGTCGACGAGCCGACGGTGGCCCACACGATCGAGATCCTGAAGGGCCTGCGCGACCGCTACGAGGGCCACCACCGCGTCACGATCAGCGACCAGGCGGTCGTGGCGGCGGCGAACCTGGCCGACCGGTACATCTCCGACCGTTATCTGCCCGACAAGGCGATCGACCTGATCGACGAGGCCGGGTCGCGCCTGCGCATCCGCCGCATGGGGGCGCCCGACGACTACCGCGAGTTCGAGGAGGAGATCGCCAAGGTCCGCAAGGACAAGGAAGGCGCCATCGAGGGCCAGCAGTTCGAGCAGGCGGCGAGTCTGCGCGACCGCGAGAAGGAGCTCCTCGACCAGCGGTCGACGAAGGAGACCGAACTGCGCGCCGAGGGCGTCGACCTCTTCAACGAGGTCACCGAGGAGTCCATCGCCGAGGTGCTGGCGATGTGGACGGGCATCCCCGTCTACAAGCTCACCGAGGAGGAGACGGCCAAGCTGCTGCGCATGGAGGACGAGCTCCACAAGCGGGTCGTCGGCCAGAACGACGCGATCAAGGCCGTGTCCCAGTCGATCCGCCGCACCCGCGCCGGTCTGAAGGATCCGAAGCGTCCGTCGGGCTCGTTCATCTTCCTGGGCCCGTCGGGTGTCGGGAAGACGGAGACGGCCAAGACGCTGGCCGAGTTCCTCTTCGGCGACGAGAGCGCGCTCATCCAGCTCGACATGAGCGAGTACATGGAGAAGCACACGGTGTCGCGGCTCGTCGGCTCGCCGCCCGGCTACGTCGGCTACGACGAGGGCGGTCAGCTCACCGAGGCCGTGCGCCGCAAGCCGTTCTCGGTCGTGCTGTTCGACGAGATCGAGAAGGCACACTCCGACGTGTTCAACACGCTGCTGCAGATCCTCGAGGACGGGCGGCTGACGGACGCGCAGGGCCGGACGGTCGACTTCAAGAACACCGTGATCATCATGACGTCCAACCTCGGGACCGCCGACCTGCGCAAGGCGGCGATCGGGTTCGGCCCGACGAGCGAGGCGATCACCTACGAGAAGATGAAGGAACGCGTGATGGAGGAGCTCAAGCGGAGCTTCCGTCCCGAGTTCCTAAACCGCATCGACGAGGTGATCGTCTTCAACGAGCTGACCCAGGAGGAGGTCACCGAGATCGTCGACCTCATGATCAAGCGGGTGCAGGACCAGCTGGAGGGCCAGGGCCTCGGCCTCGAGCTCACGCCGGACGCGAAGCTGCACCTGGCGAAGAAGGGCTACGACCCGCAGTTGGGAGCGCGGCCGCTGCGCCGCGCCATCCAGCGGCACGTCGAGGACGCGCTCTCCGAGAAGATCCTGTGGAAGGAGTTCCACGCCGGGGAGACCGTCATCGTCGACGTGGAGGGCGAGGGCGACGGGGCCGAGATCGTGTTCCGCGCCGTCGAGGGCGTGGAGCCCCCGCCGGTCGAGCTCGCCGGGAGCGGTCCTTCCGAGAGCTGAGCGTCCGCCCCGCCGGCGTCCCCGGCGCGGCGCGAGCTAATGCCAGACTCGCCGCCGGATGCGCCGCCTCTCGTTCGCAGTCCTCGCCTGCGCGCTGTTGCTCGCGGGCTGCAAGGTCGACGCGACGCTGACGATCGCGGTGCACGACGATGGCGGCGGGACCGTGCGGGTGCGGGTCGCGGCCGACGCCGAGGCGGTACGGAACGCAGAGGCGGGCGGCGGGAAGCTCGAGGACCGCGTGCGCCTGGGTGATCTTCAAACCGCAGGGTGGACGGTGTCGCCGTGGCGGCGGACCTCGGACGGCGGTGCGAGCCTGACGCTGCGCAAGGACTTTGCCAACGCAGGCGAGCTCGCCGGCGTCATCGACGAGCTCAACGGCGCCAACGGCCCCCTGCGGAACGTGAAGCTCGCACGGGACCGCGGCTTGGTAGCGACCGACTACGAGCTCAGCGGCGTCGCCGACCTGTCGCAGCTCACGGCGGGCGTCGCCGCCGACCCGGACGTCGTCGCCCAGCTCACCGCCCAGCGCGTCGATGTCGCCCAGGTCGAGCAGCGCCTCGCGCAGGAGATCAACGACGCGTTTCGTCTACGGATCAGGCTCGTTGCGCCGGGCGGCGACACGAAGGTGATCGACGCGACGCCGGGCAAGAGGGTGAGCCTGGCCACATCGACGTCGCAGCTCGACACGACCCGCGTCGCGCTCCTCGCCGTCGCCGTCGTTCTCGGCCTCGCCGGGGTAGTTCTCTTCGTCCGGGGCGAGCGGCGGTCACGCCGCCGGCGTCACCCGAGAGCTTGAGCACCGTCGTGCGGTTCGCGCTGAAGATCTGGGACGCCTCGCTACCTCCCGGTCACGACGAGGCCTGACCCCCTGAGGGCACGGTCGGCAGCCCCGACGGGGCCCCCGGGCCGCTGCGGGCCGTCCTTGGTATCGTTTGATGTCTCTCGAACGGGTGGGCGGTGACCGTTCGAGACTTGGAGGATCCTGCGGTGCCCGCTCAACCACGCACAGAAGCCATGCTCGAGGCGCTTCGGCTCGTGGCGCCGGGGACCCTCCTCCGGGAGGGGTTGGATCGCATCCTGCAGGCGCGCATGGGTGCGCTCATCGTCGTGGGCGACGGCCCCGACGTCCTGCAGGTGTGCTCAGGGGGGTTCCTCCTCGACGCCGAGTTCACGCCCCAACGCCTCTCCGAGCTGGCGAAGATGGACGGCGCCATCATCCTGGCCTCGGACACGTCCCGCGTCGCGAGGGCCAACGTGCACCTCGTGCCCGACCCGAACATCCCGACGTCCGAGACCGGCACGCGCCACCGCACTGCCGAGCGGGTCGGCCGCCAGATCGACGTCCCCGTCATCACCGTGTCCGAGGACATGTCCGTGGTCGCGGTGCATCGCCGCGGGCTGAAGCGCACCCTCGAGCCGATCCCGCGCGTGCTGGGCCGGGCCGATCGGGCCGTCCAGATCCTCGAGCGTTACCGGGTGCGGCTCGACGCCGTGAGCAACTCGCTGTCTGCCCTCGAGGTCGAGGACCTCGTCACCGTGCGGGACGTCGCCACCGTGCTGCAGCGGGCCGAGATGGTGCGCCGCATCGCCGAGGAGATCGAGGGCTACGTAATCGAGCTCGGTGCGGACGGCCGGCTGGTGCTCCTGCAGCTCGAGGAGGCGATGGGCGGCGTCGAGGACGACCGCCGGCTCGTCGCCAAGGACTACTTCGTCGACGGACCCGACTGGACGCTCGTCGACGTCATGGTGAGGCTCGCCGACCTCGACACCGAGTCGCTGCTCGACCTGCGCGAGGTCGCCTCACTCCTCCATCTCCCCGCTGACGTCAGCCTCGACGCGCCGATTCAGCCCCGCGGCTTCCGGCTCCTGCACAAGATCCCGCGCATCCCGGAGAGCGTCGCCGACCACGTCGTCGAGCGGTTCTCGAACCTGCAGAAGATCATGCGCGCCGGCGTGGCCGACCTCGTCGAGGTGGAAGGCGTCGGCGAGGCCCGTGCCCGGGCCATCAAGGAAGGCCTCTCGCGCCTGGCGGAGACGTCGATCCTCGAGCGCTACGTCTGAGGCATGGGGGCCCTCGAAGTCGGACCGCACGAGGCGAGCTCCGAGCGCTTCGTCCTCGTCGCTCCGGACGGAACCCCTGTGGACGCGATCCACGCCGCACCGGCGGCATCGGCGGACGCCGGCGTCGTCGTGCACCCCGACATGCTCGGAGTCCGCGAGCTGTTCGACGACCTGTGCCGCCGGGTCGCGACTCACGGATTCGCCGTCGTGTGCGCAGAGCCCTTCGGCCACTTCCCGGTCGACGTCCGCGCCGGGGACGCCACCGTGCGCATGACACACATGAAGCAGATGGACGACGACGTCCAGCTCGGCGATCTCGCCGCCGCCGCCGACCTCCTCCGCGAACGCGACCGGGTTGCACGCGTCTCGATCATCGGCTTCTGCATGGGCGCCATGTACACGCTCAAGGCCGCGGCCACGGGAGTGTTCGATCGTGCCGTGCCCTTCTACGGGATGATCCGGGTGCCCGACGGCTGGCGCGGCCCAGCCCAGCGCGACGCGCTCGATACGGCCGGGCAAGTGTGCCCGACGCTGGCCATCTTCGGCGGCAAGGACCCGTGGGTCCCGCTCGACGACGTCGAGGCGTTGCGCGCCGCTTGGCGCGATCGGGACGACTGCGAGATCGTCCTGTACCCCGACGCCGACCACGGCTTCGTCCACGGGATCGAGCGCCCCGCTCACCGCCCCGACGACGCCGCCGACGCCTGGCGCCGAGCGCTCGCGTTTCTTCGCCGGTAGGTCGCGGCAAGTTCCTCGTCTCAGCACCGGTCGCGCGCGCAGAGGAGGCGTCGGGTGCACCCGGGCGATGCGTGTCGGGCAGTCCCGGCCCGCCCGGTCGAGACCCAGGTCGGAGACCCGAGCCGAGCGGAGCGAGGCGAGCCGGGGATCGGCCGGATCAGCGGTGCCGGCCCGGACGCATCAGTCCGGTGCACCCGGGGCCGGTCACACCGTCGCGCGGTCCTCCAGCGCGGGGCGGTCGAGGAACTTGTACCGACCGCGGCCCTTCACTTCGAGCCAGCCGAGGCGGGCGAAGAGCGCGAGGGCCTTGTTGACGCGTTCGCGGGAGGCGCCGACCATGCCGGCAAGCTCCTCTTGGGTGACGGGGAGCTTGAACTCGTCGTCGCTGCCGGCGAGCTCGAGGAGGCGCTTGGCAGTCCGGCCGGGGACGTCGAGGAAGACGGCGTCGGCCAAGGCCTCGTCAGTGGCGCGCAACCACCGGGCGAGCAGGCGGGTGACGGTCCAGAGGAGCTCCGGTCTCGCTTGGAGCACCTCGCGCACGGGGTCGTACTCGAGGACGACGACGCGCGATTCGGTGAGCGCGCGAGCGTCGGCGGAGCGGACGACGCCGTCGAACAGCGGCAGCTCGCCGAACATCGCGCCGTTCTCGAGCACGGCGAGTACGGATTCGCGGCCGTCGGGCGCCTTCGTCGCGATCGCGATCCGGCCCTGCTCGATCACGAACAGCTCGCTGGCGAGGTCGCCCTGGCTGAAGAGCAGTTCGTTGCGCTCGTACGTGCGTGCCGTCGCTTGACTGCGCAAAGCGGTGAGCACGTCGGCGGGCAACGCCGTGAACAGCTCGGTCGTGTCGAGCAACGGTCGCTCGGGCAACAGACCCCGCACCTCCTCTGTCCGTCGGCGCTTCGAGGCTACTGCGACTGCGGGATGTCGAGAGAGGTTCTGATATTCTTGTGGTTCCGCGTCGTTCTCCTTCCGCCTCTCAGGAGTCTCATGTCCTTTCGCGTTGGTGACAAGGTCGTCTATCCGCACCACGGAGCGGCCGTCATCGAGAAGAAGGAGAAGAAGGACGTCTTCGGCGAGAGGAAGGACTACCTGATCCTCCGCCTCGCTTACGGCGACCTGACCCTGATGGTCCCGGCCGACAACGCCGAGGACATCGGGCTGCGCGACGTGATCAACGACGAAGAGGTCGAGGAGGTGTTCGCCGTCCTCCGCAAGAAGGAGGCGCGGATGCCGACGAACTGGTCCCGTCGGTTCAAGAACCACGTCGAGAAGCTGAAGAGTGGCGACATCTACCAGGTCGCCGAGGTGGTCCGGAACCTCTCGATCCGCGAGAACGACAAGGGCCTGTCGGCAGGAGAGAAGCGGATGCTGGCCAAGGCCCGCCAGATCCTCGTCTCCGAGCTCACCTTCGCCCTCAACGTCGACGAGGTAGCCGCCGAGGCGCGTCTCGACAAGGCCCTCGGCAAATAGGGGTTCTCACCGGCGCCGAGCGACGGTCAGAAACGCATCATGCAAACTTGACGGCATGACCACGTCGGGCATCGTCGTCGCCGCCGGGGCCGGGACCCGCTTCGGGGTGCCAAAGCAGTTCGAGACGGTCGCGGGCAGCCGCCTCGTGGATCGCGCCCTCGAAGCCGCCGCGTTCGTGTGCGACGAGATTGTCGTCGTGCTCCCGGGCGGCGTCGTATGGGACGGCCGTCCCGTCGCCGCCGCCGTGCCCGGCGGGGTGACGCGCTCGGCGTCGGTGCGGGTGGGCCTCGACGCGATCGCGGGCTCGGCGACCGTCGTGGTCGTGCACGACGCCGCCCGCCCACTCGCGACGCCGGCGTTGTTCGACGCCGTGGTCGCCGCCGTTCATTCCGGCGCCGACGCCGCCGTGCCCGGGCTCCCCATCTCGGACACCGTCAAGCGCGTCGAGGGCGACCACGTTCTCGGGACCATCGCACGCGACGACCTGATCGCGGTGCAGACGCCGCAGGCGTTCCGGGCCGACGCGCTGCGTGCCGCGCATACCGCCACTGTCGATGCGACCGACGACGCCGCGCTCGTGGAGGCCGCCGGCGGCAAGGTCGTCGTGGTGGCGGGCGATCCGCGCAACCTCAAGGTCACGACGCCGGCGGATCTCGTCGTCGCGGCCGCCCTGCTCACGCCGGCGTCCGAGGATCACCGGTGACCATCTCGCGCGTCGGCCTCGGCTTCGACGCTCACCGGTTCGGCGACGACGGCGCGCTCGTGCTCGGCGGTGTCGAGCTCGAGGGCCCGGCGCTCGTGGGTCACTCCGACGCCGACGTCGTCGCCCACGGTGTCGCCGACGCACTCCTCGGCGCAGCCGGGTTGCCCGATCTCGGGTCACTGTTCCCGGCCGGCGACGAGCGCTACCGCGACGCGTCCTCGATCGGGCTGCTGCGCGACGTCGCCGGTCGCGTGTCGGCGGCGCGCTGGCGGCTCGGCAACGTCGACGTCGTCGTTGCCGCGGAGCGGCCGTCGCTCGCGCCGCACCTGCGCCAGATCACGAGC
This sequence comes from Acidimicrobiia bacterium, assembly GCA_035316025.1. Classification (GTDB taxonomy): domain Bacteria; phylum Actinomycetota; class Acidimicrobiia; order IMCC26256; family JACDBD01; genus JALZAA01. The sequence continues at coordinate 31,109 of DATFXL010000025.1, forward strand.
AACATTTCGCGCGCGCTGCTCGCGCTGTTCCCGTCGCCCGGCGCGCAGAACCTTGTTTCGGTGAAGCCGAAGCGGGGGGAGGGTCTCGGCTCGATCGGACGGGGCGAGGGAATTGCAGTCTGGGCCGTCGCCCTCCTCGATAGCTTCGAGGAAGGATGATCCGTCTCCACGACACGCTCTCGCGGGAACGGGTCGAGCTCGTCCCTCGTGATCCCGGGCGGATCTCGATCTACGTCTGCGGTCCCACGGTGTACGAGGTGCCGCACGTCGGGCACGGCCGCGCCGCGCTCGTGTTCGACGTCATCCGCAGGTATCTCGAGTGGCGCGGGTACGACGTCGAGTTCGTCAGCAACATCACCGACGTCGAGGACAAGATCATTGCCCGCGCCGCCGAGGAGGGCAGCACGGAGCCGGAAGTCGCGCAGCGCTACGAGTCGGCGTACTGGGCGGAGATGGACAGGCTCGGCGTCCGCCGCCCCGATTCGCTGCCGCGCGCGACCGCGTACATCGACCGGATGGTGAAGCTCATCGGCGAGCTGGTCGACTCCGGTCGGGCGTACGTGGTCGAGGGGCAGGGCGTGTACTTCGACGTGATGTCCTTCCCGGAGTACGGCGAGCTCGCGCACCGTCGGCTCGACGATCTCCTCCAGTCGGCGGGCGCGCGCGTCGACGTCGACGAGCGCAAGCGCAACCCGGTCGACTTCGC
>DATFXL010000026.1:0-9437 GCA_035316025.1 Acidimicrobiia bacterium
GCGCTCCGCAAGACCCTGGATGCCATCGACCTCGGTGCCGAGCTCGGCGCCGAGGTGTACGTCATGTGGGGTGGACGCGAAGGCGTCGAGTCCGACGCCGCCAAGGACGTCCCCACCGCCCTCGATTGCTACGCCGAGGCCGTCAACCTGTGCTGCGAGTACATCATCGACCGCGGTTACGAGCTCGACATCGCCATCGAGCCGAAGCCCAACGAGCCCCGGGGCAATCTCTTCCTGCCGACCGTCGGCCACGCCCTCGCGTTCATCCACGAGCTCGCGCATGCCGAGATGGTGGGGCTCAATCCGGAGTTCGCGCACGAGACGATGTCGGGGCTGTCGTTCCACCATGGCGTGGCGCAGGCGTTGTGGGCTGACAAGCTCTTCCACGTCGACCTGAACGGTCAGGTTCCCGGGAAATACGACCAGGACTTCCGCTTCGGATCCGAGGGAATCCGCGACGCGTTCTATCTCGTGAAGTTGCTCGAGGACGCCGAGTGGGAGGGGATGCGCCACTTCGACGCCCACGCGTACCGAACCGAGAGCGTCGACGGCGTCTGGGAGTTCGCCCGCGGTTGCATGCGCACGTACCTGATCCTGAAGGAGAAGGCCGCGCGGTTCAGCACGGACCCCGACATCGCCGACGCGCTGCTCGAGACGCAGGTCGACGGACTCGCCGAGCGGATCCTGCCCGAGGGCTACTCCTCCGAGGCCGTGGCCGGTCTGCGGGGCGAGGAGATCGACGTCGCCGCGCTCGCCGCCCGCGGGTACGGGCACGAGCGCCTCGACCAGCTCGTGACCGATCTGTTGCTGGGCACGCGCTGAACGCCAGCTGAGCAGCTCCGTTCCTCGCCGACGTCCGCAAACGTGGTTCACTGTCCGGTCGCGCGCGGGGCTCAGGAGGCTGCGTGGCACTCGTTCTGGGGGTCGATTCCTCCACCCAATCGACGAAGGTCGAGATCCGCGACGCCGACACCGGCGTGCTCGTCGGATCCGGCCGCTCGGCGCACCCGGAGACGTCCCCGCCCTGTAGCGAGCAGGATCCCGAGGCGTGGCGGGAAGCCCTCGTCGAAGCCCGCCGGCAGGCGGGGCGCACGCCCGGGGTCGTCGCCCTGGCGATCGCGGCCCAACAGCACGGTCTCGTCGCCCTCGACCGCGAAGGACGGGTGATCCGCCCGGCGAAGCTCTGGAACGACACGGAATCGGCACCCGACGCGCAGTGGCTCGTCGACCAACTCGGCGGTCCCGAGGCGTGGGTGAAGGCGTGCGGCTCGGCGCCGGTGGCGTCGTTCACGATCAGCAAGCTCTCGTGGCTGCACCGCACCGAGCCGGAGAAGTTCGACCGACTCGCCCGCGTGCTCCTCCCGCACGACTGGCTCACGTTCCGGATGAGCGGCCGGTTCACGACCGACCGGGGCGACGCATCCGGCACCGGGTACTGGTCGCCGGCCGAGGGTCGCTGGCGCCCCGACCTCCTCGACGTCGTTGACGACACCAAGGACTGGGACGCGTGCCTCCCCGAGGTCCTGGGGCCGATGGAGACGGTTCGCAAGCGCGACGGCGCCGTGATCGCGCCGGGGACGGGCGACAACATGGCTGCCGCCCTCGGCGTCGCGCTCCAGCCCGGGCAGGTCGCGATCTCCATCGGCACCTCCGGCACCGTGTACACGGTCAGCAACGCGCCCGTCACCGACCCGAAGGGCTACGTCGCCGGGTTCGCCGACGCCACCGGCCGGTTCCTGCCCCTGGTATGCACGCTCAACGCGATGCGCGTGATCGACACGTTCGCCCGATTGCTGCAGGTCGACCTGCGCACCTTCGACCGGCTCGCGCTGGCCGGCGAGCCGGGCGCGGGCGGGCTGGTGCTTCTGCCGTACCTCGACGGTGAGCGCACGCCCAACCTGCCCGGCGCATCGGGGACGATCGCGGGACTGCGGCCCGACGTGACCCTGGAGCAGATCGCGCGCGCGGCCGTCGAGGGCGTCGTCTGCGGGATGCTCGACGCACTCGAGGCGCTGCGAGTCGGCGGTGTCACCGTGCGCCCGGCCGACGGCACGCTGCTCCTCGGTGGCGGCGCTCGCCTGCGCTCGGTGCAACGTGTGCTCGCCGACCTCACGCGCTGCTCCATCGTCGTGCCGCGCGGCGAGCCGGTCGCAACCGGCGCCTGCGTGCAAGCGGCGGCCGTGCTGCACCAGGAGGCGCCGAGCGAGGTCGCCACCGTGTGGGAGCTCGGCACGGGCCAGGCGATCGAGCCGGACCTGGGCGTCGACACCCGTCTCGTGCGCGGCGCGTACGCCGACCTGCGTGACCGGTACTACGCCACCTCATGAGCTCACGGGCAGGTCGAGACACAACCGGGTCTCCCGCGTTCCGATTCGAGCGCGGCTATCCCCCTGAGAGTGTTGTCAATCGGCCGCAGGGCTAGGCCGGACCGTTATCCCCCTCTGGGGGGATGGATCGATCGTCGTGGTCTGTCAGCCTCAGGGGTTGATGCGCGACTTGCGACAACGCCGCAGCGACAGCAACGACGAGGTCGTCGAAGCCGAGTTCTGGGGACGCAGCGGTGAACAGAGGGTCAAGGCGTGGATCGCCACCGGAATCGTCCTGATGGGAGCCGTTGTCGGGATCGCTGCCCTCACGTTGCTCGGTAGAAGCTTTTTCTAGTTTCGACAAGTCCCCCGCCTCCGAGGAAAACGGCAACGGACCCTCGGAGAAGGTGGAGGGCGGGAGGCCAATCTCCGCCGGGGCCTCCCGCCTTCCCGCGTCGGGTCGGGCTGGCCTCGGCAAGGACGTGCCCCAAGACAACAACATGGACGTCGACAAGGTGGCGCGCACACTGCGTCGGTGCGAAGCGGTCACCGCAGCAGCTACGTTTGGGTCGGCGTGATGGAAGCGGTCGGAGGCACGACCACGAACGCGCGGGGTCTCCCGAAGTGGGCGGATCCCGTCGGGCTCGCGGTTCTCGTCGGCGGTCTCTACGCGCTGGGCGCTGAGCTTCCGTTCTGGTTTCTCCGGTCACCGGCGGCAGGAGCCCCGTTCTTCCCTTCTGCGGGTGTGACGCTCGCGGCCCTGGTGCTCAGTCGGCGGCGATACTGGCCTCTGCTCCTGGCAGTGGTGGCGATCGCCGAGGTCGCGGTCGACCTTCAGCACCACCAGACCGTCCCGATGGCCCTCGGCTTCGCGGCCGCGAACGTCGTCGAGCCGTTCATCGGCGCATTGCTCCTGCGCCGTTACTTCCGGCGTGAGATGACCCAACTCGGGGCGCTCGCCTGTTTCCTTCTCTGCGCGGTCGTGCTCGGCCCGATGGTCGGCGGCGCGATCGGCGCTTCGGTCTCGGCCCTGCACGGCACGGAGGATCCGGGCGCGTTGGTGGCACTGAAATGGTGGATCGGCGACGGCCTGGGCGTACTGGTGGTGGCCACGCCCGTGCTGGCGTGGGCCGAACGCTGGAGGCAGCGGGTCGATCCGCCGACCTCGCTTACGGAGACTGTTGTCGTGACGGCGCTCGTGGGTGCGGTGACGTTCGCGTCGATCGTGATCTGGGACGAGCCGCTCGTGTACATCGTGATCCCGCTTCTCGTCTGGGCCGCGCTGCGCGGTGGGGTCACGCTCGTGGCCACCGCCGGTCTCGCGATGGCGCTGATCATCAATTGGGCTGTTGTGACCGGACGGGCGGGTTCCATGTTCCTCTCGACCATCGACCCCGAAGCGGCGCTCCTCCTCGTGCAGCTCTTCATCGCAGTCGCACTCTTGTCGACGTTGACCCTCGCCGCTGAGGTGGCGGAGCGGATGCGAACGCAAAGGGCGCTTCGGGCAAGTGAGGGGGCTCGACTGCGCGCCGACCTCGACGTGATCGACGCGGCCGCCAAGGAACGGCAGCGCATCGCGTCGGAGGTTCACGACATCGTGGGCCACGCGCTGAGCGTTGTGCTCCTTCAAGCCGGTGGCGCACGCCGGATCGTCGCCGATCATCCGCAACGTGCTCGTGACCTGATGGAATCGATCGAGTCCACAGGTCGTGACGCGTTTCGTGACCTCGATGCTGCGCTCGGTCTGGTCGACGGTTCACCGGATCCGGCGCTCGGCCGCGGGTTGGCGGACTTGGACGAGATGGTCGGCTCAGTTCGCAGTGCAGGGGTTGCGATCGACGTCACGGTGGACGGCGAACCGCGGTCGCTTCCCCGTCTGGTCGATTGGTCTGCATTTCGGATCGTGCAGGAGGCTCTGACGAACGTCGTCAAGCACGCCGAAGGAACTCAGGCCCGGGTGTCCATTCGCTACGACCCCAAGGACTTGCGCATCGAGGTGGTCGACGGCGGACGTCTTGAGGCCACGAACGGTCGCAGCGCCGTTGCCGACGGCACCGGTGAGGGTCGGGGTCTGGTTGGCATGCGCGAGCGTGTCACCGTGCTGGGTGGACAGTTGGAGGCGGGGGTGGGACCCCACGGTGGCTTCGTGGTGCGAGCGTGCATACCGACGGAACGATCGTCAGCGTGACCATGACGCGGGTGCTCATCGTCGACGACGACGTGCCAACCCGGATCGGCTTACGTTCGATCTTGGATGCCGACCCCCGTCTCGACGTTGTAGGCGAAGCCGCTGATGGGCGGGAGGCGTGCAATTTGGTCGATTCGCTCGAGCCAGATGTCGTCCTCATGGACGTTCGGATGCGACCGATGGACGGCATCACCGCGACGCGCACGATCACGAGTGACGCGCACAGACTGGATCGTCCCCGGGTGATCGTTCTCACGACATTCGACCATGACGAGTACGTGTTCGGCGCGCTCCACGCAGGAGCCAGTGGGTTCCTGCTCAAGCGCACCCCAGCCGAAGATCTCGTCGACGCGATACACATCGTCGCGGAGGGTGAGGCTCTGCTGACACCCGAATCGACGAGGCGCCTTGTAGCCGACTTCGCGATGCAAAACGACGCCCCGGCAGAGGCCCGCAACGCGATGGACTGGCTAACGACTCGCGAGCGCGAGGTGCTCGTGCTCATCGCTCATGGTCTGACGAACCGTGAGATCGCGAACTCGTTGGATGTGAGCCTCGAGACGATCAAGACGCACGTGAAACGAATCTTCACGAAGATCGGCGTACACGACCGCGCCCAAGCCGTGATCGCAGCCTACGAGGCCAGGCTCGTCGCGCCCGCTCCCTGAGGAAGCGCGCGGCGGAAGCGCCGCTGTTGCCCACGCCGAAGGTGGCGCGCAATCGCCTAGGCGAGTGCTTTGGCCTTCAGGCGCTCGAACTCGGCCTGGTCGATCGTGCCAGCATCCAGCAGTCCTTTGGCCCGAGAGATCTGGTCCGCAGGTCCGGTCGCGGCCGTGTCGCGGACATAGGCGTCGAACCTCTGCTGCGCGGCCACTGCCGACGCGTGAGCCCGCCGACTCATCCCGCTACCGCGCGCGATCAGGTACACGAGCATGCCGAGGAGCGGTGCAAAAAGGATGAAGAGCACCCACAAGGCCTTCGCCCAGCCCGATGTCTCGTGGTCGCGGAACAGGTCGCCGAAGATGACGATCAGAAGCCAGATGTAGATCAGAAACAGGAAGAACTCGACGAACCACAACAAGACATCGCCGTCACCGAAGTTGGCTGCCAGCACGGTCTGCACCTCCTGAGGTCGATTGACCAAGCATTGCGAACGAACATCTCTGCTTCAACAGTCGCGTGGGAGTCTTCCTCGTTTTTCCTCCTATCGCTTGATCCTGGCAATCAAACTCACATCTCTCCCTGCAACAGGACGAGAACCCTTGTTGGGCGCGAGTGTCTCGTGCCCGTCTCGTGGCATGGTAAGTGGTGGGCCCAGCGGATATGAGACGTAGAAGCGCGGCTGCGCTCATCGTTACCCTCGTCGTCGTCGGTGTGTGCTGCAGTGACAGCGGGCACCGGATGACGCGTCCGATCTCGAACGCGCGCCGGCCTGTGCCGACGACGCAGCAGAAAACTGCCCCCTGCACGGCGGATCCCGGCCTGGCCGCACCGAACGCACCGGTGCCGCCAGACGTCGTGTTCGCGGTCCAGCGATTCGCGAATGATCCAGGGCTGACGGGGGACAGAGTCGGGCTTTCGATCTGGATCGACGGCCTGGGCGAGGTGGGGGCGCTCGCGCCCGACGTGCCGCTGCTCCCAGCGTCGAATCAGAAGCTGTTGACTGCGATGGGCGTGCTCAGCGTGCTGAACCCTGGCGCGCGCCTCACGACGGTGGTGCAGACCACTCCAGATCGGGGTCTGGCGATCGTGGGGGGCGGCGATCCATCTCTGACCGCCCGGGGCCCGAATTCGCTCGATGCGCTCGCCGCACAGGTCAGGGCGGCCGGCGTGACGTCGGTGTCCGGTCCTCTGGTCGTCGACGAGTCGCGCTACGACGGGATCCGCCGCGCTGGGCAGTGGCAGGACTCTGAGGTCCCGGCCTACGCGGGGCCGCTGTCGGCGCTGATGGTGGACGACAATCGGTACCGCCGCGACGCGGGTTTCCTGGCCGATCCGGCTCTCGCCAACGGCGAGGCGTTCCGGTTCGCGCTCGCAGCCCACGGCGTCGCCGTGAGCGGCCCGACCGTGCACGGCGTCGCGGCACCGAAGGGTCCGGTGATCGCCTCTCTGACGTCGGCGCCGGTCTCGGCTCTCCTCACCGACACGTTGCTCCGCAGCGACAACATGGCCGCCGAGGAGCTGCTCAAGGAGGTCGGTCACTCTATCGGCGCACCAGGCTCAACCGCACGTGGGCTCGCATTGACGCGTGCGGCTCTCGCGCCGCTATGCGTTCCGTTGGCCGGCACCGACGACGACGGTTCGGGCCTCAGCCCTGCGGATAATCGCTCGCCGCGGGAGTGGCGCGAGCTCCTTCAGGCCGCCCGCGCGCAGCCGTGGTTCCCGCTGCTGCGCGGTGCGTTGCCGCTGGCGGGCCGCAGCGGCACCTTGTCGACGCGTTTTCGCCGCACCGCGGCTGAGGGCAACGTGCGAGCGAAGACCGGGACGATCCCTGGTGGGATCGCACTCTCTGGCTACGGAACCACCGCCGGTGGGCGCGGGTTCGTGTTCTCAGTGCTCGTCAACGGTGCCCGTGCACCCGCAGCAGAACGGCCACTCGACGCGCTGATCACCGCCATCGCCGCGCACCCCGGATGACGCCGCGTGTCGTGCACGAGCGGCGCAGTTCGAAGCGCGCCCGGCGAACCAAAATCCTCCGGCCGTTCGGAGCCCGCCGGGACCATGGCTGTTGCGCTCGCGCTGTCATTCGGGGCGTTCATGGATCACGAGGCGCTGTGGTGGTGCGGCTTGTGGATTGAGATTCCTGGCCGGGGTTGGGGTCGAGGAGTTGGTGTGCGGCGGTTTCGACAGCGTGGTTGATGGAGTCGGCGGTTTCGCTGGCGGTGACCCAGCCGACGAGGGCGGCGAACCAGACCCGTTGGATCGTGCGGGCGAGTTCGTGGTCGGCGGGTGTGGGGCCTGTCGGCCGGATGGCGTGGGCGGTTTCTGCGACGAGCGGTTCGGTGATGGCGGCCAACAGCGGCGCGACGCCAGGCTCGCCTGAGGTCATGGCTTGGAGCATGGCGGCGGCGAGCCGGGGAGCGCCGGTCAGCGCGTCGGTGGGACGGCGTAGGAGGATGATGACGCGCTCGGCGGATGTGGTGCCGTCGGGTGGGGTGCCGTCGGGTTGGCCCAGCGCAAAGCGTTGCTCGGCCAGCGCCGCCACGAGGAGGTGCTCCTTGGAGGCGAAGTATCGATAGATGGTCGCCGAGGACACTCCGGTGCGGGCGACGACGTCGCGGATCCGTAGGCCCTGGAGGCCACCTCTGGCGGCGAGGCCAAGGGCGGCGTCCATGACGTTTTTGCGGCGTTGGGCTTGAGCCACCTCACTCGTGCCTCGCACGCTGGTTCCTTCTTGTCGGCACCTGACTTGGACAACTCGAAAACCTGTTTTATAGTACCCCGGGTCGTGTGCTGCGGACTGGAGGTCCGTTATGGTCCGGGCAGGGGCCGGCACGGTGACGTTGATGTTCACCGATCTGGTCGGTTCGACGGAGTCGCTGGTCGCGCTGGGGGAAGATCGCTTCGACGCCATCCGCGACGAGCACGACGCGCTGGTCGGTGGGGCAATCGCCGGGCGTGACGGCGAGGTCGTCAAGCACACGGGCGACGGCTACATGGCGGTGTTTCCCTGCGCCCGGGACGCGGTCGCAGCGGCGGCGGCGATCCAGCGGCTCATCTCGCGACGCAACGAGGGTGCGGAGGTCGCGCTCGGCATACGGATCGGCATCAGCGCCGGGGATGTCACCGAACGGTCTGGTGACTACCACGGCGTCCCCGCGGTGGAGGCGGCGCGACTCTGCGCCGCGGCCAAGGGCGGCCAGATCCTGGCGTCGGAGACGGTGGGCACGCTCGTGGGCTTGCGGGGCGGCCATGACTTTGTCCCTCTCGGCGAGCTCGACCTCAAGGGCCTGCCACCACTTGCGACGATTGCGGTGCGTTGGTGTGAGAACGCGCCGGTGGTGGCGCCGGCCCAGGGCGCAAAGGGAAATCTTCCTGCGAGCGTGGACCGCTTCATTGGTCGACACCGCGACCTCGATGAGATCCGAGGGTTGCTCGGCGAGCATCGACTGGTCACCCTGACCGGACCGGGTGGGTCCGGCAAGACGCGTCTCGCCCTCGAGGTCGGGCGTTCGTTGGGCGCCGAACATGCCGACGGCGTCTGGCTGGTCGAACTCGCCGCGATTGATGACGCGACGGTGATCGCGGAGGCGACCATGGGGGCGCTGGAACTGCGGGGCAGTGATGCAGCGCCACGGGATGAGTTGCGGTCCCATCTCGCCCGTCGCGACGCGCTCCTGCTCATCGACAACTGCGAGCACGTGTTGGACGGCGCCGCAACGTTGATCACCGATCTCCTGGGGGCATGTTCCCGGCTGCGCGTGCTCGCGACGAGTCGCGAGCCGCTGCGCGTGCCCGGTGAGGCGGAGTACGCAGTCGAAGGGCTCCGGCGCGACGAAGCTGTCGAGCTATTCGCAGAGCGCGTCCCCGGTGGGCATCGGATCGACGACAGAGATGCGATTGAACGGATCTGTGAATCGCTTGAGGGGATCCCGCTCGCTCTCAAGTTGGCCGCCGCGAGGCTGCGGGTACTCTCGCCGGCCGAGCTCGCCGGCCGCCTCGATGACCAACTCAGCGTCCTCTCTCACGGCAAACGAACAGCGCCCGAGCGCCAACGCACCCTGCGAGCAACCCTCGACTGGAGCTACAACCTCCTCGACCTCGATGAGCGCGTCGTGTTCCGACGCCTCGGAATCTTCGCTGGAGGCTTCACCCGGGACGCGGCCGAAGAAGTGGTCGCTGACGACCAGATCCATCGGGCTCGCGTCATCGACCTCCTCGAACAGCTCGTCCAGCGGTCGCTCCTGACGAGGGTTCCCGGAGCCTCGGGTGCTCGGTTTCGG
>DATFXL010000027.1:0-5268 GCA_035316025.1 Acidimicrobiia bacterium
ACGCAGAGCGTCTCCAGCCAGAGGAACGCGTGCCACGAGTCCGGCAGCAACTGCGAGGGGAACATCAACAGAATCGCGGCCGCGATGACGCCGCCGCTCGTCCGGTAGACGATGTTGCGGTGCCGCTTCTCGGGTGTCATCGCACCGCTCGACCTCGGGAACAAGTACAACGCGAAGATCGCCAGGAGTGTGAACAGCAACCCGGCGGAGACCATGTGCACGATGCCGATGTTCTTCTCGGCGCGGGACGCGACCGACGCGTCACTGGTCGTGGGGAACACCGCGACGCACACCGCCGCGACACTGGCGAGCGTGCCCAGCTTGTTGTCGAGATTGAAGCCCGGCAGCGGCCTGTAGTTGTACGAAAGGAAGAACACCGCCAGCGCCCAGAGCACACCGACGAAGACGCTCCCCATGGGCGTGTGGTAATAGGCGCTGATCGAGCTCTCGAGCTCGTTGCCCGTCAGCGCCCAGTTGCCGAAGAAGAGCACGAACGGCAACAGGATCGCCATGACCCCGACGATTCGCTGGAGGTGCGTGTACGCCGCTGCCCGCGCGCTCTCGCCGGCGAGCTCCTGCGCCCTCGGGAGGTTGCCGGCGGCGAACTCCTGGGCGCTCTTCTGCGCCAGTCGCGCCGCTTCGGGGCTCTGCTCGCTTCCCGGAATGGCGGCGTCGACCATGCTGCCCCCCCGGGTCGGTCGCCTCGTCTGGTCGGGGACGGTACCCGCCGCCCCGCGGACGCTCGCGGATGCCGCTCGTCCGGCAGCGCGATCAGGTTCCGACGACGAGCGCGGGGGGGAACGTCTCCGTGCTCTCGTGGGGCGCTTGGTGGCGGCGTTGCCGGAGAATGCGCGCGGTCGCTTCGTCCCCCGGGAGGTAGGCCTCGAGGTGCAGCTCGGACAGGGTGACGTCGAGGGCGGTCGCGAAGAACGTCAGCGTCGAGATCAGATGCAGCACGCAATCGTCGCATCGCAGCCGCAACGGGACCGCGAACCCGACGTGATCGGGACCCGGCGAGGGCGGCGGCACGTACCGCTCGATCTCCGCGAGGAGTTCCTCGCGCCGCGGGTCGGGGCTTCGAAGTTGGTGCGCACGTACGTTCTCGATGATGTGCCGGCCCCAATCGGCGAGGTTCTCGACCCGCGGGCCCATGCCCTCCGGGTGCACCGCCAGTCGCAGCACGTTCACGGGCGGTTCGAGGAGCTCCGGCGCCGCGCCCGCGGTGAGCACATCGGTGGCTGCGTTGGCCGCTACGAGCCGCCCGCCGGGGCCCGCGACCACTGCGGGGTACGGCATGTGGCCGGTGAGGATCTGCTCAAGCGCGTCTCGGACCGGCTTCACCGCCTCGTCGTCGAACGGCGACTCGGCGAACACCGGGGCGTAACCGGCGGCGAGGAGGAGGGCGTTGCGTTCCCGCAGTGAGAGCTCCAGCGACTCGGCGAGACGCAGCACCATGGTGCGCCCCGGACGTGAGCGGCCCTGCTCGACATAGCTGACGTGGCGCTGGGTGGTGCCGGCGCGGATGGCGAGCTCGAGCTGACTGATGCGTCGCGCGTTCCGCCACCGGCGCAGCTCGCGTGCGAACTCCGGTTCCGTTCCGGTTGTCGTCACGCCATGAGCGTATGCAGCGAGGGCGCGCACTCCCATTCCCCGGCGGGTATTGCCGGCGCGCGGGCATGTCCGTACGTTCGGACACATGCACACGAAGGACATGCCGGTCGATGCACAGCGCGCCACCCGCGAAGGTCGGTCCCGGAGCTATCACGCCGGCCTCGGTGTCGGCATCGACGGTCTGACCGTTCGAGAGCACGAGCCCAGTCGGCCCGGCCCGGGCGAAGTGACGCTCGAGGTGCGGGCGAGGTCCCTCAGCTACCGAGATCTCATGATTCTCCGCGGGTGGTATCCGCTCCCGATCAAGCCCGACGTCGTGCCGATCTCCGACGGCGCCGGCGAAGTCGTCGAGGTCGGCGAGGGTGTGCGCCGCGTCACCGTGGGCGACCGAGTCAGCGCGGCGATCTTCCCCCGTTGGACCGACGGACGCTTCACCCCCGAAGTCACCCCGCAGCTCGGCGGGTCGCTCGACGGCATGCTGGCCGAGCGCGTGATCCTCGACGAGAACGCACTCGTCCCCTTCCCCGAGCACCTGTCGTTCGAGGAGGCCTCGTGTCTTCCTTGCGCTGGTGTCACAGCCTGGAACGCGCTGACCGGCGGCCGGGGGCTGCGCTCGGGAGAGACGGTGCTGACGCTCGGCTCCGGTGGCGTGTCCCTGTTCGCGCTGCAGTTCGCCAAGGCATTCGGCGCGCGAGTGATCGCGACGACCGGGAGTGACCACAAGGCGGAGCGGCTCCTCGCGCTCGGCGCCGACGGCGTGATCAACTACCGCGCCACGCCCGACTGGTCCCGGCGCGTACGAGAGCTCACCGGTGGACGCGGCGTCGACCACGTCATCGAGGTGGCGGGAACGCTCGAACAGTCGGCCAGGTCGGTCGCCCCCGAGGGCGAAATCGCGTTCGTCGGTCTGCTCGGGCGCGAGGCGGGGTTACCGCCGATCGACCCGGGGGCGATCTTGACCTCGGCACTCACGGTGCGAGCGATCGTGGTGGGCAGCCGCGCCCAGTTCGAGGCCATGAACCGGGCCATCGACGGCAACCAGTTGACCCCGGTGATCGATCGCGTATTCGCGTTCGACGACGCGACCGACGCGTTCCGCTACTACGAGAACACCAAGCCCTTCGGGAAGGTGGTCATCACCCTCGGCTGACGGCGGGGCGCCGCCGCTCGACCGCCTCCCGGCGTCCGACCCGACGAGCCGGGACGAGCCGCACCAGTTGCCATCCGGCGACCCGCGCCCCAAAATAGAACGCGTTTCACCCGACCGGGGGAGGGCGACTTGCTCGATGTGCTGATCAAGGAGGGCACGCTCGTCGACGGCACCGGGGCGCCGGGGCGCCGGGCCGACGTCGGCGTGCGGGACGGGCGCATCGTCGCCGTCGCCCGGCCGGGCACGATCGACGAGCCGGCCGGCGAGTCCGTCGACGCCGAAGGCCTGGTCGTCGCCCCCGGGTTCGTCGATCCCCACACCCACTACGACGCGCAGCTGTTCTGGGACCCCGAGGCGTCGCCTTCGACGGTGCACGGCGTCACGACGATCGCCAACGGCAACTGCGGCTTCACGCTCGCCCCGCTCGCCGAGCAGGACGCCGACTACCTGCGGCGGATGATGGCCAGGGTCGAGGGCATGCCCCTGCCGGCGCTCGAGAACGGCGTGCCGTGGAACTGGTCCACGTTCCGGGACTATCTCGACCGGCTCGACGGCAACGTCGCCGTCAACACCATGTTCAATGTCGGGCATTGCGCGCTGCGCCGCAACGTGATGGGGGCGGACGCCGTTGGGAACGAGGCCACACCCGAGCAGGTCGACGAGATGGTGCAGTTGCTGCACGAGTCGATCGACGCCGGTGGGATCGGCTTCTCGACGACACTCGCGTTCACGCACTCCGACGGGGACGGGCAACCCGTCGCGTCACGGTGGGCGTCGAAGGAGGAGGTGCTCGCGCTCTGCTCCGCCGTGCGCGACCACGAGGGCACCACGCTCGAGTACGTGACCGACGGCTGCATGCGCGGCTTCCGCGACGACGAGGTCGAGCAGATGGCGGAGATGACGCTCGCCGCCCGTCGCCCCCTCAACTGGAACGTGCTCACCGTCGACGCGAAGGAGCCCGAGCGCTATCGCGCCCAGTTGGCGGCGTGCGAGAACGCGGCGGCGCGGGGCGGCAAGGCGATCGCGCTCACGATGCCGATCCTCGTCGAGATGAACATGAGCTTCCGCAACTACTGCGCCCTGTTCATGCTGCCGGGCTGGAACGAGGTCATGAACCTGCCCGTGCCGGAGCGGATAGAGAAGCTGCGCGACCCGGCGACCCGGCAGTGGATGAACGAGCGGGCCCGCTCCAAGGAGGCAGGCGTGTTCCGCCGTCTTGCATCGTGGGGTCGCTACCAGATCGGCGACACCTACTCCGCCGCCAACGACGGGCTGAAGGGACGCGTCGTGTACGACCTGGCCCAGGAGCGGGGCCAGGACGCCTTCGACACGCTCGTCGACGTCGTGCTCAACGACGACCTGCGGACCGTGCTGTGGCCGATTCCGCCCGACGACGACGAGGACTCCTGGAAGCTGCGGGCCGAGGCGTGGCGCAACCCGAACGTCCTCATCGGCGGCAGCGACGCCGGCGCCCACCTCGACCGAATGTGCGGCGCGCCGTACACGACGGTGTTCCTCGCCGACATGATCCGGGGACGCAAGCTCGTCCCGCTCGAGGAAGCGATCCACCTCATCACGCAGGCGCCCGCCGAGCTGTTCGGGCTACGCGACCGCGGCCTGGTGCGCGAGGGGTTCCACGCCGACCTCGTCGTGTTCGACCCGGCGACGGTCGGCGCCGACGAGGTGCGCCTCGTCGAGGATCTCCCCGGCGGCACGGCACGGCTGTTCGCCGGCTCGACCGGCGTGCACCGGGTGCTCGTGAACGGCCGGCCGATCGTCGTCGACGGCGCCACCACCGGCGATCTCCCCGGTACCGTGCTCCGCTCCGGTCGCGACACTCGCACCGTTCCGGTCCCCGCGGGAGCCTGATCCGTGACGGTCGGGGCACGGCCGGCGCCCGTCCGCATCGACGACCTCGCCGACCCGAAGTTCTCCCCCGAGACCAACGAGATCCTCGCCGCCATGGCGGCCATGGCCGACGGCGTCCGCCTCGAACCCGACGCGCTCATGGCGGACGCGACGGCCAGAACGGGGCTCGCCGAGTTCGGCGACGACAGGTTCTGCGCACCGCTCGACGCGCTCTGCAACGCCTTCCGCTCCGAGGCGCCGCTGAGCGGTCCCGGAGTAGTGAGCCAACACGCCCTCTTCGTCCAGCTTCTCTCGAACCGGCTGCTCATCGAGGACCTGCTCCGTCGTCACCCAGAGATCCACGACGTGCGCATCGAGGCGCCGATCATCGTCTGCGGGCTGCCCCGCACCGGAACCACACACCTGCACAACCTCATGGCGGCCGACCCCGCGCTGCGGTCGCTCCCGTACTGGGAGAGTCTCGAGCCGGTGCTCCCCGACCGCGAGCGGCCGGCACCCGGCGCGCCCGATCCCCGCCGCGCCCGCACCGAGGCCGCCCTCGACTTCATCAACTCGGCGATGCCGTACTTCAAGCGCATGCACGAGATGACCGTCGACCACGTGCACGAGGAGATCCAGCTCCTGGCGATCGACTTCTC
>DATFXL010000028.1:0-33034 GCA_035316025.1 Acidimicrobiia bacterium
AGCGACTTCTGCGCGGATCTCCTCGCGAATCTTCTCGGTCTCGGGATCCAGGTCGATGTCGACCTTGCGCATGCCCGAGCTGGTCGCTGTGTCCACGACAAGCTGCGGGTAGTCGGTGGCACGTCCGAACGCCGCGACGATCCCGAGCGCCCGACGGTAGTAGACATTCGTGTCGTGTTCCCAGGTGAAGCCGATGCCGCCGTGCACCTGAATGCAGTCCTTGGCGGCCCGGCATCCGGCGTCCACTGCGAGGGCGGCGGCGGCGGCCGCGGTGAGCGGCGCGACATCGGGCTCCTCGGCGGCGCGGGCGGCGTCCCAGACCGCCGCCCGGGCGAGCTCGGTCTGGGCGAGCATGTCGGCGCACTTGTGCTTCACGCCTTGGAACTGGCCGATCGGCCGGCCGAACTGCTCGCGCGCCTTCGCGTACTCCGAGGCCGTCTCGACACACCATTGCGCCATGCCCACGTCCTCGGCCGCGAGCACCACCGCCGCCAGGTCGCGCACACGCGCCGTGTCCACACCGTCGAGCCGGCGCGCGCTCGCGAGCACGACGCCGTCGACGCGGATCTCGGCGACACGGCGAGTCGGGTCGAGGCTCGCGAGCTCCGTCGCCGCAAACTCGTCGTCGGTGAGGGCGTACCAGTCGTCGCCGGCGCGAACGACGAGCACGTCCGCCAGGTGACCGGAGAGGACGGCCCGAACCGCACCCGACACGCGCCGCATGTCCCCCTCGGGCTCGACATCGAGGCTCCCGGCCAGTGCGACGGTGCCGACCGTCTCGCCTGCCGCCAGCGCGGGCACGATGCCGGCGGCGGTCTCCTTGCCGGCCGCCTGGATCACGGCGGCGGCGAGCACCGTCGGGACGAACGGCCCCGGCGCGCACGCCCGCCCCAGCTCCTCGAGCACCACCGCCAATTCGGGCAGCCCAAAGCCCTCGCCGCCGAGGCCCTCGTCGACGTGCAGCCCGAGCCAGCCCTGCGCCGCCAGCTCGCCCCAGAAGGCGGGCCGGGAATCGGTCACGGCGTCGAGGAACGATCGGGGCACGTCGGGTGGGCAGTGGCGCTCCGCCCAGCCGCGCGCCGCCTGGCGCAGCGCCTCGTGCTCGTCGCTGATCCCGATCGGCACAGATCCTCCTGGTCGCCCTCGAACGCTCGGGCTCCTGCTCGGGCGGTCGACCACGCGTCCGCCTGCGCGCGGATCCTAGGCGCGGTGACACCAACGTCAGGTTTCGCTCGTAGGCTTCGACGGTGCCGTGGTGGCGACGAGCACGCACGCGGGGCTTCCCGCCGTCGGGGAACGGCGCGTCCTCGTTCCATCTGCGATGGGCGTTCCCGCCGGGCACGGGCCACCTCGCCGCAGCCGGCGTCACGCTCGAGATACTGACGCCGCCGGCCGTCGACCGCCTGTACTTCTGGGCGCTCCAGGTCGGGTTCCCGGGGGCGGGTGCCGCGCACCTCGGGCTGCAGTGGAACCACCGGCATCCGGGATTCGGCGCAGTGAACTGGGGCGGGTACGCGGCCGACGGCTCGCTCCTCGACGGGAGCGACTCGTCGCTGCCGAGCACCCCGGACGACCAGAACACGCGTGACTATCCCTGGAAGCCGGGCCGTGCGTACAGACTCGGCGTGCGCCGCGTCGGCGCTGACCGGTGGCGCGGTGAGGTCACGGATCTCACCACCAGTGACACCCGGGCCGTGCGCGACCTGCGCGCGGTGGCGCCGTTCCTCGGCGACCCGATGGTGTGGTCGGAGGTGTTCGCCCGGTGCGACGATCCGTCGGTCACGGCACGGTGGTCGGACTTCGAGGTCGTAACGGAGGACGGCTACCGGCTCGCGCCCGCGACGCTCACGGTCAACTACCAGTCGCCCCGCGACGGCGGTTGTGCGAACACCTCCTCCGTGGCCGACAGCCGCGGCGGCGTGCTGCAGGTGACGAACGCCGAAAGGGTGACCCCGCAGGGCGCCACGCTCTAGCGGAGCCCGAGACCCCGAGGTGGCGGTGTTCCGGGCGCTCGAGGCCCGGCACAGCTAGCCAGACGCGATCCGGTTCAGCACGTCGGCCAGCTCCTCGGGCCGGCTGATCATCACGTCGTGCCCCGAGTCGATCGTCACGACGTCGACCGTCCCGCCCGGCGAGGCGCGGAGGTTCTCGACGAGGACGTCCTGGCGCTCGGGTGGAAGCGACTGGTCCTTCAGCAGCTTCACGAACGTCTTCGGAAGGTCGGGCGGGATCCCGGCCCGGGTCACCGCCTCGGCGAGCACGACGGCCGCCTCGGTGCCGGTGCGGTCGAGGACGAAGCGCACCTGCTTCTCGTCCATGTCGTTGCAGAACATCGACCTGGTGGTCGGCTCGTCCAGCCCACCGATCGGGTTTTCCCCGCCCCGCCGCGCCTCCTCGACGGCCTGGCGCGTCATCTCCTGCAGGTCTTCGGGCAGCGCATCGATGGCCGACGCGCCCTCGGGCGGCACCATGCACGAGACGTAGACGAGGTGCTCCACGCGGTCCGGCACGCGGCGGGCGACCTCCGAGATGGTGAGGCCGCCCATCGAGTGACCAACGAGCACGAACCGTTCGAAGCCGGCCGCCGTGACGTCGTCGAGTACCGAGCGAGCGAAGTCGTCGATGGCCAAGGTGCGCAACTCGGGGAGGTTCTCGAGCCGCCCTGCACCGCTGCGCACGGACTTCGGCGGGAGATCGACGGCGAGAGCCTCGCGGTCGAGGTACGGGAGGAGCGGGTCCCAGCACCACGCGCCGTGCGCGCCGCCGTGAACGAAGACCATCGGCGTCGGCCGAGCAGCCACCGTCATCGTGTCAGACGATCTTCTCGCCGTCCTTGACGATCGAGATCGCCTGCGTCGGGCATCCCTGCCCCGCGAGGACCACCTTCTCCTCCGGCTGCGCCGTCGGGTCGAGCACCACGGCGACGCCGTCGTCGTCGAGATCGAACACGCCCGGTGCCCAGAACGAACAGTTTCCCGAGCCCATGCAGGCGTCGCGGTTGATCTCGATCTCCAGCGCCACGGCTCGTAGGGTAACGGTCGTGACCACCACGGAGAAGCCGAAGCTGCATTGGAAGAAGAGCGAGACACACGGGCTGCTCCCCGACCCCGAGCCTCGCGAGATCAAGTACACGATCATCTCGGTCGACGACCATCTCGTCGAACCACCGACGATGTTCGAGGGGCGACTCCCGCGCCGCTTCCAGGAGCTGGCGCCGAAGGTCATCGAGACCGTCGAGGGTCACGAGGTGTGGGAGTTCGACGGGCAGCTCTACTTCCAGGTCGGGCTCAACGCCGTCGTGGGTCGTAAGCGCGAGGACTGGAAGGTCGAGCCCACGCGTTTCGAGGAGATGCGCGCCGGCTGCTACGACATCGACGCTCGCGTCAAGGACATGGACATCAACGGCGTGTGGGCGTCCGTCAACTTCCCTTCACAGATCACCGGCTTCTGCGGCCGCGTGTTCTCGCAGTGCTCCGACCCGGAGCTCGGGCTCGCCGTCACTCGGGCATGGAACGACTGGTTCGCCGAGGAGTGGTACGCGCCGTACCCGGAGCGCACCGTCCCGATGGGCATCACGTATCTCGGCGATCCCGAGCAAGGCGCCGAGGAGATCCGGCGCAACGCCGAGCGCGGGTTCGTCGCGGTCACACTCCCCGAGCAGCCGCATCGCGTCGACATGCCGAACCTGTTCCAGGGCTGGTGGGACCCGATCATCGCCGCCTGCGCCGAGACGGGCACCGTGATCTGTCTGCACGTCGGGTCGACCGGTGTGGCCGACATGCCGCCCGGCTCGCCGATGGTGCCGCTGGGGGCGACGCTGTTCGGTCAACTGTCGCTGGCGGCGTGCGCCGAATGGCTGTGGTCGGGCTACCCGGTCAGGCATCCCGACCTCGCGATCGCGATGTCCGAGGGTGGCATCGGCTGGGTGGCGATGCTGCACGACCGGCTCGAGAACATCGTGGACCGGTCGGGGTACGGCGACTACTTCTCGGGTGACATGCGGCCGGCAGACGTGCTGCACCGCAACTTCTGGTTCTGCACGATCGACGATCCGTCAACGATCTGCACCCGTGACACTGTCGGCGTCGATCACATCATGTTCGAGACCGACTACCCGCATGGCGACGGCACGTGGCCCGACTCCCAGACCGTCTTCGAGCAGTTCTACGGCGCGTTGCCCACCGACCAGGTCGCGATGATCAGCCACGAGAACGCGGCTGCGTTGTTCCGTCATCCGCTGCCGCCCTCCGACAGCCCCCACGCTGCCGGGCTTCGAGGCTGACGAAGAGCCGCGCCGCTAGGGCCGCCCGAGGTCGCTGACGGCGAGGAACTCCTCGTAGCGCGCCGCGACCGCGGGCGACCATCGTGCGTCGGGTTCAACCCGCCGCCCGATGCCCGCCCACCGGCGCCCTTCGGGCATTGCCGTCGGCTCCTCCAGCCCCGCTGCGATGCGGGCCAGCCACGCCGAACCCAGCGCCCCGCCCTCGGGCACAGCCACGCAATCGACGGGAAGCCCGGTGGCGTCGGCGAGCGCGTGCACCAACTCGTCGACCCGCGTCCCGCCGCCCGTGGCGACGATCCGACGCGCGTCTACCTTCGTGGCCTCGAGCATCCGTCGGGTCACGAAGCCCGATGCCTCGAACGCAGCGCGACGCACCGAGCCCGGCCCGTGTGTGAGGTCGAGGTCCGCCAGCACCGCACGACGCTCGGGGTCGTTCAGGGGGACGCGTTCACCGCGCGGAAAAGGAGCCCACACCGGGACCCGGGCGGGATCGTCGGGGGATCCGCCGTCGCGCAGCAGGCTCGTCACCCAGTTGAGGAAGAGCCCCCCGGCATTACTCGGGCCGCCGACGAGCATCTTGCCCGGCGCAGTGTGCGGGATGACGTAGTGATCAGGCACAGGCTCCTCGCTCGCCGTCACCGCCCAGACGATGAGCGTGGTGCCGAGGATGACGAGGACGTCGCCGTCGTCGTCGGCGCCGGCGACGAGCTGCTCAGCGAACGCGTCGATGCACCCCGACGCAAGCGCGGGCCCGTCCGGACCGCCGATGCGCGCGCATTCGGCCCCCGTCGGAGCGAGCTCGGGCAGCTGTTCGGGACGCACCCCGACCTCGGCTGCGAGCGCGGCGTCCCATCCCGTCCAGTCGAAGAGCGGGTAGGCGGTGGCGGCTGTCATCGTGTCGAGCACGGGCCGACCGGCGAGGGCGTGGTTGGCGACGGCCTGCGCCGGCCAGTAGCCGGCTGCACCCGGTGCTTCGCTCACCGTCCACCGCAGGAACGCCAGGAGCTCACCGCTCTCGGCGGGATGACCGGCGCGCTGGCCGCTCCGGCCACGCTCGTCGCCGTACAGCAAGCCCGGCGTCAACGGCACGCCGCGCTCATCGACGGCCGTGAGCGAAGGGACCATGGCCGCCACGCTGACACCGGCGGGCCGCGTGCCGGCGAGCTCGCGCAACGCGGCTTCGGGACCGCGCCGCCACGCCTCGTCGGCGTCGTGCTCGAACCGCCCCGGGCTCGGCACGTGGAAGGGATGCGGGATGCGCGCCGAGCCGACGACGTTCCCGTCAGCGTCGGCCGCGACCGCCTTCACCGACGACGTGCCGATATCGATGCCGACCGTGACCTCGCTCATCGACCCTCACTCGAAGCGTGCCCGAGGACCGCGAGCACCTCGTCGTGCAGCAACCCGTTCGTCGACACGGCGTTCCCACCGTCGGATCGCGGGCGGCCTTCGAGGTCAGTGAACCGACCGCCCGCCTCCTCCACGACGATCTGCAGCGCCGCGTTGTCCCAGAGGTTCATGATCGGCTCGACGGCGAGGTCGGCGCTGCCCTCGGCCACGAGCACGTGGGCCCAGTAGTCGCCAAAGCCGCGCGCCTCCCAGCAGCGAGCGGCAAGGGCGCGGAACTCGTCGCCCATCCCGTGCTCGTCGAACGCTTTCAGCGACGTGAAGCAGAACAGCGCGTCGTCGAGTGCGCCGACACGCGACACGTGAATCGGCTCGCCGTCGGCGAACGCCCCCCGGCCGCGTGACGCCCACCACCGCCGCCGCAGGGCCGGAGCCGACACGACACCGACGACGATCTCCCCGTCCTGCTCGAGCCCGATCAACGTCCCCCATGCGGGGATGCCTCGCACGAAGCTCTTCGTCCCGTCGATGGGGTCGAGGATCCAGCGACGGCCGCCGGACCCTTCCGTCTCGCCGTACTCCTCGCCCACGACGCCGTCACCCGGACGCTCGGCTTCGATGCGTGCCCGTAACGCTTGTTCGGTCGCGCGGTCGGCTTCGGACACCGGCGTCAGGTCGGGCTTGGTCTCGACGACGAGGTCTTGCGCGCGGAAGCGCGGCATCGTGGACTCGTCGGCGGCGTCCGCGAGCTCGAGGGCGAAAGTGAGATCCGACTCGATGGGCGCAGAACCTACGACGCCGCCGGGACCTCGAGCACCGTCGCCGAGCCCATGCCGCCGCCGGCACACATGCTCACGCAGGCGAGGCCGCCGCCACGCCGCCGAAGCTCGTAAACCGTCGTGGCGACCATGCGCGCGCCGGTCGCGGCGACGGGATGGCCCAGGCTGCACCCGCTGCCGTTCACGTTCACGATGTCGTGCGACAGACCGAGGATGCGCGACGACGCCACCGCCATCGACGCGAACGCCTCGTTGATCTCGACGAGCTCGAGGTCGGATACCGCGATCCCGGCGCGCTCGGCCGCCTTCGGGATCGCGAGCGTGGGCGCCAGTCCAGTGTCGCGCGGAGGGACGCCGACCGACGCCCACGAGCGGACGATCGCCAGCGGCTCGAGGCCGTGCTCGTCGGCGTAGTCGCGTTCGGTCACGACGACTGCGCATCCGGCGTCGTTGAGACCCGACGAGTTGCCGGCGGTGATGCTGAACCCCTCGATCTCGGGGTGCAGCGGCGGGAGCTGGGCGAGCTTCTCGGGCGTCGTGTCGCGCCGCGGATGCTCGTCGACGTCGAAGGTGCGCGTCTCACCCCGCTTGCCGCGGACGGGCACCTCCATGGCGAAGATCTCGTCGCGCAAGCGTCCCTCGTCGCTGGCGGCGACGGCTCGCATGTGCGAGTGGTACGCCCAGTCGTCCATCTCTTCCCGGCTGACACCGGCCGACACGGCCGTGTTCCAGCCGACGGTGATGGACATGTCCATGGTCGGGGCGTCGGGCGTCGCCGGGTGGCTGGGCGAGAGCCACGGCTCGACGCCGGCGTACGGACCCGGCAGCTTCTTCATCACGGCCGGGCTCTGGGTGATGCTCTCGGCGCCGCCGGCGATGACCACGCGATCCATCCCGGCCCGGATCCCGGCGGCGGCGGTCTGGATCGGCGCCATGCCCGACGCGCAGTGACGGTTGTGGGCCAGCCCGGGAATGTCGGTCAGTCCGAGGTCGACGGCCGCGTAGCGGGCCACACACCCGCCGCCCTGCAGCGACTCGCCGATGATGATGTCGTCGACGTCCTCCGCCGGGACGCTGGAGCGCTTGAGTGCCTCACCGATCGACGCCTTGGCGAGCTCGAACACGTCGACGTCGGCGAGCGACCCTTTGCGCGCCGTCCCGATGGCGGTGCGGGCGGCGGAGACGATGACGGCATCCGGCATTGGTTTGTCCCTCCGGGCGAGTTCGCATGCATTCGTGCGAGATCTCCGAGGAGCGTACCTGACACCCGAGTCAGTAATCTCTCCCAGCACGTCGCCGGATGACAGAGAAGGGAACGTCGATGGGTGCGCTGGACGGAAAGGTCGCGATCGTGACGGGCGCCGGTCGAGGGATCGGCCGGGGCGAGGCGCTGCTCCTCGCGGACGAGGGGGCCAAACTCGTCGTGAACGACCTCGGTGGCGCGCGCCAGGGCGAGGGCGCCGACAAGACGCCTGCGCAAGAGGTGGCCGACGAAGTCATCGCCGGCGGCGGTGAGGCGGTGGCCAACTACGACGACGTCGCGTCGTGGTCGGGCGCAGAGGGCCTCATCGGGCAAGCGCTGGATTCGTTCGGCCGTCTCGACATTCTGGTGAACAACGCTGGCATCCTCCGCGACGGGATGAGCTTCAACCTGTCCGAGGAGGACTGGGACTCGGTCATCCGCGTGCATCTCAAGGGGCATTTCGCACCCAGCCGGTTCGCGGCCGTGTACTGGCGCGAGCAGTCGAAGGCGGGCGAGCCGGTCGCGGGCCGGATCATCAACACCTCTAGCGAATCGGGGCTGTTCGGCAACGCGGGGCAGTCGAACTACGCGGCGGCGAAGGCCGGCATCGCGTCGATGACGATCGTGCTCGCCCGCGAGCTCCAGAAGTACGGCGTGACCGTGAACGCGATCGCGCCGCGGGCCCGGACGCGCCTGACCGACACCGTCGCCGGCGCCGACCACCTGATGGCGGCGAAGGAGGGCGAGTTCGATGCCTGGCACCCCGACAACATGGCGCCGCTGATCGGCTTCCTCGCCAGCGACGCCGCCGCCGATGTAAGCGGGCAGGTCTTCGTCATGTGGGGCGACAGCGTGTACCTGATGCGGGGTTGGTCGCTCGCCAACGAGCTCGGGGCGGGCGGCAAGCGGTGGACCGTCACGGACCTCATCGCGCACAAGCCCGAGCTGTTCGGGCCGGTCGAGAACGGCAGCGCCATCCCGAGCATGGCGTTCTCGATGTAGCCGTGCTGCACTGATCCCGCCATGCCGGATTGGGGGGAGCTGCTCGTTGACCAGCTGCGTTTCATGGCGCGCCGCGACGCCAGCGAGGTCGCGTACCGGGACCTCGGCTCGGGCGGCTCGCTCACTTTCGAGGAATGGGATCGACGGTCGAACGCGCTGGCCCGCGGACTCGGTTCACGCGGGGTCGAGCCGGGCGACCGGGTGTCGATCTATCTCCCGAGCGAGGAGTGCCTGCGGTTCCTCGTCGCTTATGCCGCCACGCACAAAGCGGGCGCGGTAGCGGTTCCCACCAACACACGCCTGTCCGTTCGGGAGCTGATCGCGATCCTCGGTCACGCCGAGGCCGGCGCGGTGTTGACCTGTGAATCGCTGCTTCCCTCGGCGCGTGACGTCCGGCGTGCGCTCCCGTCGCTCGAAGTGCTCGTGACCGACGGCGCCGGCGCGGGCGAGCTCGAGTGGGACGAAGCCCTCGACGCCGACGACAGCGACATCCAGGCAGACGTCGGCCTCGACGACCTCGCTGACATCATGTACACGTCCGGCACGACCGGCCTGCCGAAGGGCGTCGCCGTCCGCCACCGGAACGTGGGGATGATCCCGAACCACGAGCCGCCGTGGACGGGCGCCGGCTGGCTGCACGGAGCGCCGCTGTTCACCTTCGCCGGGATCTCGTTCATCTACAACCCGATGAAGATGGGCATGGTCGGCCTGTACCTCCCGAAGTTCGACGCCGGCGCGTGGCTGCGCATCGTCGAGCGCGAGCGGCCCACGATGGCGTTCCTCGTTCCCGCCATGGCGGAGCTGCTCGTCGCCCATCCGGACTTCGAGACGGCCGACCTCAGTAGCTTGCAGGCGGTGTCGATCGGCAGCGCGCCGCTCGCACCGGCCACCCTGCTCCGCTTGGTGGAGCGACTCCCTCAGGCGAGCGTGTCGAACTCGTACGGCATGACCGAAGCCGGACCCGCGTTCATTGTCATGCCGCAAGAGGAGGTGACGAAGCGGATCGGATCGGTGGGCAAGCCGTTCCCGCCTATGGAGATCAAGATCGTCGACGATTACGACGAGGAGGTCGGCCCCCGCGATGTGGGAGAGCTGCTCATGCGTCTGCAGGGACGGCAGCGCGAGTACTACAAGGACGACGACGCGACCGCCGGAACGTGGACGGTGGACGGCTGGCTGCGCAGCGGCGACCTCGGCTACCTCGACGACGACGGGTTCCTGTACCTCGTCGGCCGCAAGAAGGACCTCATCGTGCGGGGTGGACACAACGTCTACCCGACCGACATCGAGAGCGTGATCCTCGAGCACCCGGCCGTGCGGGAGGCCGCGGTCGTCGGCATCCCCCACGACGTGCTGGGCGAGGACATCGCCGCGTTCGTGGTTCGCAGACCGGACAGCGCGGTCGGTGGCGAGGAGCTGCAGGCGTTCTGCGCCGACCACCTGGCCGACTACAAGCGTCCCCGGCAGGTGAACTTCGTCGACGAGCTGCCCCGCAACGCAACCGGCAAGGTGATGAAGCACCTGCTCGTGACCGGCGACGCGGGGAAGGTCGGCGAGACGGGCACGCCCTAGTCTGAGGACGTGCTCGACGTCGAGCAGTTCGTGGCAGAGTGTCGGGCCAGCCTGGCCGAGCCCGAGCCCCGGCTCGCCGTGGCCGATCTCCTGGAACGCACCGTCGACGCGACGTCCGCTGTCGAGCGGGCGCTGCCCGCCAGACGGGCCGAGATGACGACCTTGCACCACTCCCCGGATCTCACCGTGCTGAAGGTTGTGTGGGCGCCCGGAATGTCGATCTGGCCCCACGACCACCAGATGTGGGCCGCGATCGGCATCTACGCCGGGCAGGAGGACAACACCTTCTTCCGTCGGGTCGACGGCTGCCTCGAGTCCCGGCGCACCCGCGAGCTCTCGACCAGCCAGGTCGTGCTGCTCGGCGACGACGCGATCCACGCCGTCCACAATCCGCTCGGGAGCTGCACCGGCGCCATCCACGTGTACGGCGGCGACTTCTTCAACCGCGACATGACGCAATGGGACCCCGAGACGCTCGAGCCGCGGCCCGAGGCGAAACCGCCGACGCGTTTCTTCGAGGAGGCCAACGAGCGGCTGGGCCTGTAGGGTCGCCGCTCCATGGCACTCACCGAGCTCAAGGGTCGGGAAACGGGAACACAGAAGGTCGTCATCGAGCGCGGCCCCGTGCGCGTCTTCGCCGAGGCCCTCGGCGACTCCGACGACGTGTACAGCGGAGATGACGCGCTCGTCCCTCCCACGTTCCCGTTCGTGATGTCGTACTGGGGCTCGCTCGGCACCGGCGGCGCCGCCGGCCTCCCGATCGACCGTCTGCGCGGCCCCGGCCGCGCCATCCTCCACGGCGAGCAGGCGTTCGAGTACCAGCGCTGGCCCAAGGTCGGCGACGTCCTCGAGGGCACGACCGTCATCACCGACGTCTACGAGAAGCAGCGCTCCAACGGCGGCAAGCTCGAGTTCTATGTCACCGAGACCGACTGGAAGGACGCCACCTCCGGCGAGCCCGTCGTGAAGTCGCTCTTCACCCTCGTCATCAACGTCCGCCCACCGAGCTAGCGCCGCCCCAGGCTTGTCTCAGGCGAAGAACAACGCCAGCCCGACCGTAACGGCCATCAACGTTCGGCGCAGTCCAGGGGCTCGGGTCGATCGACGTACTCGGTTAGCGAGCGCGCGAGCGCCGTTCGGCCTCATCCAAGAGCGCGAGTCCGGCCCATGCCGCCCGCTCGCTGGCGAACGTGGCCGCGATCACCGCCCCTTCATAGGCGATGCGTCCATGGATCGCCCATTTCTCGGCGTCGATTTCGATGACGTCTCGGTTGATCTCGATGTGTCTCTCGGCGAGATCGGCGATGATGCGTGCGTCGTCATCGCGTTGGTTCCGACCTACGGTTGATGGGGTCATCTCGCCCATCAGGTCAACCCCCCCGACTCGACAAGGCTAGCTGGCAGCGTTGGTTCATCACCGTCTCGTGCTGCATCAGGGCGGTTCGATGGCGCTCACCGGCATCGTCAACCCCGCAGCACGGCCTGGGTCTGGATCACTTTCGCAACCGATCGGCCGGCGGCGTCAGTGACGTCGGTCTCGATCACGACCACCGTCCGGCCGGCGTGGAGGGGTCGGGAGACGGCCTCGGCGTAGCCGTCCCGGACCGCACGCAAGAAGTTGGTCTTGCTCTCGATGGTCGTCGTCCCGGACGCGTCTTCGGGCAGGTTCTCGACCGCGCACATGGCACCCGTCGTGTCGGCCAAGCTCATGATCACGCCGCCGTGAAGGACCCCGCCGGCGGTGCATCGCTCGGGCCGCCACTCGATACGCGCCCGCACCTCCTCGGGACGGCTCTCGACGACATCGACGTCGAGGGTGCCCGCGAACGGGACGGTTCGCCGGATCATCTCGGTCTGCCGCCGATCGACGCCCGCTATGCCGTCTCCTCGGTGAACGGGTCGGCGTCGGCGAACGGGTCGGGCTCGTCGAGCGGCGCCGAGATCAGCCGGTCGTCGGCGTGCCACTCGCGAAGCTCCTCGCCGTGTCGGGCAGCGTGACCCCGCGCTTCTTCGAGCGCTGACCGGTACCCGGCCTCGAGCTCGTCACAGAGCTTCTGCGTGACGTGAAGCTCCCGGGCGTAACAGTCCGTCACGGCCTGCCGGTAGTCCGACTCCCAGCGTTCGCGGCGGACTTGTGCCTCGTGCTCCGTCGCGTGCTCGGCTTCGTCGATGGTGCGGTGATCTTCGGCTTCCCACCGCTGACGACGTTCCCTGGCCTCCGCTGCGACCCGGTCGGCGCTCTCCTGCAGCAGCTTCTCGGCCTGAGCGGCACGGGCGGCGCGCTGGGCCTCCTCGTGCGCCCGCTGCTCGTCGGCCTCTTCCTCGACGCGTTGCGTCGTCTCGTGCGCGTACCGACGGTCTTCGGCTTCCCACCAGGAGCGCAATGCCTCGGACTCGCGCCGGGCGCGAGCGAGCGCGTCCCCGATGCCTCGTTCGTCCTCGGACTCCCACCACTCGCGGAGCTCGATGGCTTCCCGGGCGGCGCGCTCCTCGGCTTCTCGGAAGGCACGTTCTTCCGCCGTGATCCAGCGTTCGCGGAGCTCCCGGATCTCACGATCGATGCGCACTGCTGATTCGCGCAGGTAGCGCTCGTCGTCGGCGGCCCAGCGCGCACCTCGCTCCTGAATCTCGCGGGCCCGCTGTCGGCGCTCCTCTTGCTCCATCCGCCCGTCTTCCTCTTCGAGGCGCCGGCGGAGCTCGGCCGCTTCCTCGGTCACGCGCGCCTGCGCCTCGCGTTGCGCCTGCTCGTACTCGACCTCCCAGCGGCGCCGGAGCTCCTCGGTCTCGCGGGCCGCGCGTTCGCGTGCCTGCCGCTCGGCACGCTGGTACTCCGTATCCCAGCGGCGCCGCAACGCCTCGGCCGCTTCCGCCCTCCCCTCACGCGCCTCTTGGAGCGCGCCGGCCTCCTCGTTGTCCCAGCGCTGCCGGAGGGCGCGGAACTCGGGCTCGCGCGCTCGCTGTCGCTCACGTTTCGCGTCCTCGTCCTCCTTCCCCCACCGGCCACGCAGCCGTGCGAGCTCCTTCCGGATCGCCTTCTCGTCTGCCTTGAATCGGGCCCGCACCCACTGCGCCTGCTGGGCGCGCACGTCTTCGAGGCGCTTCCGGCGCTCTTCGTCCGCTTCGGCCTCTTCCCGCAGGTACTCCTCCTCCCACTGCCGGCGGAGCTCCCGAGCGGCCTGCTCCCGTCGCTGCTGCGCCTCGTTCTCGGCCCGCTGGAACTCGACCTCGAAGCGCTGCCGGCGGGCCTTCGCCACCTGCTCGGCGCGTTGGTCGGCCTCGCGTTGTGAGCGTCCGAAGTCGACTTGCCAGCGCTCCCATGCGAAATGGGCTTCCTCTTGCGCGCGGGCCTGTGCTTCCCGCAACGCGCGCTCGCAATCCGCCTCGAGTCGTGCTCGCCGAGCGGCGCCATCGTGCTCGGCCCGTTTCATGCCGTCCTGCTCCGCCCGCTCGAACTCGGCCTCCCAACGCTCGAGGCGCCGCTGCGTCTCACGCTCCAGCCGAGCCCGTGCTTCGCCCACTGCGTGCTCGAACTCCCGACTCCACCGGGCCCGGCGCTCCTCGGCCTCTCGCACGGCGCGCTCGCGCTCGGCCTGCCAGCGCGCCCGACGCTGATCGGCCTCGGCGACACTGCGCTCCCGTACCTCGGCCTCGGCCCGGGCGTATTCGGCTTCCCAACGTGCTCGCCGTTGCTCGGCTTCGCGCAAGGCGCGCGAATGCGCATCGCGCTCGGCCCGCTCGCACTCGGTCACCCAGCGGTGGCGACGCTCCTCGGCTTCGCGCGCCAGTCGCTCGTCTTCGGCCTCCCAGCGCGCCCGCCTCTCGCTCGCCTCCCGCTCCAGCCGCTCCGCCGCCGACTTCTCGGCGCGCTGGTACTCGGCGTGCCAGCGCACGCTGCGCTCGTCAGCGGCGTGGGCACGCGCCTCGTCGGCGACCTTCGCCTCCCCCTGCTCGAGCGCCTCGAGCCGTTCGAGCCAGTCGGCAGCGTCGCCGTTCGGCGCCGCGCCGTTGCCGCGCGACACGGCGCGATCGGCCAGCGACTCGACACCGTCAGTGATCGCGACAGGCGACAGGTCCCCGCTCGCCGCCCCCGGCGGGTTCTCCACACCTTTTGCGTACTACGCCCGCTTGACCTGCGTCAACGTGACGCCACCGGGTCAGGTCCCGGTCTCGGCGAGAAAGCCGAGCACCAGGTCCACGGTCGTCTCGGGGTTGTCGCCGGCGGCGTGATGCCCGGCGCTGCCGACCGTCGCGAGGCGGGCGTCCGGGATGAGCGAGGCGATCTCCTCGGCGCCTTCGTTCGAGAGCACGTCGCTCGCTCCGCCTCGAAGGACGAGCACGGGGCAGCGCAGCGCCGCGGCCTCGTCGCCCATGCCGGCGACGAGCTCCCGCCAGCCGCCCACCGGTGCGCTGGCGCCGCGAAGGCGGCGGGCGAACATGTGCTTCCACACCCAGCGCCCGTCCGGCAGTTCACGGAGGTTGCGGCGGAGGTTGTCGGGATTCACCTGGCGGCGGTGCGGGAGGTACTCGGCGACCGCGACCGCCGCCTCCTCGGGCGACGCAAAGGACTCGTGCTTCGTCATGAAGTCGATGATGCGGTTCACGCCCTCGTCCTCGAGACGGTGGCCGATGTCGATGAGCGCGATCGCGGCGACGACGTCGGGACGGTCGGCGGCGAGCGTGAGGCTGATGATCCCGCCCAACGACGCGCCGACGAACGCGGCGCGTTCGATCCCGAACGCGTGCAGCAGCGGTGGGATCGTGGCGGCCAACGAGCGCCGGTCCATCGCCTCGATCGGATCTGTGTCGCCGTGACCCGGGAGATCGGGCGCGAACACGTGGTGAGTGGTCGTCAGCGCGGCGCCGAGCTCCTCCCACATGTACGCCGTCTGTCCGCCTCCGTGCAGGCACACGACGGGCGGCGCGGCGCCGCGCCCCCACTCGAGGTAATGCACCTGGCGCCGGTCGACGACCATGAAACCGCTGCGGCCGCCGGCGGGGACGTCGTGGCGGGGCGCGAGGAACTCGAACTCGTCTTCGCCGACTGTCACGCCCCGTTGCTCCGCCCGAGGAGCCACGCCGCATTGTCGTGGTACAGGCCCGGCGCGCGTGCGGGATCGGACGTGGCGTCATCGAGGGCGCGGTAGTCGTCGAGGGGCTGGGCCGTTCCTTCGGAGTGCGGGTAGTCGCTGCAGCACATGAACAGGTCGCCGGTCCGCTCGATGAGGCGCTCTGGGCGCTCGTACGAGAAGGCGGCGACGCGCACCTGCCGGCGCACGTACTCGCTCGGCGCGCGCGCGAGGTCGGCCACCGGCTTGCCGTGCAGGCGGGTCACGAAGCGCACGCCGCCGTCGAGGTACATCAGGAACATCGGCAGCCAGACGGCCGACAGCTCGATGACACCGAGACGGAGCGCGGGGCGACGTTCGAGCACGCCGTTCACCACGAGATCGGAGATCGCAAGGGCGGCGGGCACCCACAGGAAGACCGACGACAACACGGGGTTCGTGGGCTCGGGGTCGGAGGCATACCACGCCTCGTCGAACGGTCGTCGCTGGTTGGCGACGTGGAACACCGGAGCGACGTCGTGCTCGATGAACGACGCCCACGCCCGGTCGAGATCGGGATGCGACAGCGGGCGCCCGTCGACGAGCGCCGGCGCGATCATCGCCAGCCGGACCCCGCCGGCGGCGAGGTCGCGGAGCTGGCCGTCGAGCCAGTCGAGATCCCGCAAGGTGAGGTGCGCGACCGGGTGGAGTCGTCCCTTGCCTTCGTCGGAGACCTCGAGGGCCCACCGGTTCCACGCGCCCATGTTCGTCTTCGTCGCGTCGAGATCGCCGACCAGGTTGTGCTCCCACACGAGGCCGTAGTTGGGGAACAGGAACGCCTCGTCGAGTCCGAGCCGGTCGAGCTCGGCCACGCGCGCCGCCGGTTGCCAGTAGGCGGCCGGGAGCGCCTCGTCGTACGGGCGCTCGGGCGCCTGCCCGGCGAGGGCGCGCTGGAGCCGGTCGCCGACCTCGTCCGTCTCGCCCGGCACCGTCACGTCGGCGAGCACCATCCGCCGGCCGTGCCATTCGAGCCATGCGTTGCCGACCGGGTCGTCGACGATCGCGAGCGCGTCCTCACGGCGCCTCGGATCGGCGTAGTCGCTCCAGAGTGTCCGCGACTCGTACAGGTGCTGGTCGCAGTCGATCACTTTGCTCGCGACCTCCACAGCGCCCACGGTGCGGGAGGTTACCCGGCGCGGCTCGGACCTGACATCGCTGTCAGCAGCGTGCGCGAGACTGCGACCATGGACGCGCTGCACGGGCTCACCTTCGCCGACGTGCTGCGCGAGCATCGGCGAAGCCGACCGGCGCAGCTCGCCGCGGTCGACAGCGACTTCGGCCGTGACCTCCGCCTGACCTATCCGCAACTCGACGACCGCACGAACCGGCTCGCGAACTCGCTCGCGGCCGCCGGCGTCGGTGACCGCGACCGCATCCTGTGGCTGGGCCAGAACTCGTTCCGGGTGCTCGAGACGCTGGCGGCGTCAGCGAAGCTGGGCGCGATGGTGTGCCCCGCCAACTGGCGGCAGAGCGCTGACGAGCTGGCCTTCGTCCTCGACGACCTCGACCCGAAGGTCGTCCTCTGGCAGGAGGAGGAGATCGGGGGCACCGTGCGCGCAGCGCGCGCGCTCGTCGAATCGTCGGCGCGTTGGATCCGGCACGACGCCGACGGCGAGGGCAGCTACGAGGCCTTCCTGGCCGGCGCGTCTGCTGTCGACCCCGGCCACGAGATCGACCCGTCGACCGCGCTGCTCGTGATGTACACGGCCGCCTTCTCGGGACGGCCGAACGGGGCGATGCTCAGCCATACGGCGCTCGTCACCCAGGGAATCGTGATGGGTCGCCTCGCCGACATCGACGCCGATTACGTGTACCTGAACTGCGGACCGCTGTTCCACATCGCAACGTTCATGACGACGCTCGCGACATACCTCGCCGGCGGCACGAACGTCTTCACTCGCCGTATCGATGCCGAGGAGCTGTGCCGGCTCATCGAGGCGGAGCGGTGTACTGGTGCCTTCGTCGTCGGCCCGACGCTGAAGCAGATCCTGGAGGCCAACCGGGACCACCGTTACGACCTGAAGAGCCTGCGCGCATTCCGCGGGAAGCCCGAGTGGAACGAGATGATCACGGTCGACGCCAGCCCGTGGGCCCGGCATCCCGGCGGGTACGGACAGACCGAGGTCATGGGCATGCTGACGTTCAACACGCTCGCCGACTCCCCCATCGGCACGCACGGTCGTCCCTCGCCCGTGGTGCAGGTGCGCGTGGTCGACCCCGACGATGGCGACCTGCCGGTGGGCGAGACGGGTGAGATCGTCGCCCGTGGTCCGACGGTGATGAACGGCTACTGGAACCGGCCCGAGGAGAACGCGCGTCGGCGACGTGGCGGCTGGCACCACACGAACGACCTCGGCCGCCGCGAAGCCGACGGGACCATCACATTCATCGGGCCGGCGACACGGATGATCAAGTCGGCGGCCGAGAACATCTATCCCGCCGAAGTCGAAGGATGCATCAGCCGGCACCCCGCTGTCGCCGAGTGCGCCGTCATCGGCGTTCCCGACGCGCAGTGGACCCAGAGCGTGAAGGCGATCGTCGTGCTGCGCGAAGACGCGAGCGTCACCGCCGACGAGATCATCCTGTACTCCCGCAATCAGATCGCGTCCTATAAGAAGCCGCGCACCGTCGAGTTCGTCGAGAAGCTGCCCCGCGACGGCTTCGCAGTCGATTACACCGCCCTCGACGAGCAGTTCGGCGGCGGCGGGTACCCGGGCGGGAGGAATCGCAGCGCGTGAGCGACGGCGGCGCGCCAACCGTCCGTACCGGTGATCCCGACGGGCCGTATCGGAGACGGATCCGCACGGTCGCCGTCGACCGTGGTGTCGTGGAGGGTGCCCTCGAGGACGACTTCCACCACTTCGAGGTGACGCTGCGCCACGACCGCGAGCGCGTGACGGACATCGAGGCGCGCTCCCGACGGTGGCCGTGGAGCACGTGTCCCGATGCCGCAACGCACCTGCACCCGATCGTGGGCATGGCGTTGTCGACGCGATGCACGGCGATCGCCTCCGTCGCCGATCCCCGCATGAACTGCACGCACCAGTTCGACCTCGCCGGGCTGTGCGTCAGCCACGCCGCCAGGGGGAACGGACGCCGTCAGTACGACGTGGAGGTGCCCGCCGCTGTAGACGAGACCACCGAGCCCCGGCTCTGGCGCGACGGCGAGCTCCTCCTGACGTGGACGCTGACGTGGCGCGACGGAGGGCGCCGCCTGGTGGACAGCCCGCCCTACGACGATGCGCCGTGGCGGGGCGGGTTCTTCCGCTGGGCCGACGACGCGCTGACCCCGGATGACGCCGAGGCCGCGATCGTCCTGCGCCGTGCGTGTGAGATCGGGATGGGCCGGGGCATGGACCTCGAGGCGTACGACTCTGCCGCCGAGCTCGGCCCTCTGATGGGCCCGGTCTGCTACACGATGCAGAGCGCGGTGGCCCCGGTCGCGTTCCGCAACCGGGGCAGCATCCGCGATTTCGCGTGTCATCCGGACGCGCTGCTGCGCGATCAGTAGCCGGGGATCCGCCCGCTCGACCCGCTCGACCCGCGCGTCGCGGCCGGCATCTGGGGCGCGGCGCCCGTGGACACGACGTGCCAGTCGAACTTCTGGCCTCCGAACGCGTCGTCGACGCCGTCGCCCTTGACGGTCCCGGACTGGTCCTCGGCGAACCGGTAAACGGGAGCGCCGTTGAAGGTGACCTGCATCTTCCCGTCGGGACGCGTGACCACGCCCAGCGCTCCTGCGGTCACGGCGCCGGTGGGCTGACCCTGGACGGTCAGCGGCTCCCAGAACTGGAGGCACGCGCCCGTGCACTGAACCATCCCCCCGGCCTCCTGGTCGGAGGCGTACAACGCCTTCCCGCCGGCGTCGACGAGCACGCTGCGGCCGGCGACGCGCTTCGTCGCCACCGTCGTCGCGGTGTCCCGGGACGAGCTCGACCCCATCGAGGAACTGCCGCCACCGCCACCGCCACCGCAAGCTGCGAGCGCGATCGCGGCGGCGGCGAGCGCCGCCGGGACGAACAGTCGTCTCATGTCATGACCTCCCGTGGAGTAGTGGATTCGATCGCGGGCCGACGGAGCGCCGACCCGATGGGAACGTGGCGGGCTGCGAGGGACACGCCCAGCAGTGCGACGGTCGCGATCTCGCTCGCCTGCGCGGCATGGATGGCGGCCGGGTTGTAGCCCGGCTCCATGAACCCGAACAGCGGCCGCCGCTCGGCGACGAGCAGGAAGACGTACGAGACGGCCGCCAGGACGATGCCGCCGACCGCCAGCCCTGCGACCACGAGCGCGCCCCAACGGTGAGACAGCCGCTCGAAGGGGACGAACAGGGCGACGCCGAGGATCGTGGCGGCGACGAAGTTGACGACGAACAGACGTCCGATCGTCGGGATCGCCGAGTAGAGATCCTGATACTGCTGCAGATGGACCTCGCCGACCGCGAGCAGCGACAGGGCACCGAGCCCTCGGGCGGTCAGCCAGACCCATCGCCGAAGGCCCACAGCGTGGGTGCTCGAAGTTGTGTTCATAGATGCGGGTACTGCCGGAAGCCGCTCCGCGATCACCGTCGTGACAGATGTCTCGGCGGTGATCCCCAAGGCCGGGCTGTCCGTATCGCGTACGTGTGGAATCTGACGGACGAGGCTGTCCTCGCCGGATTCGGAGTCGGCGACCTCGACGCCGCCAACGAGCTCATTCGTCGCTTTGGGCGGCGCGTCTACGGGGTTGCGATGACGATTACTCGCGACGCCCGCCTCGCCGAGGACGTCGCGCAAGAGGCGTTCGTGCGCGCCTGGCGGCACGCGGAGACCTTCGACCCACGGCGCGGGAGCGTCGCCAGCTGGTTGAGCGTCATCACGCGCAATCTCGCGATTGACGCGATGCGCGCGCAGCCGCGCTCCGAGCTGGTCGACCCGGACGACCTCGATTGGCTCTCGCCGCCGGCGCAGGAGCCGAACCCGGCCGACGTAGCCGTCCGAGCAAGTGATTCGGAATGGCTCCGCAGTGCACTGGATGACGTGCCGGACGAGCAGCGACGGGCCGTGGTACTCGCAGGCGTCTTGGGCTTCACGGCCGAGGAGGTGGCCGAGCGCGAACGCATTCCGGTGGGGACCGCGAAGTCGAGGATCCGCCTCGCGATGGACAAACTCCGTCGAGCCCACGCAGCCACGGAGCCGGCCCCATGAGCGACGCGACCTGCGACGTCGTCCGCGAGTGCGCCGCCGATTTCGCGCTCGGCGCCCTGACCGGGCGAGAGCGCGCCGAGCTTCTGGCGCACCTGGATCACTGCCCGTCCTGCCAGAGCCTTGTCGGCGAGTACGCGGGTGTGGCCGACGCGCTGCTCGATCTCGTGCCCGAGGCGGACCCTCCCGGCGAGCTCGCACCTCCGGTGCTCGCCACGCTCCGTCCGGCGCCCCTCCGCCGGTGGCGTCGTCGCGTGGTCGGGCTCGCCGCGGCTGCGATCGTCGCGATCAGCACCGCCACCGGTGTTACCTGGGCCCTCGTGGCTGGTGGAGGTGGCGGGAGCGGCCAGCATGAGGCGCTCCATTCGGCGGCGATGGTCGGCTCGGGAGGGCTCACCGTCGGCCGGGTCGTCTCGACCGGCGACCAGCCTTCGAAGCTCGCCGTCAGCGTCGACTACTGGGTCGCGGACGGCAGCTACCAGCTGAAGGCACTCGACCGGAAGGGCACCTCGGTCCAGGTAGGGACGCTGCAGGTCTCCGGCGGACGCGGGACATGGACCGGCCGCGTGTCGGCGGGCGAGCACGCCGTCGCCGTCACGCTCGTGGACCAGTCCGGCACCGTGGTGTGCCGCGGCCGGCTGGCCTGAAGGCCTGATGCGCGATCCGGCCCTCGGGTGAGGCAATCTGTGGAGTCGTGAGCCAGCCGACGGACGCCGTCACCAGCCCCCCCTCGCCTGCGACACCCGCGCCCGCTCCGCCGCCGGCGACCGACGAGAACGAGGCGGCGCGACTCTTCAGCCTCTCGATCGTGATCTCCGGGACACGGTGCCTGCTGACCTACATCGTGTTCCCGTGGGTGCTGCCACTTCTCGGGATCGCGGGTGGCGTGGGCCCGGTTGTCGGCGTCGCGGTGGGCGTGGTCGCGATCTTCTTCAATCTGCTCAGCATCCGCCGCTGGCGCGGGAGCAAGAGCGCGGCGCGCATCCCGCTCATGACACTGAACAGCGTCGTGATCGTGTTTCTCCTCGTGCTCATCGCCGTCGACGTGAGCCGGTTGGTCTCCTGAGCGCCGAGCCGCGCGTCCTTCCTCATCGCTACATCGCCGCGCAGGTCCCGACCCGGGAACGCGTCCTCGAACGGCGGGCGCCCGCCCGGGCCGGGACGGTGTAGGCGACGTCGTTCAGGCGGCGGGACCGCCGGGTGGATCCTGCAGTAGTCCGATCGGGTTGCCGTCGGCATCCACGACCGTCGCCGTGCGCCGGCCGCCGCCGACCGCCTTGACCGGCTGCTGTGTCTCGGCGCCGGCCTCGACGAGCCCCGCGAGGGCCGCCTCGATGTCGTCGACCTTCCAGTACGGCACCGGGCCGGTCATGCCTTTGGCGTGGCCGTTCGGGTCGAAGCCGACGTCCTGGCCGCCGACGTTGAAGGCCATGTAGTACGGCTCGTCGACGTACGGCTCGACACCGAAGGCCCGGCCGTACAGCGCCTTCGCCGCCGCGATGTCCTTGACGGGGTAGATGATGGTCTGCATGCCTGATGCCATTGGGGCTCCTCGTTCTCGTCGGTGTTACGTCGATCCGCCCTGGATCGTCAGGGACATGACGGATCGCGAAGGAAGAAGGTGACATTGCGGGACGACGACTGGCTGGTGGACGGGTTCGAGTCGCACCGGGCGCATCTGCGCACGGTGGCATACCGAATGCTCGGGTCCTGGGGAGAGGCTGACGACGCCGTGCAGGAAGCATGGTTCCGTCTCAACCGCTCCGATGCGACCGAGATCGACAACCTGGGCGGGTGGTTGACGACGGTCGTCGGCCGCGTGTCGCTCGACATGCTGCGCTCGCGCGCCTCGCGGCGTGAAGACCCGGTGGGCGCCGACCTTCCCGATCCCGTGCCCCTCGCGCAGACAAGCGTGGGGACCGATCCCGAGCACGAAGCGATGCTCGCCGACACGGTCGGCTCGGCGCTCCTCGTGGTCCTCGACAAGCTCTCCCCGGCCGAGCGCCTCGCGTTCGTGCTCCACGACATGTTCGCCGTACCGTTCGACGAGATCGGCCCGATCGTGGGCCGTTCGCCGAATGCAGCAAAGCAGCTCGCCAGCCGGGCCCGGCGCAAGGTACAGGGAAGAGGCGCGGCCACCGACACCGAGCCCGCACGCCAGCGCGAGGTCGTCGACGCGTTCCTTGCCGCGTCGCGCGACGGCGACTTCGACGCGCTCCTCGCGCTCCTCGACCCCGACGTCGTGATCCTCGCGGACGCGACGGCAGTGGGAATGGGAGCTCCGGAGGAGACCCGCGGTGCCGCTGCCGTCGCCGGCACGTTCTCGGGTCGCGCCCAAGGCGCGCAGGCCGCGCTCGTGGACGGGGCGGTCGGCGTCGCGTGGGCTGTGGGCGGACGGCCCAGGGTCGTGTGGGACTTCACGATCGAGGACGGCAAAGTGGTGCACATCGACATGCTCGCCGACGTCGACACCCTCGACGGTCTCGAGCTCAGCCTGCTCGGCCGCCGAAGTTGAGCCGTGGCTGACCCCGGCTACGTCGTACACCCGATCGGATGGGTCGAGTCCCCGCTCGTCGACCCGGACGCGGCGCCGAACCAGGGCGACGAGGGCGCGCCGGACGCGTGGCTCGTGCTCGACCCGTCGCTGCGGCTCGCGGTCCGCGACCTCGAAGTCGGCGCGGAGGCGATCGTGCTCACGTGGCTCGATCGCGCCGACCGCGACACGCTGGTCGTGCATCCCCGAGGTGATCCGAACCGGCCGCCGACCGGTGTGTTCAGCACCCGATCGCAGGACCGGCCCAACCCGATCGGGCTGCACACAGTCGAGATCATGGCCATCGAAGACACACGGATCCAAGTCCGCAGACTCGAAGCCGTCGACCGAACGCCCGTCATCGACATCAAGCCGGTCCTCGGCTCCGTGGAGGAGCGTTAGCTCCCGACGCGCAAGCGCTCGAGCACCGCTGTGAGCTCCTTCGGGCGGCTGAGCGCGGGGAGGTGCCCGCCGTCGATCTCTTCGGGCGTGATGCCGAGACGCTCCTTCGCGACCCGCCGCTGCAACTCGGGGGGAAACAGACGGTCGTCGCGGCAGAGGACGGCGCGCGTGGGCACCGCCGGCCACGCCGCCAGCGGCCAGCGCTCGCTGAACGGCGTGCCCGACTGGTCGCGCCCATGATGCATCGCTTCGGCCTTCAAGTCGGGAGGAAGATCATGGAGGAACATCCCCTCGATGTCATCCATGCCGACGGGCGTGGTCCCGTCGCGCTCCGCTTGCTCTTGTCGCGCCTCGGCCCATCCGATGTTGTCCCACCAGTCGCCGAGCAACTCGCCCGGCTGCGGCACCATCGCGGCGACGAGGATCACGAGCCGGACCGGGACCTGCTCGCACACGAGGGGGGCCGTGAAGCCACCGAGCGACTGGGCGACGAGCACAACGTCGCTCGTGTCGTGGCCGGCCATGGCCTCGACGACGGCGTTCGTGTACTCGCGGAGACCAGCGGCGTCGTCGTCGCACGGCAGGTCGGGTGCGACGACGTCGTGGCCGCGTCCGCGCAGCTCGGGCACGACGAGGTGCCAGTACCAGGAGTCCGAGCCTGCCCCGTGAATCAGGACATAGGTGGACATGCGTGACCGTCTCGTCGCTCCACGCGGTTCAGACCACCGACGCGGGTGGAACTCATCGCCCCGCGGGGTCGTCATGCACGGAGCGCGCGATCTGCGCCGCCCACGACGCGGCCACCCGCGCCACCGTCACCAGTCGACCATGCACGGTGCGGTTCAGCGCCCGCCGGACCGCGGCTCGAGGCCGACGAGGTCGGCGAAGCGGCGCAGGCCGTCGACGGCGTCGGGCGAACGTCGCCAAGGCGAGACGATCAGGCGGGTGACGCCGAGCTCCTCCCATCGACGCACATCGTCGGCGCTCGTGACGGGGCCGCCGAGACAGATCTGGAACGCCGCGGTTTCGCGGTCGTGCTCTCGTCGCACCTTCCGGAGCCGCTCGATCTGGCTCGCCGCCGACTCGAGCGTGTGGCCCATGCCGATCCAACCGTCGCCGACCCGCGCCGCCCGCTGCAGCGCGGGCGCGCTCTCCCCGCCGATCAGGATCGGCGGCCACGGCTGCTGGACCGGCTTGGGCTCGAATGCGACCGCCTCGAACCGGAAGAACTCCCCGTCGTGCGACACCTCGGATTCGGTCCACAGCCGCTTGCATACGGCGATGGCCTCGTCGACCCGGCGGCCACGCGATGCGAAGTCCAGCCCGACGGCCCGCCACTCCTCCTCGAGCCAGCTGGCACCGACGCCGAACTCGAGCCGACCGTTCGACACGACGTCGAGTGTCTGCACAGCACGCGCCGACACGAACGGATGCCGCAGGCCGAGGTTGTACACGTGCGTGCCGAGGCGCAGGTCGCGCGTCCGCCCCGCCAGATAGCCGAGGTACGCGAAGGCGTCGAACACGGGCGTCGTCGGTGGGACCGGTGGGTGCTCGTCGCCCGGGTGGGGCGAACGACTCATGCGCACGGGAAGCACGAGGTGCTCGGGGAGCCACACCGACTCGTAGCCCAGTCGCTCCGCCTCGTCCGTCGCGTCGACGTGGAAGTGCGAGTTGAGCGCGCCGAGTGCGATGCCGAACCTCACGTCGTGAAGCTCCCGTCCTCCGTCCGCCGCCAGCCGCCGGCAGCCAGATTGCCTCCGTCCACGTGGATGGTGGTGCCGGTCACGAACCGTCCGAGGTCGCTGGCGAGGTAGACGGCGGCGGCGGCGATGTCGTCGACGTGACCGCGTCGCGGCAACGGCGTGTGCCGGGCGAGATCGACGCCGACGCCCGGTGTCGGGATCACATCGGGCGCGATGCAGTTCACCCGGATCATGCGGTCTCCGAGCTCGAGCGCCAGGCTCTTCGTGAGGCTGGTGACCGCCGCCTTCATCGCCGAGTACACCAGG
Organism: Acidimicrobiia bacterium; assembly: GCA_035316025.1. Classification (GTDB taxonomy): domain Bacteria; phylum Actinomycetota; class Acidimicrobiia; order IMCC26256; family JACDBD01; genus JALZAA01. Next base: position 25,458 of record DATFXL010000028.1, read on the forward strand.
TAGCCGGGTGCGGCGCGATGCGCCTCGATGGACGTCAGGTTCACGATCGAACCTCCCGCCTCGGGGATCAGAGGCACGATTCCTCGGACGAAGTTCGTGACGTTCAGGAAGTTCTCGCGCACAAGCGAGTCCTGCCCCTTGGCGTTCACGTCGAGGAACGGCGCGTAGAAGCCGCCGCCCGCGTTGTTGACGAGAACGTCCACGTGGTCGAACTCCTCGCTCACCACCTCGAGGAAGCCCTCGACCTGGTCGGCTTCACGGACGTCGAGCTCCGCGGCCACAACCCGACGACCGCTCGCTTCGACCGCGTCCGCGGTCCGGTCGAGGTTCTCGACGTCACGGTCGCAGACCGCGAGGTGGGCACCGAAGTTTGCGAAGGCGAGAGCGATCGCCTCCCCGATGCCGACCGCCGCCCCCGTCACGACCGCGACGCGATCCGTCAACAGCGCGGCGGAGGGTTCCAACGGCACGGCGTCGCACCATACAGCGCCCCTAGGCTGACCGGCATGGGTTACTCACTCGCCGGCAAGAACGTGTTGGTGACCGGCGCGTCGTCCGGGATCGGAGCCGCGCTCGCCGAGGGATTCGCGGAACGGGGTGCAGTCGTCGGCATCTGCGCGCGCCGTGAGGATCGGTTGCGCGATGTGCTCGACCGCTTACGCGAGCACTCTCCCGAGTCGCGATCGTGGACCATCGACCTCTCCCACCTCGACGGGATCACGTCGTTTGCCCGACGCGCCGACGACGAGCTCGGTGGCATCGACGTGCTCGTCAACAACGCCGGCATCCCGAAGCGGAGGTCGGTGACGCAGCTGTCACCCGATGTCGTCGATTCGGTGATGGCCCTCAACTACTCGTCACCAGTTCGCCTCACGCTGGCGTTGCTCCCCGGTCTGATCGAGCGTGGGGGCCGGATCGTGAACATCTCGTCCATCGCCGGCCGGCTCGGCCCGGGAACCGAAGCCGCCTACGCGGCCTCGAAGGCGGCGCTCACGGCGTGGTCGGAGGCGATGTGCGTCGACCTCGCGGAGACCGACGTCAAGGTGCACGTGGTCAACCCGGGGATCATCGACACCGAGCTCTTCCGGCTCCCAGACAACGACGAGCCCATCGCCGACATGAGCATGGCCCTGCCGGTCGAGGCGATCGTGCCGCCCGTCGTCGCCCAGCTCGATACGGGGACGTTCGAGATCTACGTGCCCGAATGGTTCAAGGACGTCGTCGCGAGCAAGGTTGCCGACCCCGACGCGTTCCTCCAGGGTTCGATCGACTACCTGCGCACGCGGCGGGCCACGACCGGATCCGCCTAGTCGGCGGCATCGGCCGGCTCGACGCCGCCCGCCTCGCCACGTGAACAAGGCGGATCGATGTCGCCGCGTGCACTGGGTGCCTATTCACCAGTTCCCAGCGCAGCTTGCACGTCCGCGATCGGATACGGGCCGTACCGACCGAGGATGATGGGGAACGGATCGCCGGCGCGGACGACGAACGCGACTTCCGTCGTGTTCTGTCCCGCCTTCAGGAGGTAGGGCGCGAGCGGTTTCACGACGGTCACTGCCGAGCCGGGGTCTTCGCCGCCGAGGACGCGCGTCACGTTAAGTCGCACGACCTGGCAGCGGTCGGGAGGAAGCGGCCCCGCGAGGTCGCGGTGCGTGTCCTGCTCCGGCTTCTCGCCTTCGTACAGCACGCGGGCCACTTGGGCCTGGACGACGAAGCGAGCGTGCGGCAGTAGCTCCCCCACCGGCTCGGGAGGCAACGCCGCGGGGCGGAAGGCGGCCCGCGCAAGATTCGGGCTCTGGGTGCACGCCGCCTTGCGCGCGCCCACCTCGGGCCTGTCGGCGCTCCCGCCCCCGCCGCAAGCGCTCAGGAACGCGGAGCCGAGCGCGACGACCCCGAGGAGCGCGAGGACCTGCCGCATCGCACCGTCGTCAGTCGAGCAGGTCGGGCTGCTCCCGCACGACCTTGTCGTACAGCGGCTGGAAGCTCAGGTAACCGGAGATGTGCGAGCCGACCTGCGACGCCGTGAGCTTCGCCATCTCGGAGTCGATCAGCACGGGCTCCCCCGCCGCCGACGCCAGGAGCTGCGCCTGGCACGACCGCTCCATCGTGATGAACCACCACGCCGCCTCGTCGACCGAGTGGCCGACCGTGAGGAGGCCGTGGTTGCGCAGGATGACGGCCTTCTTCTCATCGAGTGCGTGCGCCAGACGCTTGCCCTCCTCCAGATCGAGGACGACGCCGGTGTAGTCGTCGAACACGGCGTGGTCCTCGTAGAACGCGCACACGTCCTGGGTGATCGGGTCGAGCAGTCGACCGAGCGTGGACCACGACTTCCCGTAGATCGAGTGCGCATGAGCGGCGGCGATCACGTCGGGCCGCGCCGCGTGCACCTGCGAATGGATGACGAAAGCAGCGGTGTTGACCCCGTACTCGCCTTCGACGACCTCGCCCTTGTCGTTGACGAGGATCAGGTCGGAGACCCGGATGTGGCCGAAGTTCATCCCGAACGGATTCACCCAGAAATGGTCGAGCCGCTCGGGGTCACGGGCGGTGATGTGGCCGGCGACCCCCTCGTCGAACCCGAACTTGCCGAACAAGCGGTACGCCGCCGCCAGTCGCTGCTTGCGGTGGAGCCGCTCCTCTTCGACCGTTTCGAAGGTCGGCAGGTACTTGGCGGCGGCCGCAAGTGCCTCGGTGTCGTTCTTGGTCGTCATTGGTGACCTCCTACGCGTGCGCCGGGAGACCGAGCGTCTTCGTCTCCAGGTACTCCTCGAACCCCTCGACCCCGTGCTCGCGGCCGTTGCCGCTCTGGCGGTACCCCCCGAAGGGCGAGTCGGGGCCGAACCACATCCCGCCGTTCACCGACACGGTTCCGGTGCGGATCCGCCGGGCGAGGCCCTCGGCCCGGGCGAGCGACCCGCTCGTCACCGAGCCCGACAGCCCGTACATCGAGTTGTTGGCGATACGCACCGCGTCGTCGTCGCCGTCGTACTGGAGCACGCACAGCACGGGCCCGAAGATCTCCTCCTGGGCGATCGTCGCGTCGGGGTCGACGTCGACGAACAGCGTCGGTTCGACGTAGTAGCCCTTGTCGAGGTGGGCGGGACGCCCGCCGCCGACGACCAGCTTTGCGCCCTCGGCCTTGCCCTTCTCGATGTAGCCGAGCACCCGGTCACGCTGTCGGGCGTTGATCAGTGGCCCCATGATGTTGCCGGGATCCGTCGGATCCCCGTACGGAACCGTCTCGAACGCGGCCTTGAGCATGTCGACGGCCTCGTCGTAGTGCGACTTCGGGAGCAGCATGCGCGTGGTGATCGCGCAGCCCTGCCCACCGTGCGTGCACACCATCGACCCGAACGGCACCGCGGTCGCGAAGTCGGCATCGTCGAGGATGACGTTGGCGGACTTTCCGCCCAGCTCGAGGAACACCTTCTTCAGCGTCTCGGCGCCGTTCGCCATGATCCGGCGACCGGTCGCGGTAGAGCCGGTGAAGCTGATCATGTCGACGCGCGGGTCCGTTGTCAGCACCTCGCCGACGGTCGCCGGATCGCCCGACGTCACGACGTTGAGCACGCCGGGAGGGATGTCCGTCTGCTCGGTGGCGAGCCTTCCTATGAACGTCGCGCTCCAGGGTGTGTCGGGCGCGGGCTTCAGCACGATGGTGTTGCCGGCCGCGAGCGCGGGCGTGAGCTTCGACAGGTTGAGCATGAACGGGAAGTTCCAAGGCGTGATGGCGCCGATGACTCCGACCGGCTCGTGCACGACCTTGCGCGAGCTCTGCATGCCCATGAACTCGTGCGGCGGGAGCTCCCGCTCCCAGGCGAACGTGTCGATCAGATCGATCTCCCACTGCATGTCCTCGATACACGAGTCCTGCTGGACCGCGTACGTGAGGCTGATCGGGGCACCCACCTCGGTCACGATCTGGGCCCGCAGCACCTCCTTCTCCTTGTCGAGGGCGTCCTTGAGCTGCTGGAGACACCGCTTGCGGAACGCGGTGTCGGTCGACCAGTGGGTGTCGTCGAACGCGCGGCGGGCGGCCTCGATCGCCCGGTCCATCTCCTCGGGGCCGCCGTCGGCGACATCGCCCGCGACCTCCTCCGTGGCCGGGTTGACGTTCTCGTACGTCGCCCCCGACGCCGCGTCGACGAGCTTGCCGTCGATCAGCATCCGCGGCTCGGCTGCCAGCTCGCTCATGCGCCGCTCCTCCCCGTTTGTGGACCCGGGCTTCTCGTGCAGACCTCGAACCGATCGTACCTGAGGCGCCGTCAGACTGACGTCGGCGTCAGGGAGAGTGCCGCGTCGCCAGGTACGCCGGACGGAACGGTCGCGCCGTTACAGTCGGGCGCGATGCGCATCGCGGCGCTCGACCTGGGGACGAACTCGTTCCACCTGCTCATCGCGGACGTGCATCCCGACGGCAGCTTCACGCCCCTCGCCCGGGAGAAGGAGATGCTGCGTCTCGGCGACAGCGTCAGCCGCGAGGGTTTCATCCCGCCCGATGCCGCCGACTTGGCTGTGGCAACGGTGCGACGCATGAAGATGCTCGCCCAGGCGGCCCACGCCACCGAGATCGTCGCCTGCGCGACCAGCGCCATCCGCCTGGCCGCGAACGGCGACGAGCTCGTCGACCGCATCGAGCGAGACACCGGCGTGGCCGTCGACGTGATCAACGGCCTCACCGAGGCCCGGCTCATCTTCGGCGCTATCAGGGCGAGCGTCCTGCTCGAGCCGGCGCCGGCGCTGTGCCTCGACCTCGGCGGCGGCAGCCTCGAGGTCATGGTCGGGACCGCGTCGGGACTGCTGTGGGCGACGAGCGAGAACCTCGGGGTCGCCCGCCTCACGGCCGACTTCGTCCACTCCGATCCGATCGCCAAGGCCGACCGGCGGGCGTTGCGTGCTCACCTGACCACCGCGCTGCGCCGCGTCGCGCGGGACACCGCGCAGTACGAGCCGAAGCTGGTGGTCGGGAGCAGCGGCACGCTGGAAGACCTCGCAGCCATGGTCGCGGCGCGGCGCGATGCCCAGATCCCTGTATCGCTGAACCAGCTCACGTTCACCCGTGACGAGTTCCTTCCACTGCACGAGGAGATCGTCTCGTCGAAGGCGTCAGAGCGACGCCGTTTTGTCGGGCTCGAGCCTCGACGTGTCGACCTCATCGTCGCCGGCTCGACGTTCCTGGCGACCGCCTTCGAGGTGTTCGAGTTCGACGAGATGACGATCAGCGAATGGTCACTGCGCGAAGGCATCTTGCTCGACGTCATCGGCCACCATGACCCTGCCGACTGGACCGACGACCCCCGTTCGATCCGGCGGGCGTCGGTGCAGGGCCTCACACGGCGATGTAGCGCCCCCGAGGACCACTCCCGCCAGGTCGCGCGTCTTGCGCTCGAGCTGTTCGACCAGACAACCGAACTGCACGGGCTCGACGCGCACGACCGGGAGATGCTCGAGTACGCCGCGCTCTTGCACGACATCGGCGAGCACGTCGCCCACGACGGGCACCATCGTCACGCCGCGTACCTGGTACGGCACGGCGGCCTGCGCGGCTTCGCGCCCGAGGAGGTCTCGCTGCTCGCCGCCCTCGCCCGCTGGCACCGGCGAGGCGAGCCGCGGGCGACGGAGGAGTTCGGTCCGCTCGGGCCCGGAGGCGAGGAGCGCCTCCGCAAGCTGGCCGCGCTCCTGCGCATCGCCGACGGCCTCGACCGGAGCCGCAGTCAGGCCGTCGACGACATCGACGTCCGTGTCGGGCCGTCGCTCGTCATGATCAGGCTCACGAGGAACCGTGACGCCGAGCTCGAGCAGTGGGGCGCACGACGCAAACGGGAGCTGTTCGAGAAGGTCTTCCGCCGCGAGCTCGAGGTGACCTGCCATCCCTCCGGCACCCGCGCCGCGCTGGCAGCGTCGTAACAACCAGATCTCCCCTTGAGTCCCGCCCTAAGCGATCTCCTCGTCGGGGACCGGTGCCAGCCCGGGCACGAGCCGGTCGATCAGGTCCCGGATCTCGCGCGCGCAGGCGCGGAACACCGGCAGGTCACCGCCGGCAGGGTCGTCGACGTCCTCCGACGATGTGAGCTCGGCGTCGGCGAGGTGGAGCGAGCCAAGGCGGTCGGTCAGGGCCTTGCCGGACGCGCTCGGCAGATCGCGGACGAGTCGCTTGAGCGTGACGGTCTTCCCGGCCGCGTCGGGGTGCGTGCGCCGCATGTAGGCCACGTGCTCGGCCGCAAGGCAAATGACGACGTCGGCGGCGTCGACGTCGAGGTCGGTGAGCTGGTGGCTGCGGTGCATCGACTGCTCGACGCCGAGCTCGGCGATGGCGTCGCGGGTGCGCCAGCTCATCGGCATGCCTTCGACCACGTGGGTCCCCGCCGTGACGACTCGCACGTGGGGCGCGCGGTCCTCCAGCAACGCGCCCGCCATCACGGATCGGGCGGCGTTCCCGGTGCAGAGGAACACGACCTCGAGCGGCTCGGCGATCGCTACGCCTCCACACCGGTGACGGTCTGGTGGACGATCCGCGCCGTCGTCTCGACCACGTCGTCCCGGGTGATCCCGAGGGCTTCGAGGTCGCCGTGGAAGGCGGCCATGCGCTCGAGCAGCGCCACCAGCGCCGCCGCCGCCGCCATCGGCGAGATCTCGGGACTCACGCGGCCCTCGGCTTGTGACTCGGTGACGGTCGTGGCGAGGTGATCGGTGATCGGCCGCAGCGAGCTGTTCCGGACGCGGCGGAAGCGCGGATCGCCTTCCTGCGCGGCGAGGTTGCGGGTGCGGAGCACGGCCCGGTGGGCATCCCAGTAACGGAGGAAGGCGTCGACCATCTCGCGGGCGGGGGCCAGGCCCGACGGGCCGGTCCACGGGCGGCTGAGCAGCTCGTCGACCGGGGCGAGCTCCTCCCCCACCTCGGCCGTCAGGGCCAGCACCGCCTCCTCGACGTCACGGAAGTATTGGTAGAAGGTTGCCGGCGACGTGCCGACCTCGCGGGCGATGTCGACGACGCGCAGATCTCGGACGCCGTGCGTCTCGAGCAGCCGCGCGGTGGCGTCGAGCAGGCGGCGGCGGGTAGCAGCACCTCGCTTGCCGAGCGGCCGGCCGTCGAGCGCGACCGCCTCTGCGGCCGGCGCAGATGAAGAGGGCACGGCGGATCAGGCTACCTGGCGCCCTGACGCCGATCTGACAGGTCGTCAGACGGCTCGATCCGTTTCCACCTACGGGTCGTCGCGAAGCGTGAGGGCAAGCTTGGGGCACGCGGTCACGGCGCGGCGGGCGTGGTCCATCAGCTCTCGCGGGATGGGCGTCGGGTCGAGGATCGGGTAGCCCCAGTCGTCGAGTCGGACCCGTTCGGGGAATAGTTCCGCGCAGATCCCGTGACCATCGCACACAGCGGCCGGTAATCCGACGCGAACGGCAGGACGGCATCCTTCCAACCGATCGGCGCGAGCAGTGGCGCGACGCGAACGCGACGCCCCCCGCCCTCGTTCACGCTCGTCAGATCGGAGTCGGGACGAAACCGGCTACATGCGCGGTCGATCTCTTCCAGCTGCTGTTGGAGCACCTGACGAGCGACCGCGAGTCGAGAC
>DATFXL010000029.1:0-4574 GCA_035316025.1 Acidimicrobiia bacterium
GACCTCGGCCGACTCCTCGACGAACACGGCGAACCCGGGCTCGAGCTCTCGAAGGTCCTCGACTACACCACCCAAGCAGCCGCCGCGCTCGACCATCTGCATGGGCACGACCCCAGCCTCGTCCACGGCGACGTGAAGCCCGCGAACCTCGTGCTGACCTCGGCCGGCAACATCGTTCTCGTCGACTTCGGGATCGCGACCGTCACGGGCGTTCGTCGACGCGCCGGCACTCCGGGGTATGTGGCGCCAGAGGTCGCCGCCGGCGAGCCTCTCACGTCCGCGTCGGACATCTACAGCCTCGCCGCGACGACGGTCAAGCTGCTCACCGGCCACGCACCGGCGGAAGGCCCGCCGACATGGGAGGGCATCGATCCCGCCGAAGTCGGGGCGCTGGCGCGCACACTCCGTCGGGGTCTTGCCAGTGACCCGGCGCGGCGGCCGGCATCTGCCGGGCAGCTTGCGGCGCGTCTCCGCGCCGACCACAACGCCCTGCCGAGCGGTGTCGTCACGTTCCTGGCCACCGAGCTCGCGGAATCGGGGCTCTTGTGGGACGCGCACGGCGACGTCATGACGGCAGTGTGCGACCGCATCGACGACGTGGTTTCCGATGTCGTCGACGCGAACGCCGGGCATCTCGTCAAGCCCATGGCGGAGGGCGACACGACATTTTCGGCCTTCCCGGAGGCCTCGGCCGCAGTGCTCGCGGCTCGCGACGTCCATACACGCCTTGCCGGCGAGCAATGGCCTCGCGCCATCGAGGTTCGGATACGCGCCGCGCTCCACAGCGGCGAAGCCGGTCTCCGCGACGGCGTCTACACGGGCCCGGCAGTCAACCGGGCGGTGCGGCTGCGCGCGTTGGCGCCCGAGGGTGGGACGGTCGTCTCGCAGAGCACGGCCGACCTCCTTACCCCTGAGCTCTCGCCGGGCCTCCGACTCGTCCCCCTCCGGTCGGAGACGGTGACGGACCCGTCTCTCGCGGAGGGCTTGTTCGCGCTCGTCGATTCGACCGAAAACGTCGAGCCGGAGATCCGGCGGCCGTCCGGTGTGCGCCGGAGCCGCCCCGCGCTGGAATGGGAAGCGGTGGTTACCGCCGACCGTGACTACTGGCGTTCCGTCGCCGCCGGCGATACCGAGTTTCCCGACCACTATCAACCACGTCGCTTCACTCTGACGAAACACGAGATCTGGATCGGCCGAGAGAACGTTCCTCGCGGGATTCGGCCGGAGATCGATCTGTCCGGGTCGCCCGAGGATCGTGGCGTGTCGCATGCGCACGCCTGCCTGATCCGCCAGGCCGACGGTTCGTACGCCCTCGTCGATGTCGGATCCAAGAACGGGACGACGATCAATGACGATCCGTCGCCCGTCCCGAACAACATTCCTATCCCCCTCGAGAACGGCGACCAGATTCACCTCGGCGCCTGGACGACGATCTCGCTGCGCATGATCTCTGCTCCCGCGGACGGTGTTCGACCGGGTGCCGGCGCCGATTCAGAGCTCCGGCCACCGCGTTCGGTCGAGAAGACGCCGAACAACCTGCCGGTTCAGCTCACGCGGTTCATCGGACGGCGCCGTGAAGTCGAGCGGGCCACGAAGCTCGTTGCGGGAAACCGCGTGTGCACGGTGACGGGTACGGCCGGGGTCGGCAAGACCCGTCTCGCCCTCCAGGTCGCCGAGGAGGTACTGACGTCGTTCCCCGATGGCGTCTGGGTCGCAGATCTCGCCAGTGTCGAGAAGGGCGGCCTCGTCGCAGCTGCCGTCGCAGCGGCTGCGGGGATGCGGGAAGGCGGGTCGGGAACGTACGCGGCCCCTGACCGCCGAGAGACGCGTTCCGCCCAGGAACGACTCATCGACCATCTCGAGGACCAAACCGCACTGATCGTCCTCGACAACTGCGAGCACGTCGTCAGCGCCAGCGCCAAGCTCGCCGACACATTGGTTCGCGACTGCGCATCGGTCCACGTTCTTGCGACCTCCCGAGAACCGCTCGGCGTCGGCGGGGAAGCGACCTATCGGCTCCTCCCGCTCGGGTTGCCGCCCGTCGGAGCGTCCGGGAACGAGTTGCGTCAAGCCTCTTCGGTGCAGCTGTTCATCGATCGAGCGACCCTCCGCCAACCCGACGTGGCTCTCGACGACGACGCGGTCGACGTCATCGGCTCGATCTGCCGGCAGCTGGACGGTCTCCCTCTTGCGATCGAGCTCGCCGCCGCCCAGGTCAAGACCCTGGCTTTGCCTCAGATCGCCACCACGCTCGAGCGCCTCGACCGGCTCGTCGACCCCAGTCGGCCCGGGCAGCCACGTCAAAGCACCCTTCGATCGATGATCGGCTGGAGCCACAAGCTCCTCACCGGCAGGGAACGGACCCTGCTGCGGCGTCTGTCGGTCTTCGCCGGCGACTTCGGCCTCGATGCCGTGCAGCAGATCTGCGCCTGCGGCGACCTCGCGGACGCCGATGTGCTCGCCCTGCTCACGGCGCTGGTGGACAAGTCGCTGGTCGAGACGGACGCCGACCCGGATGTTCGGCGGTACCGACTCCTGCGCGCCACGCGTCAATACGCAGAGGACCGACTGGCAAAGGCGGGTGAGTCGGAGGAACTCCGTGCCCGCCACCGCGCCTGGTATCTCTCCCTTGCCGAACGGGCCGAAGGCGGGCTGATGGGAGCCGACCAGAAGCGCTGGCTCGACGAACTGGCCGCCGACCACGAGAACCTTCGGGCCGCGTTCGCGTCAGGGGGCGAGGCCTCCGATCACGACGATCTCCGCCTCTCCGCTGCCATCGGCCACTTCTGGCTCGTGCGCGGCCGTCTGTCGGAGGGCGGCACCTGGCTCGACGAAGCGCTCGAACGAGGAGCGTCGGCGCCCGACGACCTACGCGCCAAGGCCCTCTGCGCGCGGGGGAAGCTGGCGTGCTTCGCCGGCGACCTCGATCGAGCTACCGAGGTCGCTCAGGAAGCGCTGGCCGTCTCACGCCGCGTCGAGAGCGAGAGATGGGAAGCGCGGGCGAAATCAGTGCTGGCCCTCGTCGCCGCTGGTCGAGGTCGCCTCGACGAAGCCGAGCAACTCGCGTCCGACACGGTCGCATCCGGACGCGCGTTGTCGGACCCGTGGTTCACGGCGTACGCCCTGAACCACCTCGGCAACGTCCTGGCCCTTCGGGGTGAAACGAAAGAGGCAAAGCGAAGCTACGAGCAAGCGTTGTCGATCCGACGAGAGCTCGACGACGCCTGGGGCATGACGTGGACGTTGTTCCGATTGGGTGTCCTCGGCGGGTGGCAAGACCACACGGCCGAAGCGATCAGCCTGCTCGAAGAAGCACTCGAACGATCACGAACCCTGGGATTCAGTCAGGGCGCGCTGCTCGCCGAGCTCGGACTGGCAGAGGTGCTGCACCTCACCAACGATCAGGCCTCGGCGCGCGGCCACTTCGCCACCGCGCTCGACATGGCCCGCGGCCTCGAGGAGACGACGGGCGTGTGTTTGGCTTTGGCCGGCCTGGCGAACGTCGCCCTCGCGAGCGACGACGCGGCGTCGGCGTCCAGATGGCTCAGCCAGAACGAGACGATCCAGGCCAACCGCACTCCGGCCAGCCTTGCTGCTCTGCTCCGCAGCCGCGCGATGCTCGCCGCCGCCCACGGCGATGTGGACTCGGCGGAAGCCTGGCATCGCGAAGCGCTCCAAGTGAGAGCCCAGTTGGGAGACCGGCGGGCTGTCGTCGAGGAGCTCGAGGAGCTCGCGCTCGCGGCACGCCGCCGAGGTGATGTGCCACGGGGAGCCGAGCTGCTCGCCGTGGCGGCGGCGGCGCGCGAGCACATGGCACTTCCGATCCCGAGGCTGTATCGGCAGGCACTGGGGGAGGCGGTGACAGCGAGCGCCGAGAGCACCGACCCCGCCGTGCGGGCTGCCTGGGAAGCGGGGAGACGCTTGCCGCTCCAGCAAGCGGTGCACATCGTGGAGAGCGCCGAGCCATTCCCAGTCGATGCTCCGCCCGGCACCGCACCGGATGACGAACCGGAACCCGTGAAGGGAGGGTCCGGCCGTTCGGACGCGACCGATGTATGGATCGATGACCTTCGCGACGCGCTCATCGAGGGCTTCGGCGAGGAGCGTGCGTCCGAGCTCCTCCCGCGGTACGAGAACGCGTTCCCGCCGACGTACCGGGCGGACCGTGCCGCGAGCGTCGCAGTGGCTGACATCAGGCGGATCGAGGATCGCGACCAGGATCTCGTCGTCCACCTCCACCATCCGTTCGAGTCACCCGAGGGGTTCCTGGAACTCGAGCTGATCCATGTCGGTGAGCCCATCGCCGTGCACGACCTGCTGCCCGTCCTCGAGAACCTGGGCGTGTGGGTGCTGGACGAGCGCCCCTACGAGATCCGTCCCGACGGCTCGGCGCCCGTGCGGATCTACGCGTTCGGTCTGACGTCAGCGCAGGTCACCGAGGGTGTGAGTGATCCCCGGACCCTCGCACTGTTCGAAGACGCATTCGCACAGGTCTGGCAGGGCGCGGCCGAGAACGACGGGTTCAATCGTCTGGTTCTCCGCGCCGGGCTGCCCTGGCGGGATGTCACGGTGAT